>CAZGHJ010000204.1:3716-5559 GCA_964525355.1 uncultured Roseicyclus sp.
TTCGACGGCCATGCCTGGCACGTGCTGGCGCGCGGCGCCTAGACCGGCAGGCGCAGCTTGCCCGGATTGAAGATGTTGAGCGGGTCGATGCCCGCCTTGATCGCGGCCATCACGTCCATCGCCGGCGCGCCCAGCTCGGCCTCGAGATATCCCGCCTTGCCCTGCCCGATCCCGTGCTCGCCGGTGCAGGTTCCGCCCATCGAGATCGCAAGCTCGTTCAGCCAGCCGATGAAGCTCTCCGCGCGCGCGACCTCGGCCCCATCCTCCATGTCGATCAGGAGCGTCACGTGGAAGTTCCCGTCGCCCACATGGCCCACGATCGGGGCCGTGAACCCCATTTCGGCCGTCTTATCCTGAGCCGCGGTCACGCAGTCGGCCAGCCGCGAGACCGGCACGCAGACATCCGTGGCGATCGCCCTGGCCCCGGGCCTGAGTTGCAGGGCCGCCCAGTAGGCATCGTGCCGCGCCTGCCACAGCCGGGTGCGCTCCTCCTCCCGCGTGGTGAAGGCAAAGCCGTGCCCGCCATGCTCGCCGGCGATCTCGCCGAAGGCCTCGGCCTGCTCGGCAACGCCGGTCTCGCTGCCATGGAACTCCAGCAGGAGAAGCGGCGTCTCCGGCAGGTCGAGCTTCGAATAGGCGTTGACGGCCCGCACCTGAAGCGCATCCAGAAGCTCGATCCGCGCCACCGGCAGCCCGTACTGGATCGTCGCGATCACCGCGTCGCAGGCCGCGCCGACGCTGGGGAAGGAACAGGTGGCCGCCGAGATCGCCTCGGGAATGCCCTGCAGACGCAGCGTCAGTTCGGTGATGATCCCGAGCGTCCCCTCCGAGCCCACGATGAGCCGCGTCAGGTCGTAGCCGGCCGAGGACTTGCGCGCCCGGCCCCCCGTCACGAGGACCTCGCCCGAGGGCAGCACCGCCTTCAGCGCCAGCACGTTGTCCTTCATGGTCCCGTAGCGCACCGCGTTGGTGCCCGAGGCGCGCGTCGCCGCCATGCCGCCCAGCGAGGCATCCGCGCCGGGATCGACCGGAAAGAACAGGCCCGTGTCCCGCAGATGCGCATTGAGCGCCTTTCGCGTGACGCCCGGTTGCACCACCGCATCCATGTCCTCGGCATGGACCTCCAGCACCCGGTCCATGCGCGAGAAATCGAGGCTGATCCCCCCCGCCGGCGCGTTCACATGGCCTTCCAGGGAGGTCCCCGTCCCGAAGGGCACGATCGGCACGCGGTGGGCGGCACAGATGCGCACGACCTCCTGCACCTCCTGGGTCGAACCCGGGAACAGCACCGCGTCCGGCGCCTGCGTGCGAAGCCACGTGGTGGTGTGTGCATGCTGGTCGCGCAGCGCCTGCCCCATCTCCACCCGATCGGCGCCAAACCTCTGACGCAACAGGTCGAGCGCCGTGGCAATCCCCGCCTCGTTCCGCGGCAGATCCACGATCAGTCCCATGGCGTCCCTCCCCGAACCACCGTCATGTTACCCTGGCAAAGACCGGACGGGCGGCGCGGCGCCCCAGGCCCGAGCCATGCGCCCAGAAGGCGCGTGGCGAGACAGGGACAACGCGGCGCAGCCGCTCCGCGTCATTCCGCGGCCTGAACCTCCGCCGCGCGCGCGGCCTCGAGTTCGGCGGCCTTCTTTTCCACCTGCTCCACGATATGGTCGATCATCTGGTCGTTCGACATCTTGTGGCTCTGCTTGCCCGCCAGGTAGACCATGCCGGACCCGGCGCCGCCGCCGGTAAAGCCCACATCGGTCATCAGCGCCTCGCCGGGACCGTTCACGACGCAGCCGATGATCGACAGGCTCATCGGCGTCTTGATGTGCTCCAGCCGCTTTTCCAG
>CAZGHJ010000205.1:0-5553 GCA_964525355.1 uncultured Roseicyclus sp.
CCTCTCCAATGCCGCCTGACCGTCACAGGCGGCTTAACAGCTGTTAAGTCGCGGTAGCCCCCGCGCATCTGACCGTGACTTAACAGCTGTTAAGTGAGGACCTGACGGCCGTTCTGGACCATTACCATCGGCCCGCCGGCGCGATGGCCGCACTGCCGTCGATGTGACCCTACACGAGGCCGAGCATGATGGTCTGAGGCCTGCGCAGCGTACGATGCGGCCACACCACGCCGCTTGAAGCGGTGCTGCCCGAACATCTGGGACTCGCAGAACGTGTTAGGGATACATGCGTGGCGCCTGGTGGCCCGGCAGCGAAATACGCTCAGCTTTCCGAACGCCTCCAGCGCTCGTGAAGCTCAGCGATCAAGTGTGGGGCTTGCCCCTCGAGCCATCCAACAAAATCCGCTTCATCGGTTTTCAAGTCGAGCTTGAGCTGTTTGCCGTGGCGCCCGGTGGTGACTGTCGCAGTTCCAACGCCGGGGATCACCATACCAGGCGCCCTGCGGGGCTTCGACTGAGATGGATGTTGCCTCGACTGCCCGGCAGCGGCGAGAACCGCCAAAAACGCTGCATCAGACTTTTCGTTGGCCCCACCAAGACGGGAAGACTTGGCCTCCGTCGCCACAACCGCCAGACGATCATGGTCCACGTCAGAAGCCGCCAAGGCCTTCTTGAGTTCTTCCCAGCGTGGCCGGCCGATGCCAGGGGCAGGGCCGATCGCTAGGACAAGCTCCTCGCCGACGGCGCGAACAACGCTTAACAACTGCGATACACCCGCCTCGGTCAGATTGAGGACTTCGGCGATACCCTTGTTGGTGCGCTCGGCCTCTCCCAGATGATCGCCATCGATCAAGGCTGACGCCACAAGGGCCCGCTCGATAAAGCTCAAGTCCCGCCGTTCCTGGTTCTCGAGAAGCTGATCCCTGACCGCTTGATCGCCATCCACCTCTGTGACGATGGCGCGGGCCTTGATCCCAAGTTCTCGGCAAGCTTCCAGCCTGCGTCGGCCATAAACGAGGCTGTAGCGATCCTCCTCGAGGGGTCGCACAAGGATGGGCACCCGCTGACCATTCCTGGAAATCGATGCTTTCAGGTCAGCGATCTCGATCTGCAGGCGATCGGCAAGCCTGCCCGCAGTTTCAATGCTGTCTGGCTCGATCTCGACAATACCGCCGCGCAGCCGGCGCCCGGCAAGAGCGTCGGGGGCATTACGCAATGTCTGCAAGGGCAATCCGAGTTTAGGCGTTCGAGCCATTGCGCCCCCATGTGCTCTGGATGATCGTGGCGATCTCGTCGTTGACAGCATTCATGGACTCGATTGCGCGATCAAAGGTCTGGCGTGTGAAGTCCTTCCGATCAGCCTCGTAGATGGTCTGCTTGGTGAGCCCCGCATCGGAAATGGCTGTCGACTCGACCATGTGATTGGTCAGCACGGAACGGCCGAAGAGCCCGCGAATGAATGCGATGACCTCAGTCTGCGGCGCATCGCCCACCTTGTAGCGGGTAGGCAGAAAACGGAGCCAGTCGAAGCGGAGGTTTGCGCCTGCATCACGTATGACCCCAAGCAGATCGGCCGTCATGCGGAGGAACTGCGACATGGACATGAGATCGAGCATCTGCGGATGGACGGTGACCAGGACACCTGATGATGCCGACAGAGCGGACATGGTCAGGAAGCCCAGTTGCGGCGGGCAGTCGATCACGACCACATCGTAGTCAGCTTCGACGCTATCAAGCGCGTCACGAACCCTGGCAAAGAAAGCGCGCGCGCCGCCACGCTGGATTGCTGCGGGCGTCTCGTGCTCGAACTCCATGAGTTCGAGGTTGCCCGGGATGAGATCGAGGCCGCGGATATACGTCTTTCTGATCACATCCGGGATCGGGATGGGGTCGTCATACCGAACCGCATCGTAGAGCGTCCCGCCCTCCAGGAGGTCCAGTTCGGGTTGGATTCCATGTAACGCGGAGAGTGACGCCTGCGGATCCAGATCGATAGCCAACACCCTGTAGCCCTTCAGGGCGAGCCTTTGTGCAAGATGAGCAGATGTCGTGGTCTTTCCCGAACCACCCTTGAAGTTGACGACAGAGATGATCTGCAACTCGTCGCCGTCACGGCGGCCAGGCATGTAGGCTCCGGGCTTCTTGGCATTCGCTTCAAGGCTCCGCCTGATGTCCCAGATGTCATCGAGAGTGTAGCGCCGATGACTACCGGCCGTCGTCTCGACTTCCGTGATCTTGCCCTCGCGATGAAGCTTGCGAAGGTATGTGTGATCGATACCGAGAAGCTCGGCCGCCTCCCCGCTCGTCAGGCTGCGCATCACTTTCTTCGCATGGGGATGGAAGTGTGCAGTACGCTGCGCATGAAGGTTTGACGCGAGAAGCTCGGCATATTGGCCGATCGCGATGTCTAGATCCGTGTCTGCCTCTGCCATGCCTTGCTCGATTTGGGCGCGTTTTTTGCGCCACTATGCGGTAATTTTCGAGACTATGTCGCAGACCCTCGGATTCGCGCAAGCCCTTTCTAAATCTAGTGTCAGCCTCTGCGTGACGCACAAGAGTAGCCCGCACTCGCGGACAGGCTTGCCCATGCAGCCAGCATGATATACATTATTCCGCGTATATCCGCCCAGGAGGCCACAATGCAGGTCGCAAAATGGGGCAACTCGCTTGCCGTCCGTCTGCCGGCGGAGCTTGTCCGCGAACTTGGCTTGAAGGAAGGCGATCAGATCGACTTGGTCAAGGACGACGGCCAAGTGAGGGTGCGACGCCTCGCGCGTGCGGACGAGGTGCTGACCGGCTTGCGGCGCTTCCGCGGCAAGCTGCCTTCTGAGGACCGCTTGAGCCGCGACGCTGCGCATGAGCGCTGAGTTCGCGGACACGAATGTTGTCCTCTACCTGCTCGACGACGGCCCGAAGGCCGATCGGGCAGAAGCCATCCTGGGGCAGGAGCCCCGGATCAGCGTCCAGGTCCTGAACGAGGCGCTGGTTAACTGCCGGCGGAAAGCCGGGCTCAGTTGGGAAGAGACGGGGGCGTTTCTCGCAGGCGTGCGCGCATTGTGCTCCGTCGAAGATCTGACAGTGCAGACCCATGACGTCGGCCGCGCCTTGGCGGAACGCTACGGCTTCTCAATCTACGATGCAATGATCGTGGCAAGCGCTTTGGTTGCGGGCTGTACCACGCTCTGGAGTGAGGACATGCAAGATGGCTTGCTGGTGGAAGGCCAGCTTCGCATCGTCAACCCTTTTGCATGAGCGGACAGCTTCTGAGCTCCGGGCTGGCCGCCGCCTTGTAGTCCGTCCATGTCGTCGAGGACCCGCAAGGTCGCTCGGGTTACTCGAGCAGCCCCAGCCGCTCGGCGCGCTCCAGAAGCATCTTCACGGACGAGGGCTGCCAGCTTGTCCGACCCCGGGGCGTGCGTTCACGCATCGCCTCCAGGCGGTTGCAGATGGCCTGAAGCGTGATGTCGGGATCCGCGCCCTTGATGCCGGCGACAATGGCGGGCAGGCGGTCGTCGGTTTCACGTCGCCTGGCGCGCGCCAAAACGGTTTTCGGCAAAAAGCCGTCGCGCACGTAGGCTTTCACGGCGCGCAGGAGCCGGCTTTGCGTCCACTGGCGCTCGCGGGGGAGCGGGCTGTTGATGATCCGGAGCACATCCTCCCAGGCCATGTCGGGACGCAGGCGGCGCACATGGGGCACCCAGTCCTGCGCCGTCCCGTTTAGCCGCTCCATGTAACTATTCTGTCGCGCCAGCCGTACCTTGCGCAACGCCGCCGGGTCCCGGTCGCGCAGGCCCGGATTGCCTCCAACCCGGCCTTTGGTTCTTGCGCTCGCCAGCCCTGCCTTGGTGCGTTCCCGGATCAGGGCGCGCTCGAATTCGGCTGCCGCGCCCAGCACCTGCAACGTGAACTTGCCCTGCGGAGAGGCCGTATCGATGGGATCCTGTAGAGACCTGAAGAACGCGCCCTTGGCCTCGAGTTGCTCGATCACCTCCAGCAGATGCGACAGCGACCGCGCCAGACGGTCGATGCGCACAACCACCAGCGTATCGCCCTTGCCGATCCGCTCCAGCACGCGGGCCAGCACGGGACGCGCGCGGTTTCCGCCCGAAGCGTGCTCTTCGAAGATCTCCGTACAGCCTGCGGATTTCAGGGCCTGCGACTGGGGCAGGGGGGTCTGATCCTCGGTTGAAACGCGGGCATAACCGATCAGCATCAGAAAGGGTTCAGAACTGGAACGCCGGTGGGGGCAAAGTCGTCGACATTACCCGTGACCACCGTCGCGCCATGCACGAGGGCTGTGGCCGCGATCATCAGGTCCGCGCCCGGGTGGCCAAGCTGAGCCGATAGCCGCCCCCAGACCCGCGCCGACGCCGGGTCGAAGGGAAGGATACGGTCAGCGAACAGAAGCTCGGTCCGGTCCATCCACGCGCGCAAGTCGCCTGCAAAACCGGGATTGCGTGGTTCCTGAAGCTCGATGCCGCGTTCGATCTCACCCAGCGTGATGACCGACAGGAAAAGATCCGACGCCTCCTGTGCCTCGATCCAGGCTGCAACAGAAGCCGTGCGATCCGGACAGCGCAGCGCCGACAGGACATTCGTATCGAGCAGCCAGATCACAGATCGACATCACGCGGCCGCGCCAGCGGCCTGCTTCCGGGCGTCTGGCTGCCGGGGAAAGCCCGCAGATGGTCGGCAAAGCTCTCGCGCGCGGCCTGGGCCGCCGACACAAGCTGCCGATAATCGGCTTCCGAGAGGACGACAACGGCGGGCTTTCCCCTGCGGCTGACGTGCTGGGGCCGCCCAGCCATTGCATCGGCGACAACGGCGCTGAAGCGGTTTTTGGCGTCGTGAAGGCTCCACATCGGCACACTCCTGTCCAACTATCTGGCCAAATACAGTCGTTGCGCCTTCGCTTCAAGCTTTGAAGCGGCTATATACAATTTAGTATGCTCCCATGAAACGACCGTTTATTAACGCATGCAAGGACACTCTCTGAGGCGCTACTCGTCGCAAAACCCTTGGTTTCCTTACGCTGAACGCGACCAGAGAGGTCTCGCCGCCCCTCGCCCGCGCGTGCTATGTAAAGGGGTACGGACGCCCCCAACAAAACCCTTGGGCAATCCGCATAAGCATTGTATTTTGCGCATATGAAGCCTCAAGGGCCCACAAGGAATGATGATTTTGACGACCCCCTCTTTGGTGTCGAAGAGATCGAGGAGACATCCGAGGCCGACCTTTGGTTCCTGCCCGGGCCGATCGAAGAGGAACCCGACCATCTGCCGCCCGGGCCACGGGCGGAGCCTCGCGAAACCGCGGCTATCGACGACTGGCGGAAGATCGAGGCGGCCGCTGCCGCGCGTCTCGCCCGCGTCGCGGGCCGGCTTGGCGCGCTGGACGAGCGGCTGAAGCGAGGCCCGGAGGGCTGGCGGCACAGGCTGGCTCTGATCGAGGCAGCCGATCTGAGCTGGTTTGCAGGTGATCGCGTTGGCCCGGACCGGCTGGCGCTCTGGATCTCCATGCGCCTGTCCGGCGTGCAGGACGACACGGCGGCGC
>CAZGHJ010000206.1:0-5552 GCA_964525355.1 uncultured Roseicyclus sp.
CCGCCAACCAGGCCTTCACCATGTACCAGGGCCTGACCCACGGCGCGGCCTCGACGATCATCGCCCATGGCACCGAGGCGCAGAAGGCGAAATGGCTGCCGAAGATGGTCTCCTGCGACTGGACCGGCACCATGAACCTGACCGAGCCCCATTGCGGCACGGATCTGGGCCTGATGCGCACGAAGGCCGTGCCGCAGGAGGACGGCACCTACAGTGTCACCGGCCAGAAGATCTTCATCTCGGCCGGCGATCACGACATGGCCGAGAACATCGTGCACCTGGTTCTGGCGAAGATCCCCGGCGGCCCCGAGGGCATCAAGGGCGTCTCGCTCTTCATCGTGCCCAAGTTTCTCGTGAACGAGGACGGCAGCCTCGGGCCCCGCAACGGCGTCTCCTGCGGCAAGCTCGAGGAGAAGATGGGCATCCACGGCAACGCCACCTGCGTGATGAATTACGACGAGGCCACGGGCTACCTGCTGGGTGAGGCGCACAAGGGCATGCGCGCGATGTTCACCATGATGAACGAGGCGCGGCTCGGCGTCGGCATGCAGGGCGTGGCCCAGGCCGAGGTCGCGTTCCAGAACGCGCTGGCCTACGCCAAGGACCGGCTCCAGGGCCGCGACGTGACCGGCCCCAAGAACCCCGAGGGGCCGGCCGATCCGCTGATCGTGCACCCCGACATCCGCCGCAACCTGATGGAGCAGAAAAGCTTCGTCGAGGGCGCGCGCGCGTTTCTCCTGTGGGGTTCGGTCCTGATCGACCGCGCGCACCGCGAGGGCGACGCGGATGCCGACGGGCTGATCTCGCTCCTGACCCCGGTGATCAAGGGCTTCCTCACGGACAAGGGCTACGACATGACCGTGCAGGCCCAGCAGGTCTATGGAGGGCACGGCTACATCGAGGAATGGGGCATGTCGCAATTCACCCGCGACGCGCGGATCGCGATGATCTACGAGGGCGCCAACGGCGTGCAGGCGCTGGACCTCGTGGGCCGCAAGCTGGGCTCGGACGGCGGCAGACACGTCATGGCCTTCTTCGACCTGGTGAAGGATTTCATCAAGGAGAGCGCCGAAACCGACGGCATGGCCGAGTTTTCCGAGCCCCTGAAACGCGCCTCCAAGGATCTCCAGGCGGCGGGGATGTATTTCATGTCCGAGGGCATGAAGAACCCCAACAACGCGCTGGCGGGCTCGACCGACTTCATGCACCTCTTCGGCCATGTCTGCCTCGGCCTGATGTGGGCGCGGATGGCGAAGACCTCGCTTCAGGCCCTGGCGGCGGGCACCGACGACCCGGTCTTCCACGAGACCAAGCTCGCCACGGCGCGCTTCTACATGGCCCGCACGCTGCCCGTCACGGCGACCCACCTGGCGCGCATCCAGGCAGGCGGCGACACGGTCATGGCGCTCGACGCGGCCAGTTTCTGATGGCCCGGGCGCGGGTCCAGATCCCCGCAGTCGCGGGCCGACGCCCATGCGCCCCGATGCGCCATGGCACGGCGCCGGGCACGGTGGCGCAGGTGCCGTTCGTCCGCGCGACGGACCGGCCGGCGACACCCACCCCGCGGGAGGATCACGGATGACAAGACGCCTGCGCCTGACCCGCCGGCCCAACATCGCCATGAGCGAGGACGGCTTCCGCCGCCTGCGCCGGCTCGCGGGCGAGGCGGGGCTGGACGAGGGCGAGTTCCTGTCGTTCCTGTTCGAGAACTGGGGCAGCGTGATCAACGAGGAGAAATTCGTCGCGCGCATCCGGCTCTTCAATGCGGAACTGGACGAGCGAAAACGCTAGACGCACTCGCGGGAGGACGACGTGGGATTTTCCGTATTTGGAACAAGAAGAAGGAAGCAGGGTCAGCGCGCCGCCCCGCCGAGTGTTCCCCTTGGCCTCCGGATCGCCGCGGGGCGCTGCACTTCGGGGCGGGCGCGCCTTCTCCTTGTGCGGTCATCGGCTCGGCAGCCTGTACCGCACGCCCATGCTGACAGAGCATGGTTAACGAAAGGTTCGGGCCTGCCTTCTTCTTGTCGGAAATACGGCGCGGGGGTTCGGGGGTGCGAAACCCCCGATGGCCGGCCGATGACACGAGGCGCGATCACCCGTCGCGGAGGCCGCGGATGACCCATAGCCTCCATTGCTTCGGCGAGTCCGGCAACGCCTACAAGGCGGCCCTGGCGCTGGAACTGGCGGGCCTCGACTGGAGCCCCCGCTTCGTGGACTTCTTCAACGGCGCGGCGCGGAGCCCGGCGTTTCGCGCGCTGAACCCCATGGGCGAGGTGCCGGTGCTCGAGACCGCCGACAGTCAGATCCTGACCCAGTCGGGCGTGATCCAGGCCTGGATCATGGACGAGACGGGCGCACTCTGCGGCGACGCCACCCCCGCCACGCGGCGCGAGATCCTGCGCTGGACGATCTTCGACAACCAGAAGGTGTCGGGCGTCGCCGGGCCGCTGCGCTTCATGATGAACTTCCTGCCCGAGGAGAAACGTGTCCCCGAGGTGACCGGGTTTCTCGCCGGGCGTCTGAAGGCCGCGCTCCTCGTGCTGGAGGGGGAACTCGCCACCCGCGACTGGCTCGTGGGCGACACGCTCACCTGCGCCGATATCTCCTGTTGCGGCTACCTCTACTACCCCGAGCCCTTCACCTTCGAGCGCACCGCCTACCCCGCCATCGACGCCTGGCTGACCCGCATCGCGGCCACGCCCGGCTGGGCCCACCCCTACGACCTGATGGAGCGCGCCTTTCCGCCGCGCGCGAACTGACGACCTGACCAGAGGACTGTCCCCCATGACCGACGCCTATATCTACGACGCCATCCGCACCCCCCGCGGCAAGGGCCGCAAGGACGGCGCGCTGCAGGAGGTCACCGCCGCGCGGCTCTCGGCCTTCACGCTCAACGCCCTGAAGGCGCGCAACCACCTGGAGGGCCACGCGGTCGAGGACGTGATCTGGGGCAATGCCACGCAGGTGGGCGAACAGGGCGGCTGCCTCGCGCGGACGGCCGTGCTGGCCTCCGATCTCGACGACCGCGTTCCCGGCCTCGCCATCAACCGCTTCTGCGCCTCCGGTCTCGAGGCGGTCAACCTCGCCGCCAACCAGGTGCGCGCGGGCGCGGGCGCGGCCTATATCGCGGGCGGCGTCGAGATGATGGGCCGCGTGGCCATGGGCTCGGACGGGGCGGCCATCGCCGTCGATCCTTCCATCGCCATGGAAAAATACTTCGTGCCCCAGGGCATCGCCGCCGACATCATCGCCACCGAATACGGGTTTTCCCGCGACGACGCCGACGCGCTCGCCGTCGAAAGCCAGAAACGCGCGGCGCAGGCCTGGCAGGAGGAGCGTTTCGCCCGCTCCGTCGTGCCGGTGACCGACATCAACGGCCTGACGATCCTCGACCGGGACGAGACCATCCGCCCCGGTACCGACATGCAGACGCTCGGCGCGCTCAAGCCCTCCTTCAAGGACATGGGCGAGACCATGCCCGGCTTCGACGCGGTGGCGCTGATGAAATACCCGCATCTGGAGCGGATCGAGCACATCCATCACGCCGGCAATTCCAGCGGCATCGTCGATGGCGCCGCGGCCCTTCTCGTCGGCAACAAGGCCTTCGGCGAGGCCCGCGGGCTGAGGCCCCGCGCCCGCATCCGCGCCACCGCCAAGATCGGCACCGACCCCACGATCATGCTCACCGGCCCCGTGCCCGCCACGCAGAAGATCCTCGCCGACAGCGGCATGGCGATCTCGGACATCGACCTGTTCGAGGTGAACGAGGCCTTCTCCTCGGTGGTGCTGCGCTTCATGCAGGCCTTCGACGTGGGTCACGACCGGGTCAACGTGAACGGCGGCGCGATCGCCATGGGCCACCCGCTGGGCGCCACCGGCGCGATCATCCTCGGCACGCTGCTGGACGAGTTGGAGCGGACCGGAAAGGGCACGGGTCTCGCCACGCTCTGCGTCGCCAGCGGCATGGGCGCGGCCACGATCATCGAACGCATCTGAGGGGCACGACGCCTGTGGAAATGCGAGAGGTCTACCGGGATTTCCTCGACCGCGCCTCGCGCGCGCCGATGGCGGGCGGCATCTCCGCCCTTGCGCAGGTCCTGCGCGGCGCCGGCACGGGCGCGACGGTGTCCGACCGACCCGTCACGCGGCGCCGGCCCGGGCCGCTTCGCGCCAGCACGGGAGGCCTTCCATGACCGCGCTGCCCATCGAATCCGGCCCGACCGAGGCCCTCGACATCTACCAGGCGCATCTGGACATCAGCACCCGGCTCGTCTTCGACGGCGCCGCCGCGGCCTATTGCACCCATGCCCAGCTGCCGTACGTCTTCCGCACCGGCGAGGGCGTCGAGGTGCTGGAAACCGCGGCCGATCTCGCCGCCGACATCATGCGGGTTCACGACTGGCTGCGCGGCAAGGGCGTGACCAACTTTCACCGCATCGCGCGCTCGGCCCGGTTTCTCGACGACGACACGATCGAGGGCTTTCACCTGACCTACGCGCTGCAAGGCGTGCTCCAGGTCGTGGAGCCCTATGCCAGCCGCATGATCCTGCGCCGCGCGGGAGAGGCGTGGAAATCCACCTATGCCGAGCACGAGTTGCAGGACGGGCTTTACCCGGGCCACCACGCGCGCGCGCAGCACGGGCTGTTCGCCGCGCATTGGGACCGCCCGCCGCCCGCCGTCACCCGCGATCAGGCCGAGGCGCTTTCGCTTTACCGCGCGCGGATCGACGCCATCGCCGAGGCGGTGAACACGCGCGACTTCGAACGGCTCGCCGCCCATTACCACCTGCCCTACCGGTTGCACGACGACACGGGCGATACGGTCGTCGAGGACGCGGCCCAGACGCGCGCACATTTCGACCTGTTCCTGAAGATCTGTGCCGGCGTCGGGGCCGACCGTATCCGCAGCACCAGTTCCTCGGCGGTCTTCCTCGCCGACGACCAGTTGCTGGGCTACCACGAAACCCACCTGATGCACGGCGACGAGGTCCGCTTCGGCCCGATCCGGAGCCGCTTCCTCCTGATCAAGACCGACGGGGAGTGGCGCGTGAAATCCGTCGCCAACGCGATCTCCACGACCACCACGCTCGAGGACGGGACGCTGACGCTCTCGCCCGCGATCCCCACACTGCGCGAAATCGAGAAGAGGACGAAGACATGAGCGACTTCACCATGCAGGTCGACGCCGAGGGCGTGGCCATCATCACCTGGGACGTGCCGGGCAAGTCGATGAACGTGCTCACGCGCGCGGCCTTCGCCGAGGTGGATCACCTGATCGACGCCGCGCTGGCCGACGACGCCGTGAAGGGCATCGTCATCACCTCCGGCAAGGACAGCTTCGCCGGGGGCATGGACCTCAACACGCTGGCCACGATCCGGGCCGAGGCGGGCGAGGACCCCGCGCAGGCGCTCTTCGACTTCACCATGGAAGGCCACCGCATCCTGAGGAAGCTCGAGCGCGCCGGCATGGACCCCAAGACGCTCAAGGGCGCCAAGCCCGTGGCCTGCGCCATCCCCGGCACCTGCATGGGCATCGGCACCGAGATCGCGCT
>CAZGHJ010000207.1:0-5531 GCA_964525355.1 uncultured Roseicyclus sp.
TCCGAGGTGACCTCGGTCGCCAAGAAAGCCGCCGCGAAGTAATCGCGCGCCGCACTTTAGGTTTGTGCCGTCGTCCTCCCCGTCGGCATGAAAACGGAAAGGGTGGGTCTGCAAAAGGCCCGCCCTTTCTCTTTTCCGGGCCTGTGCCCGACCGCCTTCGTCCGGAGGGTCAAGGCACAGAAGCGCATTGCTTTTTCCACAGACCCGCGTAGGCTCGCGCATGCTGCACCGCAACGTAGAGGAGGGCGGCATGGCGACGGACAAGGCACGCAAGACGGGCGACGGCCCGCTTCTGATCAAGCGTTACGCCAGCCGCAGGCTCTATAACACCGAGACCTCCGATTACGTGACCCTCGACGCGATCGCGGGCTTCATCCGCGAGGGGCGCGAGGTGAAGATCGTCGACCTCAAATCCGGCGACGACCTGACGCGGCAATACCTTCTGCAGATCATCGCAGAGCACGAAAGCCGCGGCGAGAACGTCCTGCCCATCGCGGTGCTGACCGATCTGGTGCGCAGCTACGCGACCCAGACCCAATCGGTGGTGCCCGACTTCCTCGCCATGTCCTTCGAGATGCTCAAGCAGGGCCAGTCGAAGATGGTCGAGAACATGACCGCGATGAACCCGATGGCCGCCATGCCCGGCTTCGAGGCGATGCGCGCCCAGCAGGAGGCCTTCTTCAAGGCGATGACCGGCGGCATGGGCAATGCCTGGTCGGGCCCGTCCCGTGACGACAGCGAAGAGGTGGTCGAGGCCGCGCCGGAGGCCGACAAGGACAGTTCGGACGAGCTGACCGAGATCCGGCAGCAGCTCGCCGCGCTTCAGTCGAAGCTCAGCAAGATGTAAGGCCCCCGCCGGACTGGCAGCGGCCGCGCCCGTGTCACGTGCCGTAGGCGCGGATCGTGTCGCCCATCACGTCTTCGGCCGCGCCCAGGAGCGCCTCGGCGATGAAGTCGAGATCGGGCCGCTGCAGGCGGGCGGGCAGGCGCACGTCGCAGGCGCGCATGAGCATCGCCCGGGTCTGCGGCAGTTCGGGACGTTCGCCGGGGATGAAGTGCCAGTTCCAGAAGGCGCGCGCATTGTCTGTCGAAAGCCCGAAGACCTGCACCTTCACGCCGCGGGCCTCCGCGGCGGCGGCGAAGGCGCGGGCGAGATCGTCGCTGTCCATGCCCACGAGGTTGAACTGGATGGAGTCCGGCGCCCGCTCCTCGGGGGGCAGCGCATCGGGCACCGCGAGCCAGGGCGACGTGTTCAGCCGGTCGGCCACGTGGTCATGGTTCGCCCGTCCGTCGCGCACGCGGCGTGCCACATGTGGCAGTTGCGGGCGGATGACCGCGGCCGAAAGGTTCTGCATCCGCATGTTGTAGAGCGGCAGCTGATTCTGCCACCGCGCGAAGGCGAGGGCCAGTTCCGGGTCGTTCTGTCCGTCCGGGCCCTTGTGCTTCTTCCAGTTATGCTCGTAGGCGCCGGACATGATGACGGCGCGGGCCACGAGGTCGGCATCGTCGGTGATCAGGATGCCGCCTTCGCCCGCGTTCACCAGCTTGTAGGACTGGAACGAGAAGCAGCCGATGGCGCCGATCGTGCCGATCTTGCGTCCGTGCCAGAGTGTCCCGAGCGAGTGGGCGGCGTCCTCGATCACGGGGATGCCGCGCGCCTCGCACAGGGCCATGATCGCGTCCATGTCCGAGGTATGTCCGCGCATGTGGCTGATGATGACGGCGGCGATGTCACCGTCGAGCTTGGCACGGAAATCCTCGATGTCGATGCGGTAATTGTCGGCCACCTCGACGAGGACGGGCTGGCAATTCGCGTGCACCACGGCCGAGGGGACGGCGGCGAAGGTGAAGGCGGGGATCAGGACCCGCGCGCCGGCGGGCAGGTCCAGCGCACGCAGGCCGAGAAAGATCGCCGCCGAGCAGGACGAGACGGCGAGCGCGTATTTGGCGCCCATCAGGTCGGCGAACTCGCGCTCGAGCAGGGCCACCGGCGCGTCCTGGGGCGCCGTGTAGCGAAACAGGTCGCCCGAGCTCAGCAGCCGGTCGATCTCGGCCCGGGCGGCTTCGGGGATCGGTTCGGCGTCGTAGACGTTGGGGCCGGTCGTTGGAGCGCCTGAAACTGAAGCCTGCGCCATGGTTTCACCTTTTTCGAATGTCCCATTTCGAATTCCTTAACGTGTCGGCGCCGTCAAATCCAGCACCGAGCGCGGGCGTCACGAAAATTTCGCAAGCTTCGCCTCGGCGCCGTGCCCATGGTCCGCGACGTCAGCCCGGGGCGCAGGTGCGAATATTCGTACGAATATTCGCAGGCGTCAGACGCCCAGCCGGTCGCGCAGGGCGTACCAGGTCATGGCCAGCGTCAGCAGCGGCGCGCGAAGGCGGATGCCGCCCGGAAAGCGCGTCACCGGCAGGCTTTCGAACGTCGCGAGACCTGTCTCCTGGCCCATGACCGCCTCGGCCATGACCCGGCCCGCCATACCCGAGAGGGCCACGCCGTGGCCCGAGAATCCCGCGCCCGACAGGATGTTCGGCCCGATCCGCGCCACATGGGGCAGGCGCGACATGGTGATCCCGAGCGAGCCGCCCCAGACATGGGAGACCTGGACGTCCTGAAACTGGGGAAATAGCGTCACCATCCGATTGACCAGCGCCGAGGCGATGTCGGCGGGAAAGCCCAGCCCGTAGCTTTCGCGGCCGCCGAAGAGGAACCGCCTGTCGGCGCTGAAGCGGTAGTAGTTCACGACGAAGCGGCTGTCGGCCACGCAGATATCCTCGGCCAGCACGTCCTGCCAGCGGTCGGGCAGGGGCTCGGTCGCCGCGATGAAGGAGTTGATCGGCATCACACGCGCGTTCACCTGCGGCAGGATGTCGGGCAGGTAGCCGTTGCCCGCGACGATCACATGCGCCGCCGTCACGCGGCCGCGCGCCGTCTGAAGCGTCAACGTCGGCCCCTTTTCGATCGCGCGTACCTCGGTCAGTTCATGGATCACCGCGCCGGCCGCCTCGGCCGTGCGCGCCAGCGCCCGCGCATAGGCGAGCGGCTGGACATGCCCGCCGCCGGGGTCGAAAAGACCGCCGGCATAAAGCGGCGACTTGACCAGGTCGGCGAAGCGCGGGCGGTCCAGGGCCTGGACCCGGTAGCCGTAGCGGCGCTCGAGGAACTCGGCCTCGGCCTTGAGGTCGTCGACATCGCGGGCCTTGTATTCGCCGAAGGCCGCGCCGGGCCGGTAGCTCGCGTCGGGGGCGTGGGCGTCGCAGAAGTCGCGCACCTGCGCGCGCGCCGCTTCCGCAAGATCCCAGAGCGCGCGGGCCCGGCCCTCGCCCATCCGCGCCTCCAGATCGCGCTGGGACCAGTTGAAGCCCATGTTCAGCTGCCCGCCATTGCGCCCCGAGGCGCCGAAGCCGACCCGGTGGGCGTCGAGCACCATGACCCGCCGCCCCGCGCGCGCCAGCGTCAGCGCGGCCCAGAGCCCGGTGAAGCCCGCACCGACGACCGCCACATCGACATCGGCATCGCCCGCAAGCGCCGGGCGCCCGGGCTCGGGCGGCAGGCTTGCCGCGTACCAGGAGGGCGCATGGACCCCCGGCCGGTCGTTGCGATAGAGCGGGTTCGCGCCCATGGGTTCAGACGTTCAGCAGAAGGTGCTGGCGTTCCCAGGGCGAGATCACCTGCAGGAACTCGTTGTTCTCGAGTTCCTTCACCGAGGCGTAGACCCGCGCGAATTCCGGGCCCAGCACCTCCGCGATCGCTTTGTCTGCCGCAAAGAGCGCCAGCGCATCGCCGAGGCCTTTCGGGATCGCGTCGTCGCCGGCATAGGCGTCGCCGGTCAGCGGCGCGTCGGGTCCGACCTCCTCGAGAAGACCGAGATAGCCGCAGGCAAGCGACGCCGCGATGCCGAGATAGGGGTTGGTGTCCATCCCCGGCAGGCGGTTCTCGACCCGGCGCGAGGCCGCGTCCGAGATCGGCACGCGCAGGCCGGTGGTCCGGTTGTCGCGCCCCCAGGCGAGGTTGATGGGCGCCGCGAAGTCGCGCACGTAGCGGCGATAGCTGTTCACGTAGGGCGCGAGGATCGCGATGACGGAGGGCAGGTGCCGCTGCAACCCGCCGATGAAATGCAGGAAGGCCGGGCTTTCCGAACCGTCGTCCTGCGAGAAGATGTTGCGCCCCGTCGCCGTCTCCACGACCGAGTGGTGGATATGCATGGCCGAGCCCGGCTCGCCCTCGATGGGTTTGGCCATGAATGTGGCGTAGCAGTCGTGGCGCAGCGCGGCCTCGCGGATCAGGCGCTTGAAGTAGAAGATCTCGTCGGCCAGGCGCACCGGGTCGCCGTGGCGGAGGTTCAGCTCCAGCTGGCCCGCGCCGCCTTCCTGGAGGATACCGTCGATCTCCAGACCCTGGGCCTCGGCGAAGTCGTAGATGTCGTCGATCACGGGTCCGTATTCGTCCACGGCGGACATGGAATAGGCCTGGCGCGCGGCGGCGCGGCGGCCCGACCGCCCCATGGGCGGCTCGATCTCGCGCGCGGGGTCGGTGTTGGGCGCGACGAGGTAGAACTCCATCTCGGGCGCGACCACCGGCGTCCAGCCGCGCGCCTCGTAGAGCGAGACCACCCGGCGCAGCACGTTGCGCGGCGCGAAGGGCACGGGCGTGCCGTCCTGCTGGGCGATGTCGTGGATCACCTGCAGCGTCCAGTCGGCCGTCCAGGGCGCGGGGCTCGCGGTGGAGAAATCGGGCGTCAGGATCATGTCGGGCTCGGTGAAACCGTCCGTGTCGGCATCGGCCCAGTCGCCGGTGATGGTCTGGAAGAAGATCGAGTTCGGCAGGTAGAACCGGTCCTGGTTCGCGAATTTCAGCCCCGGCATGGCCTTGCCGCGCGCCACGCCCGCGAGGTCGGCGACGATGCACTCCACCTCGTCCACGTTGCGGCCGTCGAGATAGCGCTGGGCGATCTCGGGCAGGCGGGCGATCAGATCGTCCATCGCGCTCATGCGGAACGCGCCCCCGACGTCAGGGCCTCCGGCAGCCGCGTGGCCGGTGCGCCCTCGAGCACGTCGGCCATCCACGCGGCCAGCAGCGCGTTGTCGTTGGGGGCGCCGAGGCTGTCGGCGGCCGCCTGCACAAGCGGCGGGTCGATGGCGCCTGCGCGGTGTTCGATCAGGCCTTCGAGCACGGGGCGCTCGAACTCGGGATGGGGCTGGATCGTCAGGATGCGCTCTCCGATCGCCAGCAGCGCGTGATCGGTCATCTCGGAGGTTCCCAAAACCGTCGCGCCGGGCGGAAGCTCGACCACCTGGTCCTGGTGCCAGGCGTGCAGCGACAGGTCCGCAGTGCCGACCCGGTAGCGCCTGAGGCCCAGCGCCCAGCCGCCGGGATACTTGATCACGCGCCCGCCCAGCGCCTGCGCGATGATCTGGTGCCCGAAGCACACGCCGACCAGCGGGCGACCGGCCGCGGCGATCCGGCGGATGAGATCCTCGAGCGGCGCGATGAAGGGCAGATCCTCGTAGGCGCCGTGGCGCGAGCCGGTGAT
>CAZGHJ010000208.1:0-5505 GCA_964525355.1 uncultured Roseicyclus sp.
GCGGTTGCTTTGGTGCCCCCAGAGAGACTCGAACTCCCGACCCTCTGATTACAAATCAGATGCTCTACCAGCTGAGCTATAGGGGCTTTTTGCCGGGATACGCCGCAATCGGGGCTGTTGCAAGCGTGGCGATGCTGCCGCCCGTGGCCGACGATGCGGCGGCCGGCGGTGCGGTTGCAAACACAGATGTTCCGCGAAAAACGGGTGCGCAGGATGACGCCATCCGGTCGCAATCGGAGGTTCCGGCGGGGCTGATGCGGGCCGCGCGCGGAAAGCGGCGAAAGGTCCGCTCGCAAACCGGGTCGAACCGCGGGTCGTGGCGCGGCATCCCGCCTGCCCCCTTCAGGACAGTTCCGCGGAGCTCGCTGAACCTCGGCTCAGCGCATGCCGAGCGCTTCCTTGTACATCTCCAGCACCGCCTCTTCCTCGGCGATGTCGTCGGGCTCGCGCTTGCGCAGCGCGATGACCTTGCGCATCACCTTGGTGTCGTAGCCGCGTGCCTTGGCTTCGGCCATGACCTCCTTCTGCTGCTCGGCGATGTCCTTTTTCTCGGCCTCGAGCCGTTCGAAACGCTCGATGAACTGGCGAAGCTCGTCCGCGGTGACGCGATAGCTGTCCGGACGGCCCTCCGCCTCATCGGTCATGGTGGTCTGGTCGTCTATCATGGTCACGCTCCCCTGGGACTGTCTTCTTCCCGTCAGGCGCCCCGATTAGCCGCCCGACCGCCGCGCCGCAAGACCGGAGCCGAGAGCGCTCTTGCCTGCGCGCGGTCGGTCCCATATTTCAAGGAGGTGACAGGACGAGGAGTTGGGGCATGGTCTGGTTGGTCTGGATCGGAACAGTGCTTGCGGTGGCGGGTCTTCTCGCGCTTGGCTACTGCATCGTCGCGGCGATCTCGGCCAAGCGCGCGGGCCTGCCCGATCCGGAACTGCGCAGCCGGCTGGCACGGATCGTGTCGATCAACATGGGCGCGCTTCTGTTGTCGGTCCTGGGCTTGATGAGCGTGGTGATCGGCGTTTTCATGGCCTGAGACGGTCGCCCTGACACGGGCCGACGGACGCGCCGCCCGAAACCCATGACGCGCTCAAACAGGCACGTCGTTGAACGGATCGTCCTCGCCGGGCTCACCCTCTGTCTCAGGCGGCAACAGCCTGGACCTTGGACGCGGCGCGTCGCCTGCCGGGCGCAACTCGGTATGATCGCCCTCCTTCCCCTCGGCGCCGCCGGGCCTGGTGGACGCGGTGCCGGTCGCGGCGCTGTCGCTGACGGTGCCGGTGTCGGTCGTCTTGTCGGCCTTGGACATCTTTCTGCCTCCCTGTCTTGCCACGTCATCGGGTGAACGCGTGGCACGCCGCGGACGTTCCGCTACACCCCTTGGCACATGCTATCCCGTCGAGAGGGCGGTCTGCGCATCCTGCGCATCGCGGAACTGCGAGAGCCGTCGCGCGCGCCGATCCGCCACGTCCCTGCGGCGGGCCTCGACGGCGTTGTGCTCCTCCAGATAGTCCGCCACGGCCTGACCGGTGCGGCGCGTGCGCAGAAGCGCCTCGATGCACCGGGCGATCTCGTCCCGAGATGGCGTATCGCTCATGATGTGTCTCCCGTCCGCGCTTCGGTCTCGAGGCGGGTGCCGCGGTTCAGGTCGCGCAGCGCCTGCAGAAGGGCGTCGCGGGCAGGAGATCCAGACGTTCCTCCGCGATGTCCTCGCCGCAGGTCACGCAGACGCCGTATTCGCCGGCCTCAATCCGCGCCAGGGCAGCCCGGATGCGGGCGATCTCCTCCTGGCCGGAAACCCCGAGACCTTCCAGCACCTCGTCATCCTCGCGCTCGACGGCCATCTCCTCCCAGTCCTTCGACTGATGACTGTCGAGTTCGTCCTCGATCTCGTGCAGGCGGGCATCGAGCGTCGCCAGCCGGTCGGTCAGCTGCGTGCGCCGTTTGGCGAGGTCGGTCATCTGGGTCCTCCTTCGGATCGTCCTGCGGTCCGGGCGCGCCTGCGGGCAGACGGGCCTGACGGCCGTGCCTCCCGCACGGACCCGAACCGGCATGTACAGCGTGCGCCCGCCCCGCGCGCGGCGCCTTGACCTCGATCAAGGGCGCGCCGGGCGGAGGGGGACGCCCTGCCCTGTCGTCCCACGCCCCCCTTCCCCTCCGGCGCGGCTTGCGGCAGTCTGGCATCCGCCGGGTGCGGATGACGCCCGGGCAGGACACGAGAACGGGAATGGAAACGATGGACCTACGGCAGATCGCCGACGGCTATGCCGTCGCACCGCAGCTTGAACCGGGCGACATGGCGCGACTTGCCGAAGCGGGGGTCACGACCGTGATCTGCAACCGCCCCGATGCCGAGAACCCGCCCCCGTTGCAGGCCGCCGCGATGCAGCACGCCGCCGAGGCCGCGGGTCTCGCCTTCGTCTTCAACCCGGTCACGAGCGGCATGCTGACCGAGAGCAACGTGGAGGAACAGGCCGAGGCGATCGCGGGCTCAGACGGCCCCGTGGTGGCCTATTGCGCCTCCGGCAATCGCTCGACCGTGGTCTGGGCGCTCGGCGTGGCGGGCGAGATGCGCCCCGACGACATCCTCGCCCGCGCCACCGCGGGCGGTTACGACCTGAACTGGCTGCGCCCGCAACTCGAGGCGCTGGCCGCACGGTCGGGCAGCTAGGACCGGCATGTGACACGGCTCTCGCCCGTCGCGTCGGGCATCCTCCTGATGCTTGGCGCGATCTTCCTGTTTTCCGCCATGGATGCGCAGGCCAAGGCGCTGAGCGCGCGTTACGAGACCATGCAGGTGATCTGGGCGCGCTATGCCGGCCAGATGGCCGTGGCGCTCGCGGTCCTCGCGCCGCGTGTCCCGGCCCTGATGCGCACGCGTCATCTGGGCTTGCAACTCCTGCGCTCGGGCCTGCTGTTCGCCGCGACCTTCTGCTTCTTCACCGCGCTCGGCTTCATGCCGCTGGCCGAGGCGACGGCGGTGATGAATGTCCACCCCGTGATCCTGACCCTTGGCGCGGCGCTGATCCTGCGCGAGGCGCTGGGGCCGCGGCGCATCTTCGGCATCGTGGCGGCGCTGGTGGGCGCGCTCATCATCATCCGGCCGGGGACGGAGGTCTTCACCCTCGCCGCCCTCCTGCCGCTGGGCGCCGGGATCGCCTACGCCTCCTACGGGCTTGCCACGCGCTTCCTCGGCCGGGACGAGCCGGTGCTGACCTCGTTTCTCTACACCGCCTTCATCGGCACGATCGCCGCCAGCCTTCTCGTCGTGCCGGTCTGGCAGACGCCCACGGCCGGCGATGCGGGCCTGTTCCTCCTGCTGGGCGCCACGGGCGCGCTGGGGCAGTTCCTGCTGATCCGCTCGCTCAGCATCGCCGAGGCGGGGGTGGTGGCGCCCTTCGGCTATGCCGGCGTGCTCTTCGCCTCGCTCAACGGGTTCGTTTTCTTCGGCGAGCTGCCCGATATCTGGACGGCGGTCGGCGCGCTTGTGATCGTGGGGGCCGGCGTCTATGTCTGGCACCGCGAAACACGGGTGCGCGCGACGGCGCCGCACCTCCCGCCGCCGGCCTGAGCCATGTCTCGGGCCCCGTCAGTCCAAGCGGAGCCCGGAATGCCCCAGACCGACCGGACAGACTGGATCGACCGTCTGGCCGATCGCGGCTTCCGCAGCCTGATCTGGCTGATGCACCGGCTGCCCTGGCACCGGCGCATCGTCACCTGCGGCTGGCTCTGCGCGCGCGTGCTTGGCCCGCTGGCCGGCTATCGGCGGCGCGCCGAGGACGGTCTTGCGCTGATCCTGCCCGAGCTTTGCCCGGCCGAGCGGCGCCGGATCGCGACGGCCTGCCTCGACAATGTCGGCCGCACGGTGATCGAGAACTACTCGCCCACGGACCAGTTGCGCGATACCGCCGTCCTGAAGCCCGGCGGCCCGGGCTGGAGCGCCATCGAGGCCGCGCGCAAGTCCCGCCGGCCGATCGTCTTCGTCTCGGCGCATTTCGGCAACTGGCAGGCGGCGCGGGCGGCGCTGAACCAGCGGGGCTACGACATCGGCGGGCTCTACCGGCCGTTCAACAACCCCTACATGAACGCCCATTACGTCGAGTCGATCGAACAGGTGGGCGGGCGCGCCTATGCCCGCTCGCGACGGGGGCTTGCTGCCTTCCTGCGGACGCTGAAGGACGGTGGCCAGGCGGCGATGATGCTGGACCAGTATGTGGCCGACGGCACGGTGCTCGACTTCATGGGCCAGCCGGCGGCCACCTCGCTCTCGGCGGCGGAGATGGCGCTGAGGCACGGCGCGTTGCTCGTGCCGATCTACGGGCGGCGGCTGGCGGACGGGCTGTCCTTCGAGATGATCATCGAGGAGCCGATCCCGCACAGCGACCCGGCCACCATGACCCAGGCGCTGAACGACAGCCTCGCCGCGCGCATCCGCGAGACGCCCGAGCAATGGTTCTGGATGCATCGGCGCTGGAAACCCGACCGGTTGGCGGCGCGCATGGCGCGCGAGAACGGGCGCGCGGCAGGGTTCTAGAGCGGCGCCCGCGCCGCGGGGCGCGCGGTCACTCCAGCCGTGCGGCGCCGAGGATCGCGCCGTGACCGGCGGTCTGCACGATGAGCGCATGCGAGAGGTCGCTGCGCGGGACGATCTCGGCCGAGAAGACGCGCGCGCCGGTCCACTCCGCCACCACCTGCCAGCGCATCACCACATTGTGGTACTCGGCGGTGCGACCCGCATTCTCGCCGCGCTTGATCTCGACGGTTTCGCGCGGGCTGTAGGCGACCAGGTGCACCACCATATCGGGCGCCGGCCCCGGCTCGGCCCAGCGCGCCTCCACGGTGTAGCCTTCGCCCGTCGGCCGGACCGAAAGCGCGACGGGATCGGGTGCCGCGCGGTGGGTGGCGATGTACTCGACCACATCCATGGCGCGGTCGGGCATGATCGGGTGGCTGCCGCCGATGATCAGTTGCGGGGTGTAGACCACCGTCGAATGCGCCGCGTGGCTGTAGCCGTATTGCCGCTGGGTGAAGGCGGCCTGCGAGAACGTGTCCTCCCAGCCGAGATAATTCCAGTAATCCACATGCAGCGACAGCGCGATCACGTCGTCGCGGCCCGCGAGCTCCGCCATCATCGCGTCGGCCGGGGGACAGGCCGAACAGCCCTGCGAGGTGAAGAGTTCGACCACCACGGGTCCGTGGCGCGCCGCGGCGCCTTCGGCGTCGCCCGCGTCCGCGTCCGCGTCCTGCGCGGCCGCTACCGTGGTCTGCGCCAGAAATGCCAAGGCTGCGATGGGGAGAAATGTCTTCATTGCAGGATGTCCATGACCGTCATCGTCCGGGGCATTTAGACCCTGTGCCCGTCGCATGCCAATCAAGCCTTCGCGAGAGACGGAAACAAACGGTCGCCGGCACAGCGCCAGCCGGCCGGTCGCTCAGAGCCAGCGCCGGGTGCGGGTCAGATAGGCCTGGGCCTCGGCGCCGAAGACGCGGCGGAGCGTCGCCTCCTCCGGT
>CAZGHJ010000209.1:0-5495 GCA_964525355.1 uncultured Roseicyclus sp.
AGCACCTGTTCCCCGGCCGCGACGGGCGCGAGGAATTGCAGGAACCACACGAAAATCGCTGCGGGGATCAGGACCGAGATCCACCCCGCCGGCCCGCCATAGACGCGCGGCACCTCTGCTCCGCTCTTTGCCACCCCTGTCGTCCCCGTTCTTGTTTCAAAAGCGGGCGCATCGGCCCGCCGGTTTCCATGTCTTCAGCTTGCGCCGTTCAGCGTCACCGGGCTTTCGAAACCCTCTGGCTTGACCGCGAGGACCGAGCAGCGCACGGCGCGCAGGATCGTCTCGGCGGTGTTGCCGGTGACGAGGCCCGCAAACCCCGTGCGCCCGACCGTGCCCATCACGATCAGGTCGACCTCTTCGCCCTCGGCGAAGGCCGAGATCACGTCGCCGGGCACACCCTTGATCAGGTGCTGGTGCGTCTTGGGCACCTGCGGAAACCCGGCCATGAGCGCCGTGAACCGGGCCTCGGCCTCGGTATGCTCGTGGTCCACGAGCCGATCCACGTCGCCCTGCCGGCCCGATGTATACCGGCCGCGGCGCAGCGCCTGCTCTTCCTGCAGGTACCACGCATGGGCCACGTGGATCTCGGCACTGTCCCGCGCCGCGATGCCTGTCGCGAGCTCCAGCACCAGCCGGTCGAGCCGGCCGCGCGGCCCCTCGGCATCCGCCGGCGCCTCGACGGCCGCCAGCACGCGGTCGAACGATCCGTCGCCCTGTCCCATCAGCATCCAGACCGGACAGGGGCACTTGCGAAGAAGATGCATGTCGAGGCCGTTGAGCACCCCGCGGCCATGCGGCGCGGCCGTCGCGCCCTTGATCACCAGGTCATGCCCCTCGCGCAGGACCATGCGGATCACCTCCACGAAGGCCACGCCCTGCAGGACCGCCTCGCTGACCTCGACACCCTCGGCCCGTGCCCGCTCGGCGTAGGCGGCAAGCCGGCCGCGGTGATATGTCAGCACGTCCTCGGCGATCTCCGCGCCCCCAAGGCCCGACAGGCTGGACAGCAAACGCACCAGGTCGCCAGGCGCCCCCTCGACGAGATCCACGAGCGTCAGCGCCGCGCCATTGGCGCGTGCAAGGTGGACGGCCCGTGCGAAGGCCACCTCCGCCATGCTGTCCTCGGGAAGGACCGCGAGAATGCTCTTGAACCGCTCCATGACCGCTCCGTATGCGCGACGCGATGTCACATAGGGCGTCGATTTCGATTGGTCCAATCGAAACCCAGACCGATAATGATAGAACCTTTCTATAAGGCGGCCAAGGATGCCCAGCCTTCAGCAACTGCGATACCTCGCGCTCCTGTCCGAGACGCTGCACTTTCGCCGCGCCGCGGAGCGCGCCCATGTCACGCAGCCGACGCTCTCGGCGCAGCTTGCCGCGCTGGAGGAGAAACTCGGCGTGCAACTGGTCGAACGCTCCCGCGCGCGGGTCGTGATGACCCCCGAGGGCGAGGAGGTGGCCGCCCGTGCGCGCCGCATCCTGGCCGAGGTGGACGAGATCGCCGAGGTCGCACGGCGCGGGCAGCGCACGCTCGAAGGCACGATCCGCGTCGGTGTCGTGCAATCGCTCGGTTCGTATTTCCTGCCGCTGGTGATCCCGGACCTGCACCGGCAATACCCGGCGCTGCGGCTCTATGTGCGCGAGGGCTCGGCCACCGATCTGACCAACCGGCTCGAGACGGGCGCGCTCGACCTTCTGTTCTTCCCCCTGCCCGCGACCGGATCGGAGATTTCGGTGGCGCGGCTTTTCCGGGAACCGCTGCTGGCAGTGGCGGCCAACGATCACCCGATCGCGGCGCTGGACCGCGTGCCGCGCGACCGGCTTGCCGGCGAGCGCATCCTGACGCTGGAGACTGGGCACCGGCTGCACGACCAGGTGCGCCGGATCTGCGAGGAAACGGGGGCCGAGATCAGCCTCGATTACGGCGCCACCTCGCTCGACACGATCCGGCAGATGGTGGCCATGGGGCTGGGGATCTCGCTTCTGCCCGCGCTCTATGTCCGGTCCGAGGTGCAGCCCAACACCCTGGTGACCGCACGTGCGCTGGAGGGGCCGCAACCTTTCCGCGCCGTCGGCATGGTCTGGCGCGCCCGCGCCGCGCGCGGCAAGGATTACAGCGCCCTGGCCCGGTCGATCCGCGATATCCTGCGACGCACCGCGCCCGAGGTGACCGTCATCGACTGAGCGCCGCATGACCGGGCAGCGAAACCGGTGGCTGGGGCCGAGGGCCCGGGCGACTGACATCCGGCTGACGGCAGGGGCCGAATGCCAATCGCCCGAACGGTTGCGATGCAGGTCCGTGAGCGCTGGAAGGGACAACAACCAGCACGGCATCGCAACCTTCGGCGCATTCATGCGTGCCCATGACTACGCCGAGACAACCCTCGGTTGGACTGGAGATATCGCAAGTCGGCCATAGGAAAAATACCGGCGCCCCTTCCCTTTCGATTGGAAGTTCCTATTGTCTAGAAAATATGACATTGGATGGCGCCATGCCGAACTCGATCCCTCCCTTCACCCTGCGCCAGTTGCGGTATCTGGTGGCGCTCGAGGACACCCAGCATTTCCGCGAGGCCGCCGAAAGCTGCGGCATCTCGCAGCCGTCGCTTTCGGTCCAGATCAAGACGCTGGAGGAGGCGCTGGACCAGGTCCTTGTCGAGCGCGGGCGCGGGCCGGTGCGGCTGACGCTGGCGGGACGCGAGATCGCGCGGCGCGGGCGCGACATGCTCGACGCGGCGCAGGGCATTCTCGACCTGACGGTGACGCTCCAGACCGGGCTTGCCGGGACCATCCGGCTGGGAACCTCGGCCACGCTGGGGCCCTACCTGATGCCGCATGTGGTGGGCGACCTGCACCGGTCGCATCCGGATCTGAGGCTCTACATCCGCGAGGCCGCCCCGCGCGAGCTGATGCGCCAGCTCAACGACGGCGCGCAGGACCTGATCCTGACCCAGCTGCCGGTTCACGGCGCCGCCTTCGAGGTTCAGCGGCTGTTCCGCGAGCCGCTGTCGGTGGCCCTGCCCGCCGATCACCCGTTATGCGCGCGTGAGGGGCTCGACAACCAGGATCTCGCCGACGAGACGGTCCTGTCGCTCTCGCCCTCCTACACGCTGCACGACCAGATCTCGGCGCTGTGCAACGAGACCGGCGCGCAGCTGTCGCGCGACTACGAGGGCACGTCGCTCGACGCGCTCAGGCAGATGGTGGCGATGGGCATGGGCCTGACCTTCCTGCCGGCGCTTTACGTGCGCTCCGAGATCGACGGCCGCGCCATGGGCGACGTGGTGACGAGGCCCTTCCGGGGACGGCGCTTCTCGCGCTCGATCGGGCTGGTGTGGCGCAAGAACTCGGGCACGATCCCCGCCTTCATGCGCCTTGCCGACGCGATCCGGGACACCGCGCGCCGCTTTCCCGATCTGGTGATAGAGGGCTGAGGCCCGAACCGACCCCTCACCCCGATCCCATTGACGCGAGCCCCGGGCTGGGCATCATGCGCCGGGTCGAGCCAGGAAAAGGACACGATCCCAGATGCCCTCCCCGCATCTCAAAGGCGTGACCCTGCGCGGGCTGGAGGTTTTCGTGTCGCTGGCGCAGACGGGCTCGGTCGCCGCGACGGCGGCGGAACTGGGCCTCTCGGCGCCGGCGGTGTCGCAGCAGATGAAGAACCTCACCCAGGCGCTGGGGGTGGAGCTTCTGGACCACTCGCGCCGGCCGATGACCCTGACGCCCGCGGGCCGGCTCTATCTGGAACGCGCGCAGGGCGCCCTCGCGCTGCTGCTGGCCGGCCAGCGGGACGTGACCACGCTCGACCTGACCGGGCTTTCGGCCCTGTCGCTGGGCGTGATCGAGGATTTCGAGAACGAGGTGACGCCCACGCTGGCCGCGCGGCTGGCCGAGGCCATGAGCCAATGCGCATTCCGTTTGCAGACCGGCGCGAGCCACACGCTGGCGGGCCGGATCGCGGATCGCGACCTCGACATCGTGATCTGCGCCGCGCCGGCCAGCGACCCGCCGGGCACGATCCCCTATCCGCTGGTGCGCGATCCCTACGTGGTCGCGGTGCCGCGCGGCACGCGCATGGGGGACGACGGCCTTGCGGCGCTGGGCGCGCTTCCGTTCCTGCGGCGCGACATCGACCAGGTGATGGGCCAGCAGATCGAGGCCTATCTCGACGCGGTTCGGCTGCGGCTGCCGCAACGTTTCGAGATCGACAGCAACCAGTCGATCAGCGCACTCGTGGCCTCGGGCACGGGCTGGACGATCACCACACCGCTCAGCCTGCTGCGGGCGGGGCGCTTCGCCGGCGAGATCGACGTCCATCCCCTGCCCGGAGAGCCGATGGCGCGGCGCATCGTCCTGTTCGCGACGGACGACTGGACCGGGCCCATCCCCGAGCAGATCGCCGAATTGTCGCGGGAGCTGATCTGCACCCATTTCCTGACGCCCGGCGCCGAGCGCATGCCATGGCTGGGCGACGACTTCAGGCTGCTGGGCTAGACGCGCTGCGATCCGGTGCCACGCCCCCGCCACGATGCGGCGGCGGCCCAAGGTAAAACCAATCGACAAGCTGCGGCGCAGCGAGCGCCTTGAAAAAGAAAGCTCTTCGCGGGAATTGAAAATTTATTCACAAAAATCTGATCGGCTCGTTAACTGATGTGACATAATCCCGGCCGCGATGCGCGCAACCTGTTCTTTCGCGCGGACAAAGGTGCGAATGTCCCCGCACTGCGGAATCGTGGCGGCCCGAGTGCCGCCTGCGGCGTCCGCGGTGACAAGGCTCGACCGGGGTCGTGCGCGAGGGGAACAGGAGCGCGTCGGCAGGGAAACCCGGAACAGGCTTCGTCAGAAGGTTGGGGGAGGCTGACCCGACATCGTCATGCCCCATCGAGGGGCGTCCTTGGCCGGGCTCCCTCTCAGGATGGGTGCGCGTCGAGGTTGCGGTACGCGCGGCGGGCTTTCGGGCCCGGAAGACGGCCCGGCGCGGGACACGCAATGCCCGGAGGGTCGTCGGAGTCTGGAGGAAGTCCCATGCCGAAAGATGCCCGGACTGCGCCTGCCCTGCTTGCCGATGCCCATATCGACGCCACCGCCTATGCCCGAATGTACGACGAGTCCGTCCGCGACCCCGAGGCCTTTTGGGCCGAACACGGGCGCCGGCTCGACTGGATCCGGCCCTACACGAAGGTGAAGGACACCTCCTTCGCCCATGACGACGTCCATATCCGCTGGTTCGAGGACGGCACGCTGAACGTGGCCGCCAACTGCATCGACCGGCATCTGGCGGACCGCGCCGATCAGACCGCGATCATCTTCGAGCCCGACGATCCGACCGAGCCCGCGCAACACATCACCTACCGCCAGCTCCATGCCGAGGTCTGCCGTTTCGCCAACGTCCTGAAGGAACTCGGCGTCGGCCGCGGCGACCGCGTGGTGCTCTACCTGCCGATGATCCCCGAGGCGGCCTACGCGATGCTCGCCTGCGCGCGGATCGG
>CAZGHJ010000210.1:0-5482 GCA_964525355.1 uncultured Roseicyclus sp.
GAAGGCACCGCGGCGGCCTTCGGCGCCACGGGCGTGCTGAATTACAAGCGCAACTATCCCGTCACCGTGAACTGGGAGGAGCAGACCGAATACGCCGCCGCCGCCGCGCGCGCCGTCTCGGGCGACTGCGCCGACGCGCCGCTCGTCATGGGCGGCGAGGATTTCGCCTTCATGCTCGAGGCGCGGCCCGGCGCCTATATCCTCGTGGGCAACGGCGATACCGCGCCCGTGCATCACCCCAAGTACAACTTCAACGACGAGGCGATCCCGGCAGGCTGTTCCTGGTGGGCCGAGATCGTGGAGCAGCGCCTGCCCGCGGCCTGAGGCACCGCCGCCGTCCGGCCCCGGCGGTCATGCCCCGCGGCCAGGCCGCGGGCGGCGCGGGGCGGACCGCCTCCGTGCAATAAGACTTGTCCAGCGCGTGCCCATGGCCGCGGCCCTGACGCGGCGGACCGCCCGGGCGACGCGGCTCGGCCGCGGCCTGTGCGCCCTTGTCCCGCCGCGCCTTTTCTGGGACATCGACAGCCCCGACCTGTCCGAGCCCTGCGATGCCGCTTCTCCGCCGCCTGACCGATCTCGAAGCCCGCCTGCGCGCGCATTACAACGTGGCGCCCGTCGATGCCGAGACCTGGGCGCGCGCGCGGATCTACAACCTGTGGTTCGACCACGCGATCCTGCGCACGCTCTGGACCAACCAGGCGCAGGTGGCGCCCGGTGTCCTGCGCTCGAACCATCCCACGCGCGGGCGGCTTGCGCGGCTGAAACGGCAGGGCCTCGTCTCGGTCCTCAGCCTGCGCGGCTCCGACCCCACGGCCCATAACGAGACCGAGCGTCTGTGGTGCGCGGATCTGGGCCTGAAGCTCCATACCGTCGCCATGCAGGATCGGCGCGCGCCGAGCGTCCAGACCCTGACCGACCTGATCCGCCAGTTCCGGGCGGTCGAGAAACCCGTGCTGATCCATTGCAAGGCGGGGGCCGATCGGGCCGGCATGGCCTCGGCGATCTGGCTCATGGTGATGGAGGGTGTGCCGCTGGCCCGCGCGCGGCGGATGCTCACCTGGCGGCACTGGCACCTCGCCCGGTCGCGGGCGGGCGCGCTGGGCGCGGTGTTCGACGCCTATGCCGCCGATGGCGCGGAGGCCGCGATGCCCTTCGAGACCTGGGTCGCGACTCGCTACGATCCGGACGCGGTGGACGCGGCCTTCCGGCGACGGCGCGGGCGCGGGTGATGTCCTGCCGCGACGAAAGGGGCTGACAGACGCGCGGCTTGCGTCCATCCTGTCCTTCGACCGACGTCGAAATGGGAGGGGCGGATGATGCCGCGCGCGCACTGGGCCGTTGCAACAACGCTGGCGCTTGCCGCCCTGAGCCCCATGGTGGCCGCCGCGCAAGCCGTGCCCGAAGACATCCGCGCCTCGGGAAACGAACCCTTCTGGTCGGTCGAGGTTACGGCCGGGAAACTGACGCTGCGCCGTCCCGGCGAGATCGACACCGTGCTGTCCGTTGTCGGGCGGACCGACGCGGCCGACGGCAGCACCGTGATACGCGCCGCCTCGGCAAGCCCTGCGCTCGACCTGGTCCTGACGCTGCGGCCCGGGGCCTGCGCCGATACGATGGCCGATCAGACATTTCCCTTCGCGGCCGACCTCGTTCTGGGGGAAACCATGCTGAGCGGCTGCGGCGGCGAGCCGAGGGATCTTCTGACGCAGGTCGAGACCTGGACCGTCACCGGTTTCGCGGACGAGGCGCCGCTGGAGGGCACCGAAGTCTCGATTTCCTTCACCGAGGAGAACCGCCTCGCCGGCACGGCCGGGTGCAACCGCTTCATGGGGGGCTACACGCTGACCGGGGAGGGACTGTCGATCGGGCCGCTGGCAAGCACCATGATGGCCTGCCCCGATCCGGTCATGGCGCAGGAGCGGCAGGTCCTCGCCTTGCTCGAGCAGGTTGCGTCCTTCTCGATCCGCGAGGATGGCGGTCTCACGCTCGTGACGCGCGACGGGGCGCGGATCGACGCCGCGGCACCCTGAACGGCGCGCGGACCTAGCGGGCGGGTATCCGCGTCCTCAGCCGTGTCAGCCCGTCGAGCAACAGGCAGGTTCCAAGCCCCGCCACCATCAGGCCCGGCGTCGTGACCGGGTGCCACAAAAGCTCCGCGAAGGGCTCCCACCAGGCCCAGCCGCTGCCGAAATGCGCCCGGTAGCCCGAGGCGATGCCCACGAGCGACCAGAGATATTGCAGCACCCAGAAGCAGCCCGCGATGGCCCAGCGTGCCGGGCCCCTCGTCCAGATCGCGCCGATCACGGCAAAGACGAGGCCCGCGCCGATCGCCTTGGCCACATGCCCCCAGACGATCACGTCCACGGTCAGGCAGGGCGGCGCGGCGCAAGGCGCGCCACCGGGCCGGATCAGGCCAAGTGCGGCCCCGCCGAACACGGTCAGTTCATGGGTCAGAAGCACGGCGAAGATGCTGAGCCCCCCGGCGAGCGCAAGGCGGGCCGCCGCGCGCGAGCGGGGCTCTGGCATGGGCTGTGCACGCATGGGCCGTCCTTTGCGAACTCCGCGACGCTTTCCCGGAAATCCCTCTGACCGCGACCTTGGACGACGCGGGTTAACCGCCCGTGTGGCTCATGTGCCGCGAGACCTGCCCGTCCACGCGCTGGCGCGAATAGTCGAAATCGTGGCCCTTGGGCTTGCGCTCGATCGCGGCGCGGATCGCGGTCTCCAGCCCCGCATCGCCTTCCGAGGCCCTGAGGGGCGCGCGCAGGTCGGCCATGTCCTCCTGCCCGAGACACATGTAAAGCTGTCCCGTGCAGGTCAGCCGCACGCGGTTGCAGCTTTCGCAGAAATTATGCGTGAGCGGCGTGATGAAACCGATCTTCTGCCCCGTCTCCTGAAGCTGGACATACCGCGCGGGCCCGCCCGTGCGCTCGGCCAGGTCGACCAGGGTGAAGCGTTCGGCCAGCCGCGCGCGCAGATCCTTGAGGCTCCAGTACTGGTCCAGCCGGTCCTCGTTGCCGAGATCGCCCATGGGCATGACCTCGATGAAGGTCAGATCCATGTCGCGCGCGGCGCACCAGTCCTGCAGGTCGAACAGCTCGTCCTCGTTGAAGCCCTTGAGCGCCACGGCGTTGATCTTCACCCGCAAACCCGCGGCTTGCGCGGCGTCGATCCCGCGCAGCACCTGTGGCAGGCGGCCCCAGCGCGTGATGTCCGCGAATTTCTGCTCGTTCAGCGTGTCGAGCGAGACGTTGATCCGCCGCACGCCCGCCGCGTGGAGATCGCCCGCGAAACGCTCCAGCTGGCTGCCATTGGTGGTCAGCGTCAGTTCCTTGAGCGTGCCCGCCTCCAGGTGCCGGGACATGGCGCGGAAGAAGGTCATGATGTCCCGACGCACCAGCGGCTCACCGCCGGTGATGCGCAGCTTTTCCACGCCGAGCCGCACGAAGGTCGAACACATCCGGTCCAGTTCCTCGAGCGTCAGAAGCTCTTTCTTGGGAAGGAACGTCATGTTCTCCGCCATGCAGTAGACACAGCGGAAATCGCAGCGATCGGTGACCGAGACGCGCAGGTAGGTGATGGCGCGTGCGAACGGGTCGATGAGGGGGGCCTGTTGTTGCTCCATGACCTGTAACCTATGCAGCCGGCGCCGCGCAGGCAAGCTGTCTGTTGATCGGACGGGCGGGTTGCGACTAGGCTCCGGGCATGACGAGACATGGCATATCCTTGGCATTGGTGCTGGCGCTTGCGGGATGCGGTGGAGGCATCGGGATGGGCGCGGGCGGCGGCGGCCTGTTCGGTGGCGGCGGTCTGTTCGGGGGAGACACGGCGGCGGCGCCGGCGCCGAGCCCTCTGGCCGACGAGACGGTCGGGGACGACGCGGCCGCTGCGCCGGACGCGGCCGCCGCGGCCGGCCAGACCGGAGGCGGCGGGCTCATCCTCGGCGTCGCGGTGGCAAGCCTCGGCGATGCCTCGGTGTCCGGGCTCTGGATGGAGACGCCGCTCGTCTCGGCGGAGGGGCCGGGCCGCGTGGTCGGACCCGACGGACGCACGGTGGCGGTGACCCTCCGGCCGTCGGGCGGGGCGCCGGGGACGACCTCGAGCCTTTCTCTGCAGGCGATGCAGGCGCTGGGCCTCGATCTTTCGGCCCTGCCGACGGTGACCGTGATCTCGGATGCCTGAGGGCGGGGGCGCGCGACGGTCATGGAACTTCGTCCAGACGCGCGCCGCCTGCTGACCCGTCCCGGCCGGGACGCGGGGTCTTGGGACCGGCTGCGCGCGGGTTTCGCCTGGGCCGTCCCCGACGCCATGAACATCGCGCATCTGTGCTGCGACAGCTGGGCCGAGCTCGTCCCCGACCGCGTGGCGGTCATCCACCTGGGTGCGGACGGGACGCGCGCCGCGTGGACCTATGGCGATCTCAAGCGCGCCTCCGACCGGCTTGCGGCGGCCTTCGCGGCCGGCGGCGTGATGCGCGGCGACCGTGTCGCCGTCCTGATGGCGCAGCACCCCGCGGTCCTCGTGGCGCATTTCGCCGCGCTCAAGCTCGGCGCGGTCTCCCTGCCGCTCTTCACGCTTTTCGGGGAGGACGCGCTGCGCTACCGGCTACGCGACAGCGGGGCGCGCGCCATCGTGACCGAGGCCGCCTGCCTCGACCGCGTCATGGCACTCCGGCCCGATCTGCCGGATCTCGACATGATCGTCACCACCGGCCCGGCCGCCGCGCCGGTGCTCGGCTTCGACGACATCCTCGCCACGCCCGGTGCCGAGTTCACGCCCACGCCCACCGATGCCGAGGATGCGGCGGTGATGATCTACACCTCCGGCACCACGGGCGATCCCAAGGGGGTGCTGCATGCGCATCGCTTCCTCTTCGGCCACCTGCCCTGTCTCGAGCTGTCGCTGGGCTGGTTCCCGGCCGAGGGCGACGTGGGCTGGACCCCGGCGGACTGGGCGTGGATCGGCGGGCTGATGGACATGGCGCTGCCCTGCCTCTTCTACGGCGTGCCGCTGGTCAGCCACCGTTTCGCGAAGTTCGACCCCGACGCCGCCCTGTCCCTCATGGCCGGGCAGGGCGTCACCCGGGCCTTCATCCCGCCCACCGCGCTGCGCCTGATGCGCCAGGCCACCGAGGCGGCGGGCCGGCCGAGGGGTCTGCGCCTGAAGGCGATCGGCTCGGGCGGCGAGGCGCTGGGCGCGGACCTGCTCGACTGGGGGCGCGGGGTGCTGAGATGCCCGATCAACGAGTTCTACGGCCAGACCGAGTGCAACCTCGTCGTGGCCTCCGTCGACCGCGTGATGGAGCGCGTGCCGGGTGCGATGGGCCTGCCCGTGCCCGGCCACGAGGTCGCTGTCCTCGGGCCGCATGACAAGCCCGTGGGGCCGGGTGAGGTGGGCGAGGTCTGCGTGCGCGCGCCCGATCCGGTCATGTTCCTCGAATACTGGGGCAAGCCGGAGGCGACGGCCGCCAAGGTCGTGAACG
>CAZGHJ010000211.1:0-5450 GCA_964525355.1 uncultured Roseicyclus sp.
CCTAGCCGCGATCCATCGCGTGATATTCCGGATTCGGCATCATGTCCGAGGCGATGGCGAAGCGGTTCGACATGTTGAAGAAGCCGATCACGTCGGCGAGGTCGAAGATCTCGTCGTCGGAGAGGCCCGCTGCGCGGAGCGCCTCGCGATCGGCCTCGGTCACCTCCGCGGGCGCCGTGGTGAGCTTCCAGGCGAAATCCAGCAGCGCGCGGACCCGCGGCGAAAGCGGCGCCACGCGGTAGTTCATCACCAGCATCTCGCCCAGTTGCGGATCGCCCGACAGCGCGCGGACCGCCTGGCCATGGGCGACGAGGCAGTAGAAGCAGCGGTTCGCCGAAGAGACCACGACGGCCACCATCTCGCGCTCGAGCTTCGTCAGCCCCGAGGGCCCCAGCATCAGCGTGTTGTAGTACTGCGAGAAGGCGCGGAGCTTTTCCTGGTTCTTCGAGAAGGTGCGCAGAACGTTGGGGACGAGCCCGAGTTTCTCGATGCAGATGTCGAAATAGCGGCGAGTGTCCTCATCGAGATCGTCGATCTCCGGCAGGCTGTAGATCGACACGTGATCGGGCTGTGGCATGGCGTCCCCTCCTCAAGGCGACGCCACCGTGACCGTCCACGCCGCGCGGTGCAAGAGCGCTGCGGCCGGTTCCCGGGCGGGTGCGATTTTTCGTACGAAAAATCGGCGCCGGGCCCGGCCGCCGCGCGTCATTGGGCGGCCTTGAGCGCGGGGTCGGGCGCCGCACCCGTCAGCGCCACCCAGGCATCGTATTGCGACAGGAAGACCTGGCCCGTCAGATCCTCGAGGAAATGCGAACGGCTCAGACGATCCGTGACCGGGCCCTTCACCTCCGACAGGTGCAGCTTGACGCCCATGGACGCCAGCCGCGCGTTCACCGCCTCGAGGCTTTCGAGCGCGGACATGTCGATCTCGTTCACCGCCGAGCACATCAGGACCACGTGTTTCACCGGGCTCGCCTCGGTCACGCGGTCCTGCACCAGATCCTCGAGGAAGCGCGCATTGGCGAAGTAGAGCGACTCGTCGATCCTGAGCGTCACGACCTGCGGGTGCGTCTCGACCTTGTGGCGCAGGATGTTGCGGAAATGCTGGGTGCCGGGCACGAGGCCGACCTCCGCCACATGCGGCTTCGACGTCTTGTAGAGGTGCAGCGCGATCGACAGGATCACGCCCGCCGACACACCCGCCTCCACGCCCGCGCCCAGCGTGAGCGCGATCGTGGCCGCCACCGCCACGAAATCGGCCCGCGCATAGGTCCAGGTGCGCTTCAGGATCGACAGGTCCACGAGGCCCAGCACCGCCACGATGATCGTCGCCGCCAGAGTCGCCTTGGGCAGGAAGAAGATCAGCGGCGTCAGCAGAAGCGCCGCGATCGCCAGCCCCACCGCCGTGTAGGCGCCCGCCGCTGGCGTCTCGGCGCCCGCGTCGAAGTTCACGACGGAGCGCGCGAACCCGCCTGTCACCGGGTAGCCCCCGGTGAAGCCCGCGCCGATATTGGCGGCCCCGAGCCCGATCAGCTCCTGGTCGGGGTCGATGCGCTGACGCTTCTTCGCGGCCAGCGTCTGGGCGACCGAGATCGACTCCACGAAGCCGATGACCGAGATCAGGAGCGCCGGCACCAGGAGCGCCGAGACGAGGTCGAGCGACAGATCCGGCATCGTGAACGGCGGCAGCGATTGCGGCACCGCGCCCACGATCTCCACGCCCGCGCCCTCCGACAGGCCCAGCCCCCAGACCAGCGCCGTGGTGACCACGACCGCCGCCACGGGGCCCGCCTTCTGCGCGATATCGGCCGCCCGTGGCCGCAGCCCGAGGCGCAAGAGCGCCCGTTTCAGCCCCTTGCGCACCCAGAACAGGAAGGCCGTCGCCCCGGCCCCGAGTGCCAGCGTCACGAAATTCGTCTCGGGCAGGTTCGTCACCAGCGACGAGACGATCTCGATCAGCGTGTGCCCGTGGGCCTCGACGCCGAAGATGTGGCGCAACTGGCTGGCCGCGATCAGGATGCCCGACGCCGTGATGAAGCCCGCGATCACCGGATGCGACAGGAAATTCGCCACGAAGCCCAGCCGGAAGAGCCCCATCGCCAGCAGGATCGCCCCCGACAGGACGGCCAGCGTCAGCGCCGCGACCGCGTAGCCTGCCGTGCCCTGGTCCGCCACCTGGCCCACGGCGGCGGCCGTCATCAGCGACACGACCGCCACCGGCCCCACCGCCAGCGCGCGCGAGGTGCCGAAGATCGCGTAGAGGATGATGGGCAGAATCGAGGCGTAAAGCCCCGCCTCGGGCGGCAGGCCCGCCAGCAGAGCATAGGCCAGCGATTGCGGGATCAGCATGATCGTCACGATCACGGCCGCGATCATGTCGTTGGTGAGCGCGTCTCGGGTATAGCTGCGGCCCCAGTCGAGCACGGGGATGTAGCTGCGGAGCCTGTCGATCATGGTCCTGTCGTCTTGTGGTTCGGGCCGGCAGAGCGGCGGAGAAAAACGGGCGCGGCCCCTTTTCAGGGTCGTCGGCCAGCGGGGCCGCGCCTCTTGGGCCCGGACCGGAGCGCACTCCGCCCGTGCCGGGTCAGTGTCAGCTGGCGGAGACCTTCTCGGGCTTCACCATCCATTCCTTCCCGCGCAGCATCGCCTTCCAGTAGAAGGGCGGCAGGATCTGTTCCTTCAGGAACCACGCCGCGCGGGTGGGTTTCGTGCCGTCGATCGCCCATTTCGGGAAGGACGGCAAAAGCGTGCCGCCATAGCCGAACTCGGCCAGCACGATCTTGCCGCGCTCCACCGTCAGCGGGCAGGAGCCGTAGCCGTTGTAGATCGCGGTGGGCGAGCGGCCCTCCATGTCGTCGGCCACGTTCTCGGCCACGATGGGCGCCTGCATCCGGGCCGCGGCGGCGGTCTTGGCGTTGGGCGCGTTCATCACGTCGCCCAGCGACCAGATGTTTTCGTAGGTCTTGTGGCGCAGCGTCGCCTGGTCCACGTCGACCCATCCCGCTTCATCGGCCAGGGGCGAGACCCGGACGAAATCGGGCGCGACCTGGGGCGGCGTGACATGGATCATGTCGAATTCCACCTCGACGGTGCGCGCCTCCTCGTCGGGCTTCTTCACCTCGAACCACGCCTTTTTCGCCTCGCCGTCGATGGCCGTGAGGTTGTGGAAGAAGTTCAGCTCCGCCCGGTAGCGGTTCATGTAGCCCTGCAGGGCGGGCACATAATCCTTCACGCCGAAGAGCACGCCGCCCGCGTTCATGAACTGGATGTCGATCCGGTCGAGCACGCCCGTCCGGAACCAGTGATCGCCCGAGAGGTAGAGCGCCTTCTGCGGTGCGCCGGCGCATTTGATCGGCATGGGCGGCTGCGTGAAGATCGCGCGGCCTTGCCTCAGGCCCTGCACCAGCTCCCAGGTGTAGGGCGCGAGGTCGTAGCGGTAGTTCGACGTCACCCCGTTCCGGCCGAGCGTGTCCACCAGCCCCTCGACCCGGCCCCAGTCGAGCTTGAGCCCCGGCGCCACGATCAGGCGCTTGTAGCTCACCACGCGGCAGCCATCGAGGATCACGGCGTTGTCCTTCGGCTCGAAGGCGGCGACGGCCGACTTGATCCAGTGCACGCCGCGCGGGATCAGGCTGCCCATCGTCTTCGCGGTCCTGGAGGCCTCGAAGATGCCGCCGCCGACCATGGTCCAGCCGGGCTGGTAATAGTGGATGTCGGCGGGGTCGATGATAGCGATCTCGGCGCCCGGCTTGCGCGATTTGAGCGAGGCCGCCACCGCGATGCCGGCGGCCCCCGCGCCCACGATCACCACGTCATAGCTTGCATCGGCGCGCGCGGTGGGCGTCTTGCCGCCATTGGCGATGCGCCGCACGACGCCGGCCATGTCGTAGCCCGCGCCCTGCGTCGCGGCGAGGATGTCGGACACCGGCCGGTCCTCGGCGGCCGAGAGCGACCACAGCGTGGCCGAGCGCGTTCCGGTCCGGCAATAGGCCAGCACCGGGCCCGGCAGTTCGGTCAGGAGCCGGCCGAAAGCCTCGGCGTCCGCGTCGCTGACCTTTCCGGCGGTGATCGGCAGGTAGGCCGTTCTCACGCCCAGCGCCTCGGCCGCCGTCTCGATTTCCTCGAAATTGGGCTGGTCCATGCCCTCGCCGTCGGGGCGGTTGCAGATGACGGCGCGAAAGCCCTTTTCCGCGATCCCTGCGAGGTCCTCGGCCGTGATCTGCGGGCTGACCGACAGGCTGTCGGTGATCTTGCGGGCGTCCATGGCGGCGCCTCCCTTGTCGTCGGTTTATCGCTTGGGTCGTTCTTGGTCCGGGCGGCGGGCGGTCCCCCTCGGGGCGGCCGCCGCCCGGGCGTCTTGGGTCAAAGCGCGTTGATCGGCACCTTGAGCATCGGGTTGCCGTCCTTGTCGGTCGGCACCTCGCCCGCGCGCATGTTCACCTGCAGCGAGGGGATGATGAGCCTGGGCATGTCGAGGGTCGCGTCGCGCTCGGTGCGGAACTTGACGAAGTCCTCCTTCGTCTTGGCCCCGCCGACGTGGATGTTGAACTCCTTCTCGGCGGCCACGGTGGTCTCCCACTCGATGTCGCGACCGTTCGGCCCGTAGTCGTGGCACATGAAAAGCCGCATCTCGTCGGGCAGGCTCAGCACCTTCTGGATGCTGTCGTAAAGCGTGGCCGCGTCCCCGCCGGGGAAGTCGGCCCGTGCCGAGCCGCCGTCAGGCATGAAGAGCGTGTCGCCCACGAAGGCCGCATCGCCCATCACGTGGGTCATGCAGGCCGGCGTGTGGCCGGGCGTGTAGATGGCGAAGGCGCGCATGCCGCCGATCTCGTAGGTGTCGCCATCCTCGAACAGCGCATCGAACTGGCTGCCGTCGCGCTGGAACTCGGTGCCTTCGTTGAAGACCTTGCCGAAGGTGTCCTGCACCACGGTGATGTTCTTGCCGATGCCGATCTTGCCGCCCAGCTTGCCCTGGATGTAGGGCGCGCCCGACAGGTGGTCGGCATGGACATGGGTCTCGATCAGCCACTCGACCTTCAGGCCCTTCTCGCGGACATAGTCGATGATCCGGTCGGCGCTGTCATAGGTGATGCGGCCGGCGGCATAGTCGATGTCCATGACGCTGTCGACGATGGCGCAGCTGTCGGAATTGGGGTCCTTCACGACATAGGAGATCGTGTTGGTGGCCGGGTCGAAGAAGGGCTCGACCTCGGGGCTGACGTTCATGTTCACGGGAAAGTCGGTCATGTCTTGATCCTCCGATCGGGATGTCACGCCGCGCTCTGCGCGGGCCGGGACAGGGATTGCAGGTATTTCGCGGCGAAGATGCCGGCGATCATGGCGGCGACGAAGATGAAGACCTCGGTCAGGCCGGTGCCGAGCGCGGGCAGCGCGCCGCCCGGGCAGAAGCCCGAGATGCCCCAGCCGACGCCGAAGACGGCCGAGCCGCC
>CAZGHJ010000212.1:0-5400 GCA_964525355.1 uncultured Roseicyclus sp.
GGGACCAGTTCACCACCTGTCCGGTGATCAGGTCCTCGTTCGGGATCAGGTATTCGCGCCCGTCGCGCGTGACCACGCTGACGTAGCGCGCGCCGAGCGACTGGATCCAGCCGAAGGTCTCGCCCAGGCTGATGACGTCGCCGGGCTTGATCGACTTGTCGAGCAGGATGATGACGCCCGAGACCAGGTTCGACACGACCTTCTGCAGCCCGAAGCCGAGCCCGAGGCCGATGGCGCCCGACAGCACGGCAAGCCCCGTCAGATCGACGCCGACGGCCCTGAGCCCGACGAAGATCGCCGTGCCGTAAAGCAGAACCTGAGCCAGCTTGACCGTCAGAACCCGCATCGAGGGCGAGAGATCGTCGTTCCGTTCGATGCTGGATTTCGTGGCCTGCGAGGCGAGGCGCGCGAGCACCACGAAGAGCGCGATCAGTACCGCCGCCTGCAGGATCGCCCAGAGCGACAGGCGCATCTCGCCCATGGTCAGCGCGATCCCGTCCAGCAGGTCGCGCGCCTCGTCGTCGACGCGCAGGATGCGCAGCGTGACCCAGGTCCAGGCCCCGTAGCGCACGACCCCGCGCAGGATCGGGTTGGCGATCAGCCGCGTCACGACGCTGACCAGAAGCCACGCGGTCGCGAGGTTCGCGACGATCGCGAGCAGGTAGGAGCGCGAGGGCCAGGTGACCTCGCGCATGACGGCGATCAGCGTCCACAGGAGGAGCACGAAGATGATCATGCCCAGCCGGTGATGCAGGATCAGAAGCGCCCGGAGCCGCCACCGGGGCCAGTTCTCGCGGCTGCGCATCCAGCCGTGCAGCGCCGGTTTCGCACGCCGCGCCACCAGCCAGGTCACGGCGAGCACCGCGGCCACCATGAGCAGCTGATAGGCGTTCCACGGCCGGATCAGCGTCTCGACGAACGTGCCCAGTTGCAGGCGGAGATACTCGAACAGAGTGGCCGCCTGCTGCGCGATGTCCGGAGGGATGTCGGGCTCCATGCCGTGACGCTATCCCACGGACCCGGCCGGTTGCAAAATGCAAAATGCCCCAGCCCCCGGCCCGGATCGGCCGGGCTCAGCCCGCGTCGCGGACATAGACGAGCGCCATGCTGTCCTTCAGCGTCAGCGGGCCGCCCGTGTAGTCCGGGCCGATCGACGGCGTGCGCAGCGCCACGCGCCAGCCCGTGCCCTCGATCCCCGGCACCGGCAGGGTCAGCGGGTCGACCTCGTCGGTCGGCTTGCCCTCCATATGCGCCACCACGAAGACCTGCTCGCCATGTGGTCCGTGGCGCAGCGCCGTGAAGACGGTGCGCCCGTCGATCGGCTTGAGATAGTCGAAATTGTCCTTCGGGCCGTAATTGTCGCGCAGCCAGGGCCGCGCGCGGCGGAACTTGCGCACGTCGAGGCAGAACTCGGATTGCAGCGCGTCGAGCGAGGTCAGGTGATTGCCGACATTGCAGTAGTCGTGCATGTCGTCCATCCACGCGCGCGAGATCTCCTTCAGCGTGGCGGGCGTGAACTCGGGCCCGGCCAGCGGAGGCTCGGACAGGTTCAGAAGCCGCGCGATCTCGTCGAGGTCGTATTCGGTCACCTCCACCAGCGCGGGCAGGAATTCCAGAAACCGCGCCAGTTCCTCCCGCGTCTCGAAGCCCAGCTCCTTGAGGCGGCGGAAATTGCCGGGGACGGAGTAGCTGTATTCGTCCACCTGCCATTTCAGGCTGATGGCCTCCTCCGCCACCACCTTGACGCCGTAGCGGTCGTCCTGGTTGCGGATGAAGCCCCAGGAGGCGCGGGCCATGGCGTTGAGGAAATCCATCGGCACGCCGGGCATGGCCACGTAGGTCAGGGCGTGGACGGCGGGGTTGTCGTAGGCCTTGTCGAGGATCTCCATCCGCGTGCGCCCCAGGCGCGTGTTGACGTTGAGCTTGGGGTTGACCTGCGTGCCGCGGCGGAGCGTGTCGTGGTTCGACGTGCCCGAGATCCAGTTCGCGCCGACCTCGACCATCTCGCGGATGCGCCAGTATTTCGACAGCCAGAACGTGTAGAGAAACGGCGTGTTGTGCGCGAAGGTCAGCGGCCCCCACTGGAACACGTCACCGTCAGCCTGCGTCTCGATCACCGAGCGGTAGGTCGAGGAGAGTTCCCAGTCCTCCTCGGGCCAGGGGCGGCCATCCTCGAAGATGAACCAGGGCCGGTAGCGCGTGCCGGCGACCTCCTGCTCGATATCGGCCATCGACTGGAGGTAGTCGTCGTCATGGCGCATCTGTTGCGCGGAGGCGTCCCAGTACTTGAAGTCCTGCGCGCCGTCGACGCGCACCCCGTCGGCGCCGAAATCCACCTTGCGCCGCTGCATCTCCAGCAGGACCGCGCGCACGGTGGGGTTCTGGTAGTCGAGGTTCTGCCCGTACATGTTGGGCCCGGCGAAGTAATGGCCGTTCAGGGCGTTCAGCCCCTGGTTGTCGGAATGCCCGAAGACCACGTCGAAGATCAGCATCTTGGGCTTGTTCGGGAAATTGTGCAGCACCGCGGCGAGGTCCACCAGTTCATCCGGCCGCCCGCTTTCCAGAAGCACCGGGTTCACCGTGGACATGCCGGAGATGACGATGTCGTAGCCCCAGTTCGTCGTGTCCGGCCGCAGAAGCGAGACGGCGAGCGTGTCGCTGTCGCCGTCGGTTTCCTGCCAGAAATCGGGACCGGCCTCGTAGACGGTCGTGGGCTCCACCGGCAGAAGCTGCACCGCGTCGTAGCCCAGGAACAGCATGTCCCCGGGCTCGAGCGGCAGATCGCGCGCGACGCGTTCGGACAGGCGCTGGTAGTAGCGCGTCAGGCTTGCCAGCGTGCCGCCCGCCGTGGCGGTGGGCACGTGGATCTGCAGGATGTTGGCGGGCGGCCCGAACTTGTGCGGCTCGGGGCCCTTGAAGGTCGCGAAATAGGCTTCGTCGCCACGTGCGGCCTGCATGGCGGCCAGGTCGTAAAGCTCGGCCGGGGCCATGGCGCCGAAGGGCAGGGACATGGCCAGCGGGTCGAGGATGCGGTGCCAGGTGTCGTCGGCGTCGCGCCATGTGAGCGCGTAGAAATCGCCGATCTGCTCGCGCGTGCCGGCGCGCAGGCCGGAGACGGCCGTGAAGCAGTAGGCGTCCTCGCGGATCACGGGGATGAAGGCGCGATCGAAGCTCATGTCCTGGTGCGCGCGCGTCAGGTCGATCGGGTCCGAGGGGCGGAGCAGTTCGAGGAAGATGTCGCCCGACGGCACCCGCGCGTCGAGCAGTTCGGGGCACCAGAAGCCGAAGGTCGCGATGTCCCCGTCGACATGCGCACCGAGCCGGCGGGCGATTTCCTGGTCGGCGGCGAAGCGGGTCTCGGCCGTGGTCAGGGCCTCGCAGGCCGCATCCGCTTCGGTCTGCGCGGCGGCTTCGATGAAGGTCAGCGTATCCTTGAATGCCATGGGGTCGTCCTGTTGGGAACGCCGACGTCACGGACAGCGGGCACGCCGGCAGAAGGGGAGGGGCGTACTATGCCGCGTCGGACTGCACGAGGAAGACGGCCGAGAGCGGCGGCAGGTAGACCTCGGCGCGCGCGGCCTGACCGTGAAGCGGCTCGGGCCGAGCGGTCACGGTGCCGAAATTGCCGCGGCCCTGTCCACCGTAGATCTCCGCGTCGCTGTTGAGCGCCTCGCGCCAGTCGCCCGGACCGGGCAGGCCGATGGTGAAACCGGGACGCTCCACGGGGGTGAAGTTGCAGACCACCACGACATTGGGGTCGTCAGGCCCGCCGCGGCGGATCCAGGAATAGACCGAATGGGCGGCGTCGTCGGCGTCGATCCACTGGAAGCCCGCCGGGTCGGTGTCGGAGACATGCAGCGCAGGCTCGCCCCGGTAGAGCGTGTTGAGATCGCGCACGAGCCGTTGCAGCCCGGCATGGCCCGGATGCTCCAGCGCGGCCCAGTCAAGCTCGGCGTTGTGGTTCCACTCGGTCGCCTGGCCGAATTCCTGCCCCATGAACAGAAGCTTCTTGCCCGGATGGCCCCACATGAAACCGTAGAAGGCGCGCAGGTTGGCGAAGCGTTCGTCCGCGCCGCCGGGCATCTTGCCCAGCATCGAGCCCTTGCCGTGCACCACCTCGTCATGGCTGATCGGCAGGACGAAGTTCTCGGTGAAGGCGTAGGTCAGGCCGAAGGTCATCTGGTGGTGATGGTGCCGCCGGTGGACCGGATCCTTCTTCATGTATTCCAGCGTGTCGTTCATCCAGCCCATGTTCCACTTGAACCCGAAGCCGAGGCCCCCGCCCGAGACGGGCTGCGACACGCCGGGATAGGCGGTGCTTTCCTCGGCCACGGTCATGATGCCGGGATGGGCGCCGTAGGTGACGGTGTTCATCTCCTGGAGCATGGCGATGGCCTCGTAGTTCTCGCGCCCGCCATCGCGGTTCGGCACCCATTCGCCGGCTTTCCGCGAATAGTCGCGGTAGAGCATGGAGGCCACGGCATCCACGCGCAGGCCGTCGACGTGATATTCCTCCAGCCAGTAACGCGCGTTCGAGACGAGGAAATTCTTCACCTCGGTCCGGCCGTAATTGTAGATCAGCGTGTTCCAGTCCTGATGAAAGCCCTCGCGCGGGTCGGCGTGTTCGTAAAGGGCCGTGCCGTCGAACCAGCCGAGCCCGTGGGGATCCGTCGGGAAGTGGCCCGGCACCCAGTCGAGGATCACGCCGATCCCCTTGCCATGGGCCGCGTCCACCAGGTCGCGGAACTCGTGCGGGGGTCCGTGGCGGATGGTGGGCGCGAAAAGGCCCACGGGCTGGTAGCCCCAGGAGCCGTCGAAGGGATACTCGCTCACGGGCATCAGCTCGATATGGGTGAAGCCCATGTCGGCCACGTAATCGACCAGTTCCTCGGCCGCCTCGCGGTAGGATATGCGCCGCCCGCCCGCCTTGCGCCGCCAGGAGCCCAGATGCACCTCGTAGACCGAGATCGGCGCGGTGCGCGCGTTGCGGCCCGCGCGGCTTTCCATCCACGCGGCGTCGTGCCAGCCATAGCCGGAAATGTCGCGCACCACCGAGGCGTTCTCGGGTGGATGCTGGGAGCCGAAGCCGACCGGGTCGGCCTTGAGCGGCTGCAACCCGCCATCGGCGCCGAGGATCTCGTACTTGTAGGCCTCGCCCTCGCCGATGCCGGGCACGAAGATCTCCCAGATGCCCGAGAGGCCGCGCCGCCGCATCGGAAGGCGCCGTCCGTCCCAACCGTTGAAGGCGCCCACCACCGAGACGCGCCGCGCGTTCGGCGCCCAGACGGCGAAATGGGTGCCGGAGACGCCCTCATGGATCGTCACATGGGCGCCGAGCACGTCCCAGAGCCGCGCATGGGTGCCTTCGCCGATGAGGTATTCGTCCATCTCGCCCAGCAC
>CAZGHJ010000213.1:0-5382 GCA_964525355.1 uncultured Roseicyclus sp.
ACGACGTGCAGTTTGGCCTGACCCCCGAACAGGAGATGATCGTCTCGACCGTGCGCGATTTCGTCGAGACCGAGATCTACCCGCACGAGGACGCGGTGGAACGCACGGGCGAGGTGCCGCCCGATCTGGCGCAACAGATCAAGTCCAAGGTCATCGAGATGGGGTTTTACGCCTGCAACTTCCCCGAGGAGGTCGGCGGCGGCGGGCTCAACCATCTGGACTTCACCCTGGTGGAGCGCGAGCTTGGCCGCGGTTCCATGGCGCTGACGCATTTCTTCGGGCGCCCGCAGAACATCCTGATGGCTTGCGAGGGCGAGCAGCGGGAGAAATACCTCCTGCCCGCCGTGCGGGGCGAGCGGATGGACGCGCTGGCCATGACGGAGCCCGACGCGGGCTCGGACGTGCGCGGCATGAAATGCACCGCCCGGCGCGAGGGCGGCGACTGGGTCGTGAACGGCACGAAGCACTTCATCTCGGGCGCCGACCATGCGGATTTCTTCATCGTCTTCGTGGCCACCGGCGTGGACGAGACGCCGAAGGGCCCGAAGAAGCGCATCACCTGTTTCCTCGTCGACCGCGGCCATCCCGGTTTTACCGTGCGGCACGGCTACAATTCGGTCAGCCATCGCGGCTACAAGAACTGCATCCTCGAGTTCGACGAATGCCGCCTGCCCGATGCCCAGGTGCTGGGCGAGGTCGATGGCGGGTTCGAGGTGATGAACACCTGGCTCTATGCCACGCGCATCACGGTCGCGGCCTTCTCCGTGGGTCGCGCGCGGCGGTGCTTCGACATGGCGCTGCACCACGCCGCCGAGCGCCGCCAGTTCGGCCAGCAGATCGCGAAGTTCCAGGGCGTGAGCTTCCAGATCGCCGACATGATCACCGAGATCGACGCCGCCGACTGGCTGACGCTGGCCGCCGCCTGGCGGCTGGACGCGGGCCTTCCCGCCAACCGCGAGATCGCGAGCGCCAAGCTCTATGCGTCCGAGATGCTGGCACGCGTGACCGACACGACCCTGCAGATCTTCGGCGGCATGGGCCTGATGGACGACCTGCCCATCGAACGCTTCTGGCGCGATGCCCGGGTCGAGCGGATCTGGGACGGCACCTCCGAGATCCAGCGCCACATCATCGGCCGCGACCTCTTCCGTCCGCTTGGCGCCTGAATGACCGGGATCGAGCGCCTGCTGCGGCCGCGCTCCATCGCCGTGATCGGCGGCGGGACGTGGTGCGCCAACGTCATCGACCAATGCCGCAAGATCGGCTTCGCGGGCGATCTGTGGTCCGTGCACCCCACCCGCGACGAGATCGCCGCGCTCACGCCCTTCCGCCATATCGAGGATCTGCCCCGCGCCCCCGACGCGGCCTTCATCGGCATCAACCGCGATCTGACGGTCGAGGCGGTGCGCGCCCTCTCGGCCCTCGGCGCGGGTGGCGCCGTCTGTTTCGCCAGCGGCTTCCGCGAGGCGCAGACCGAGCTTGGCGACGGGGCCGACAAGCAGGCGGCGCTTCTGGAGGCCGCCGGGGACATGACGGTTCTCGGGCCCAATTGCTACGGTTTCGTCAATTACCTCGACGGCGCCGCGCTCTGGCCCGACCAGCATGGCGGCCTGCGCTGCGACCGGGGCGTGGCGCTGGTGACGCAATCCTCGAACATCGCGATCAACCTCACCATGCAGACCCGCGGCCTGCCCATCGCCTATGTCGTGACGGCGGGCAACCAGGCGCAGATCGGGGTCTCGGGACTGGCCGAGGCGCTGTTGCGCGACGGCCGTGTGACCGCGCTCGGGCTCCATGTGGAGGGGATCGACGATCTTGCCGGGTTCGAGCGGATGGCCCGCCTCGCGCAAGACCTGGCCAAGCCCGTCGTCGCGCTCAAGGTCGGCGTCTCGGACCAGGCGCAGGCCGCCACCGTCTCGCACACCGCCTCGCTCGCCGGCAGCGACGCGGGCGCCGGCGCGCTTCTGGCGCGGCTGGGGATCGGGCGGGTGCGCACGCTGCCCGACCTGCTCGAGACCCTGAAGCTCCTGCACCTCACCGGCCCCCTGCCCTCGGGGCGCATCGCCGCGATCTCCTGCTCGGGGGGCGAGGCGAGCCTGACCGCCGACAGCGCGGTGCCGACGAAACTCAGCCTGCCGCCGCTTGGCGACGCCCAGAAAGGCGCCTTGCGCGCCACGCTCGGGCCCAAGGTCGCGCTGGCCAATCCGCTGGACTACCACACCTATATCTGGGGCGATGAGCCGGCGATGACCGAGATGTTCGCGGCGATGCTCTCGGGCGACGTGGCGATGGGCCTCGCGATCATGGATTTCCCGCGCACCGACCGCTGCGACGCCACCGCCTGGGAGCCCGCGCTGCGCGCCGCCGCAGCAGCACGATCGCGGATGGGCAGGCCGCTGGCCCTCGTCCCGACCCTGCCCGAAACCGTGCCGGAGGCGCTGAGCGCGCGGCTGATCGCCGACGGTCTCGTGCCGCTTCTGGGCCTGGGCGAGGCCCTCCGCGCCATCGAGATCGCCGCGGATCTGGGGCAGGATCGCCCCGTGCCCGAGCCCTTGCTGCAACCTCCGGGCCCAGGTTCGGGACGCACCCTGACCGAAGCCGGGGCGAAGACCGCGCTCGCGGCGTTCGGCCTCCGGGTGCCGCGCGCGGAGCGTGCCATCGGTGCCGCCTGCGCCGCCGAGGCCGCCGCGCGCATCGGCTTCCCGGTGGTTCTGAAAGGCGAGGGCGTCGCGCACAAGACCGAGGCCGGTGCGGTCGCCCTGAACCTGCGCGACACCGATACTGTCCTGAAGGCCGGACAGGCCATGGGCACCGACGGCTTTCTGATAGAAGAAATGATCGCAGATGCCGTAGCGGAGCTTCTGGTCGGCATCGTCGCCGACCCGGCCCATGGCTATGTCCTGACGCTCGCCGCGGGCGGCACGCTGACGGAACTGCTGGACGACCGCGCCCATCTCCTCCTGCCGAGCCCGCGCGAGGCGGTGCGCGACGCGCTCCTCTCCCTGCGCATCGCGCCGCTTCTCACCGGCTACCGTGGCAAGCCGCCTGCCGATCTCGACGCCATCCTCGACGCGGTTGCGGCGATGCAGACCTACGTCACCGCCCACCGCCCGCTGGAGCTGGAGATCAACCCCCTGATCGCCACGCCTTCCGACGCCATCGCCGCCGACGCGCTCATTCGAACCGGAGACTGACATGCCCGACACGCCCCTCAGAACCGAGCGCCGCGGCGCCGTCCTCGAGGTCACGCTCGACCGGCCCAAGGCCAACGCCATCGACCTCGTCACCAGCCGCCTCATGGGCGAGGTCTTCACCGAGTTCCGCGACGATGACGCCTTGCGCGTGGCGATCCTGACCGGTGCGGGCGAGAAGTTCTTCTGCCCCGGCTGGGACCTGAAGGCCGCGGCCGAGGGCGACGCGGTGGACGGCGATTACGGCAAGGGCGGTTTCGGCGGCCTGCAGGAGTTGCGCGGCCTGAACAAGCCGGTGATCGCCGCCGTCAACGGCATCGCCTGCGGCGGCGGGCTGGAGCTTGCGCTGTCGGCCGACATCATCCTGGCCGCCGATCACGCCAGTTTCGCCCTGCCCGAGATCCGTTCGGGCACGGTCGCCGACGCGGCCTCGATCAAGCTGCCCAAGCGCATCCCCTATCACATCGCCATGGAGCTTCTGCTGACGGGCCGCTGGTTCGACGTGGACGAGGCCGCGCGCTGGGGCCTCGTCAACCGCATCGTGCCGGCCGCAGACCTGATGACCGAGGCGCGCGCGCTGGCCGATCAACTCGCCTCCGGGCCCCCGCTCGTCTTCGCGGCCATCAAGGAAATCGTGCGCGAGGCCGAGGACATGAAGTTCCAGGACGCGCTGAACCGGATCACGAAAAGCCAGTTCGCCACGGTCGAACGGCTCTATCGCTCCGACGATCAACTGGAGGGCGCGCGCGCCTTCGCCGAGAAACGCGATCCGGTCTGGAAGGGGCGCTGACGGGACCGCGCGCGGACAGGGACGGCGCGTCGGTCCCGATGGCGTGGCGACCCCGGCAGGACTCGAACCTGCAACCTATCCCTTAGGAGGGGATTGCTCTATCCAGTTGAGCCACGGGGCCGTTTTTTCGTTCTGAGGCATTTGGCCCCGCGACGCAACCTGAGCGACGGGACGTCTTGCGGGCTTCGGCTGCCGCGGCGTATCAATCACAAGCCTCTCCTGCATCGGACATACACATTGCGCGGACGCAATCCCTTCGACGGCAAGCCTCAGATGACGCTTCGCGATGTGGCCGAGGCCGCGGGCGTGTCGGAGATGACCGTAAGCCGCGTGCTGCGGCAACGGGGCGACGTGTCGGAAAAGACGCGGGCGCGTGTCTTCGACGCGGCGCGCAGCCTCGGTTACGTTCCGAACAAGATCGCCGGTGCGCTGGCGTCGAACCGGGTGAACCTCGTGGGTGTCGTCATTCCCTCGCTCGGCAACATGGTCTTTCCCGACGTCCTGGCCGGCATTGGCGAGGTTCTGGACGCGACCCCCCTGCAGCCCGTGATCGGCACCTCGAACTACGATTCCGAACACGAGGAGCACGTCATCTACGAGATGCTGTCCTGGCGGCCCTCGGGCCTCATCGTCGCGGGGCTGGAGCATAACGAGGCTGCGCGCGCCATGATGAAGAACGCCGGCGTGCCGGTCGTGGAGATCATGGACGTGGACGGAGAGCCGGTCGCCGCCGCCGTCGGAATCAGCCACGAGAAGGCCGGCCACGACATGGCGCGCGAGATCGTGGCGCGGGGCTATCGCCGGATCGCCTATCTGGGCTCCTCCTCGCTGGCCGATCACCGAGCGCAGAAACGGCTCGCGGGGTTCCGGCGCGGGCTGTCGGAGGCGAGCCTCGCCATCGCGGACGAGCGCTTCTACGAAGGCGGATCGGGCTTCGGCATCGGCCGCGCGATGACCGCCGAGATCCTGGAGCGCACGCCGGACATCGACTTTCTCTACTACAACACGGACATGAACGCCGCGGGCGGGCTGCTGCACTGTCTCGACAAGGGCATGGACATCCCCGGCCGGATCGGACTGGCGGGCTTCAACGCCTTCGAGGTGCTGAACGGTCTGCCGCTGCGCATCGCGACGATGGACAGCAAGCGGCACGATATCGGGCGGCGCGCGGCCGAGCTGGTGGCGGCGAACGCGCTGACGAAGGAGATCGTGCGGCTGGAACCGGTGATTCTGCCCGGCGACACGATGCGCAAGCTCTGAGGCGGCGCGGGTCTCTCAGCACTCCGGCAGGTTGACCGCAAGCCCGCCCTGGCTCGTCTCCTTGTATTTCGACGACATGTCGAGGCCGGTCTGGCGCATCGCCTCGATGCAATTGTCGAGCGGCATGAAATGCGTGCCGTC
>CAZGHJ010000214.1:0-5324 GCA_964525355.1 uncultured Roseicyclus sp.
GCGCAGATGGACGGCGCGATCCTGGTTGTGAACGCGGCCGACGGCCCGATGCCGCAGACGCGCGAGCACATCCTTCTGGCGCGCCAGGTGGGCGTGCCTGCGCTGGTGGTGTTCCTCAACAAGGTCGACCAGGTGGATGACGAGGAGCTTCTGGAGCTTGTCGAGATGGAAGTGCGCGAGCTTCTGTCCTCCTACGAGTTTCCCGGCGACGACATCCCGATCGTGAAGGGCTCGGCGCTGGCGGCGATGGAGGGGCGTGACCCCGAGATCGGCGAGAACGCGATCCGCGAGCTTCTGGCGGCTGTCGATGACTACATCCCGACGCCGGCGCGTGCGGTGGATCAGCCCTTCCTGATGCCGATCGAGGACGTGTTCTCGATCTCGGGTCGGGGCACGGTGGTGACGGGTCGCGTGGAGCGCGGCGTGATCAACGTGGGCGACGAGATCGAGATCGTGGGCATCCGCGACACGAAGAAGACGACCTGCACGGGCGTGGAGATGTTCCGCAAGCTGCTGGATCGCGGCGAGGCGGGCGACAATATCGGTGCGCTTCTGCGGGGCGTGGACCGCGAGGGCGTCGAGCGCGGGCAGGTGCTGTGCAAGCCCGGCTCGGTGACGCCGCACACGAAGTTCGAGGCCGAGGCCTACATCCTGACGAAGGAAGAGGGCGGTCGTCACACGCCGTTCTTCGCCAACTACCGCCCGCAGTTCTACTTCCGCACGACGGACGTGACCGGGACGGTGGAACTGGCCGCGGGGACGGAGATGGTGATGCCGGGGGACAACGTGTCGTTCACGGTGGAACTGATCGCGCCGATCGCGATGGAGGACGGGCTGCGCTTCGCCATCCGCGAAGGCGGCCGCACCGTCGGCGCCGGCGTCGTCTCCAAGATCATCGAGTGACACAACGCGCGGCGCATGCGAATTTTCGTACGAAAATTCGGCGGTGCGGAACGGTCGGGCCGCGCGAAGGTCACGAAACTTCAGGAAAGGCCGCCGACAAGGCGGCCTTTTTTCCGTCGGCAGTCGTGACAGGTCCGCTGTCGTATTCCGACGGCGACAGGGACACGCGCCTTCCGGATCTGTCGTGGTGGGGCTGGCCGCTCCATGCGAGCGATCCTGTCGCGCGTGGCCACCATACGCGGGGCGTATCCGTGCTGGAGCGGATCGTGCCATGAACGCGGCGGGCGCGTGCGGCTTTCATGAAAAAACCGGGCCCGCGCACGGGCCCGGTCATGTGCCGAGACGCGGCAGTGCTTACGACTCGAGGGCCGAGGTCACTGCGCGATTGATGTCCGTGCGGTTGCCTGAAGTCAGCGCCACGTAAATGGACACAAGATCGGTTGGCGCGACCGCGTCGATCTGTTGCTCCGACACGCCCTGCCGTGCGAGATAGCGACGCGCACGGTCCTCGGCGGCCGATGGGTCGTCGGACGCGGCACGGCTGCTCGTCTCGATTGCTTCGTCGATGGCTCCATCGATGTCCGTTTCGCTGCCCGAGGTGGAGGCCGCGTAGATGTTCGCGATATCGCCACTGGACAGCGCGCTGACCATGTCGCCAGGATAGCCGTTGATCTCGAGTTCGCGGGCCACCGTCATTTCCACGCCGCTGGGCCCGGTTTCCGCGCTGTTCATGTCGCCGCCCGACAGGTCGTAGCCGTCGAGAACGCGCTGCAGCGCGCTTTCGTCTTCGGACGTCGAGGTGATGTAGATCTGCGCGATCTGGCCCTCGGACAGCATGTCGATGCTGGTGGCCTCGTATCCCTGCCGTTCGAGCACGTTGACCACGGTGTCTTCGATGTTGGCGTATCCGACGGCCGGGATCGCAAGCGCGATGGCGGTCGTCATGCCGAGGATCGTCGTTTTCATCTCGAAACTCCTTTCAACGTTCCGTGCGGGGGGCATTGCCGCCCGCTGGTGGCTGGTCGACGCGGCGTGTGCAGAATTGTTCCCGGAGAACTTCCGACACATCGCTGCGATCTCGGGCCGGGACGGGCGGCGCGCCGCATGGCGCAGCCCGCGAACAGGCTTTCTGCGTTGACGATGGGCGCGCGCCGCTCCGCGATGTCACGGCGGTCTCACGAAACCGTCATGGGGCGGGGAAGGGCCGCGCGGCCGTCGGCCCGGCTGTTTCGAGGATGCGGGCGAGGGGGCCTGATTGCGGCTGGACAAGTCGGGGGAATGGTCCTATCCCGCAATCCGGCCGCAGGGGTGTAGCTCAGTTGGTAGAGCAGCGGATTCCAAATCCGCAGGCCGGGGGTTCGAGTCCCTCCGCCCCTGCCAGGCCGCGCATCGGCGCTCAGGGCCGACGGTCGCCCGCACGCAATCTCAGCCACGCCGCCACGAACGCCGGGCCCTCGCGCAGGGCGCCCTTCAGTTGTGCCGCAATGGATGCGTCCCGCCATGGCGGATGGGCCGTCTGAACGTCGAGGCCGGCGCGCCGCGCGATCAGGCCTGCGCGCGGCAGGTGATAGGCATCCGACACGATCAGGACGGCGCCGAGGCGGAGATCCTCCAGGATCGGAAGCGCGAAAGCGATGTTCTCGGCGGTGGAGGTCGACCGCGTTTCGGGGTGAATGATGTCCTCCGGCACGCCATCCCCGGTCAGAAGGCTTCGCATCACCTCCGCTTCCGACGGCGGGTGCCGGCCCGTGCCGCCGCAAGCAACGATCGCGCAGCCCGCGCCGGCATGCCAGAGGCGCGCCGCCCAGCGGGTCCGCCGCGCCAGCGTCGGCGAGGCGCGCCCGTCCGCCCGGACCGCAGCACCGAGGAGCAGGATGGCGCGGGCCGGACGGTGCCGCGGGGCATTCGGGGGCGGTCGCGTCATTCTCGTACCTTCCCGCGCGTCAGGGCGCCGCGACGGGACGCAGTCCAACGGCTTGCACAGCGAAAGCCGCCTGCGTATATGCCACCTTGTCACAACCCCGGGGACAACAGCATGGCCAACCCGTTTCAGTTCCTTCAGCAGACCCGTGCCGAGATCGCCAAGGTCGTCTGGCCGACGCGGCGCGAGGTGCTGGTGACGACGGGTATGGTGTTCCTGATGGCCGTCGTCTTCGCAATCTTCTTTTTCGGGGTCGACTGGGTGATCCGCCAGACGCTCGAACTGGTGCTGACCGTCTTCAGCCGATAGAGCCGCGGCGTGCGCGCGGCCCTTGATTTCCGCAGGCGTGCCGGGTAAGGCGCTGGCGATCCCGAAAATGGCGTGCATCGGCGACGTGGTGCGCGCTGTTTCTTTTTCGGGCAGCATCGCAGCGGCCGACATGGGGCGCTGATCCGAGCTGGGACCATGGCCCCCGAAACGGGGCGAGACGCGAAGGAACGCAAGACAGATGGCAAAGCGGTGGTATTCGGTCAGCGTGCTGTCCAATTTCGAGAAGCGGGTCGCCGAGCAGATCCGCACCGCCGTGGCCGAGAAGGGTCTCGAGGACGTGATCGAAGAGGTTCTCGTCCCCGAGGAGGAGGTCATCGAGGTGCGCCGGGGCAAGAAGGTCACCGTGCCGCGCCGTTTCATGCCGGGCTACGTGCTGGTGCGGATGGACATGACCGACGAGGGCTATCACGCGATCAACTCCATCGCGCGGGTCACCGGGTTCCTCGGGCCGCAGGGCCGTCCGATGCCGATGCGCGACGACGAGGTCAACGCGATCCTCAACCGTGTCGAGGAAGGCGAGGCGCAGCCACGGTCGACCATCACCTTCGAGATCGGCGAGCGCGTCAAGGTCAATGACGGCCCGTTCGAGGATTTCGACGGGATGGTCGAGGAAGTCGACGACGACAACCAGCGCCTGAAGGTGACGGTATCGATCTTCGGTCGCGCGACGCCCGTGGAACTGGAATTCACCCAGGTCAGCAAGCAGATGTGATCGCCGGATCGCAGGGTGGGCCTACGGCCTGCCCGATCAGCCGCGCATCCGGAACCGGCGGCATCGGGAGGCGGGAGGCGCCGGCCGTCGGGCCGCCGCCCTCCCCGGGCTGCCTCAGCGGTTCTTCATCGGGCAGGTATTGATGCCGAGCACGGTGTAGAGCGGGCAATAGCCGACCAGTCCCGTGACAAGCGGTACGATGCCGATCCAGCCCCAGGGCGTCTGCGGGCCGATGAACACGAGGGAAATGAGAACGAGGCCTGCGAGAATGCGCAGACCGCGGTCGAGCGTGCCTTCGTTGCGGGTCATGTTGTGCTCCTGTGTCGGGCGTCATGTGGGAATGTCTTGCAGACTTGGGATTATCCCGCAGCGGCGCCGGCGTCGGTGACGTTGTCACACAGCGTCAGGCGGGATCGCCGCGGGCTGCGGGGCAAACGGGCTTGCAATATCGCGCGGCGGGGTCTAAGCGGCGCCGGTCCGCCCTTCGGGCGGGCGGCCATCGTGGGAGGCGCGCGTTTCGCGAAACGCAGACCGGACCACGCTAACGAAGGCCCCGCGGCGCGCCGCCGGGCTGTTGGAAAAGGAGACGGTCAGTCATGGCCAAGAAACTTGCTGGCACCATGAAGCTGCAGATCCCTGCAGGTCAGGCCAACCCCTCGCCGCCGGTGGGTCCCGCCCTCGGCCAGCGGGGCATCAACATCATGGAATTCACCAAGGCGTTCAACGCCAAGACCGCCGACATGGAGCCGGGCGCACCCTGCCCGACCGTGATCACCTACTATCAGGACAAGTCCTTCACCATGGACATCAAGACGCCGCCGGCGTCCTATTACCTGAAGAAGGCGGCCGGTCTGAAACCCCAGGGCAAGCGCAACCGTCCGCGCGGCGCCGAGAACCCGGGTCGCGAGACCATCGCGACCGTCACCGCAGCACAGGTGCGCGAGATCGCCGAAGCCAAGATGAAGGACCTCAGCGCCAATGACGTCGAGGCGGCCATGAAGATCGTCCTCGGCTCGGCGAAGTCGATGGGCATCGAGGTGAAGGGGTAAGTCATGGGCAAGATCGGAAAGCGCCTCAAGGCCGCAAGCGCCGCCTTCGAAGGCAAGGAAAACCTCTCAGTCGAGGATGCGATCGCGCTGGTGAAGGCCAACGCCTCGGCAAAGTTCGACGAATCGATCGAGGTCGCCATGAATCTCGGCGTCGATCCGCGCCACGCCGACCAGATGGTCCGCGGCACGGTCAACCTGCCCAACGGCACCGGCAAGACGGTGCGCGTCGCCGTGTTCGCCCGCGGCCCCAAGGCCGATGAGGCCAAGGCGGCGGGTGCCGACATCGTCGGCGCCGAGGACCTGATGGAAACCATTCAGGGCGGCACGATCGACTTCGACCGCTGCATCGCCACCCCCGACATGATGCCGATCGTCGGCCGTCTGGGCAAGGTGCTGGGCCCGCGGAACC
>CAZGHJ010000215.1:0-5230 GCA_964525355.1 uncultured Roseicyclus sp.
ATCAGGATCTTGGTGTTGTTGAAGGACGAGTTCACATGCGCCACGCCGGTGGCGATGTTCTTCGAGACCTTGCGCTTTGCGGGACGACGATCGCGTGCCATGTCTGATCCTCTCCCTTACTTCTTCTTGCCGGCGATGGGCTTTGCGGGGCCCTTGCGGGTGCGCGCATTGGTATGCGTACGCTGGCCGCGAACGGGCAGGTTGCGGCGGTGGCGCAGACCGCGGTAGCAGCCGAGATCCATCAGACGCTTGACGTTCATCTGCACTTCGCGGCGCAGATCGCCCTCGACCGTGAAGTTCGCGTCGATATGCTCGCGGATCTGGAGCACTTCGGAGTCGGAAAGCTCGTTCACGCGGCGCGACTGGTCGATGCCGACAGCGTCGCAGATCTCGCGCGCCGAACTTTGTCCGATGCCGGTGATGTAGGTCAGCGCGATGGGAACGCGCTTGGCGGTGGGGATGTTGACCCCTGCGATACGTGCCAAGAAGTAACTTCCTTCATGTTGCGAGCCCGTAGCCCCAGGCCCTTTTTTCACAACGAGGGCCCTTCGCCGCCACGGCGGTCGAACCCGATTCATTCGGACGGACAGCGCAGGAATTTCCCTGTGATCAGCCCTGATTCCCGGAGGGACGGTGCGGCTTAGGAGCAATCCGCGCGAACGTCAAGGCCTTGGGCGCCTCAAACGGATTTGGGCCGTTACCCGGTGCGATACGCCAATCCCTGCGGATCAGCCGCGTGGACACTCAGGCCCCGTCGAGGATCGCGGCGATCTCGGCGGCGACGGTCTCGATCTCGCCAAGCCCGTCCACACCCGACAGAAGACCCTTGGCATGGTAGTAGCCGATCAGGGGGGCAGTCTGCTTGTAATAGGCCATGAGCCGGATGCGCAGGCTTTCCTCGTTGTCGTCCGCGCGGACCGGCTGACCGGCGGCGGCGGCCTCTTTCGCGCGATTGACGATACGGCCCACGAGCACATCCTCGTTCACCTGCAACTCGATCGCGTGATCGAGGCTCTGACCCATCTCGGCCATGAGGTCCCCCAGCGCGTCGGCTTGCGCCAGCGTCCGCGGAAAGCCATCGAAGATGAACCCGGTGCCGCCAGCTTCCAGCTTCTCGCGGATCAGGCCGATGACGATCTCGTCGGTCACGAGGTCGCCGCGTGCCATCACGTCGGCGACGCGATCGCCCATTTCGGTCCCGCTGTCCTTCGCCTCCCGCAGCATGTCGCCGGTCGAGAGTTGCACCATGCCTCGCTCCTCCACGAGGCGGCGCGCCTGGGTCCCCTTACCTGCGCCAGGTGGGCCCAGTAGTATGATATTCATCGCCTTGCCGGCCCTTTCCGCGGTTTCGCACCGCTCTTCCTCCCCCGGAGTTGGCTTTTCTCCAGCAGCCCTTCGTATTGATGCGCAAGCAGATGAGACTGGATCTGCTGCACGGTGTCCATACCCACCGACACGATGATCAGGATCGACGTGCCGCCGAAATAGGCGGTGATGGCGAGGTTGGTCCGCACGATCTCGGGCATCAGACAGACCAGCGCGAGATAGGCCGAGCCAAGGACGAGGATGCGGTTCACCACGTAGTCGAGATACTCAGAGGTCCGCTTGCCGGGACGGATGCCGGGAATGAAGCCGTTCTGGTTCTTCAGGTTGTCGGCCACATCATCGGTCTTGAACGACACGTTCAGCGTGTAGAAATACGTGAAGAAGATGATCATCGCCGCGAAGAACAGCAGGTAGAGCGGCTGCCCCGGACCAAAATTCGCGAGAATCCAGCCCATGACCGGCCCGCTGGCCTGGCCGCCGCCGAACGTCGTCAGCGTGGTCGGCAGAAGGAGCAGCGAGGAGGCGAAGATCGCGGGGATCACGCCAGCGGGATTGACCTTCACGGGCAGGTGGCTCGACCCGCCGTCATAGACCTTCATGCCCACTTGCCGGCGCGGATACTGGATGTGGATCTTGCGCAGACTTCGCTCCATGAAGACCACGAAGAAGAGCGTCGCGATGAGCATCACGATCACGCCCAGCACGGCAGGCGTCGACAGGGCGCCCGAACGACCGCTTTCGAAGAACTGCGCAAGGGCGGCCGGGATCTCGGCGATGATGCCGACGAAGATGATCAGCGAGATGCCGTTGCCGATGCCACGGGCGGTGATCTGCTCGCCCAGCCACATCAGGAACATCGTCCCGCCCACCAGCGTGATGACGCAGGCGGCACGGAAGAACCAGCCGGGATCGGTCACGAGTCCGCCCGATTCCATGCTGACCGCAAGCCCGTAGGCCTGTGCCGTCGCCAGCGCGACCGTGCCATACCGGGTGTACTGGTTCAGCTTCTTGCGGCCGGCCTCACCTTCCTTCTTCAGCTGCTCCATCGCCGGCACCATGGCCGCCATGAGCTGCACGATGATCGAGGCCGAGATATACGGCATGATCCCCAGCGCGAAGACGCCCATGCGGGACAGCGCGCCGCCGGTGAACATGTTGAGCACGCCACCGAGACCCGCCGCCGCCTGATCGAAAAAGGCGCGAAGTTCGACACCATCGATGCCTGGCACCGGGATATAGGTCCCGATCCGGTAGATGATCAGAAGGCCGAGCGTGAACCAGATGCGCTGACGCAGTTCCGTGGCCTTGCCAAAGGCCCGCCAGCTCATGTTCGCGGCCATTTGCTCCGCTGCTGATGCCATGCCGCCTCTCTCGTGGGGAACGCTGCGCGCCATGTTGGCAAAGCCCGCAGCGCAGAGTCGTGATTGCGAAGATGTAAGCCGCCAGGAGGCAGCCCACAACCGTCATGGGGCTCAAAGCCCCCGTGCGGGTTATTCCGCCGCAGCCGGCGCCGCGGTGGTGAGCGTGCCGCCCGCCTTCTCGACCGCCGCGACGGCGGCCTTGGAGGCCCCGGTGACGGAGATCGTCAGCTTCGACGAAACGTCGCCCTTGGCCAGCACCCGCACACCGTCGAGCTTGCGGCGGACGAGACCCGAGGCCACCAGAGCGTCCTCGGTGATCTCGGAGGACGCGTCGAGCTTGCCGGCTTCGACGAATTTCTCGATCAGGCCGAGGTTCACCACGGCGAAATTCTTGCGGTTGGGCTTGTTGAAGCCCCGCTTCGGCAGCCGCTGGTAAAGCGGCATCTGGCCACCCTCATAGGCGTTGATCGCCACGCCCGACCGGGATTTCTGCCCCTTGATGCCGCGCCCGGCGGTCTTGCCCTTGCCCGAGCCGGGGCCACGGCCCACGCGCTTGGATTTCTTGGACGCGCCGGGATTGTCCCGAAGTTCGTTCAGTTTCATGTCGCTTCTCCTTTGCCGGAACTGCCCCCGAAGCGAGATGGGCAGACGCGGCGTTGACGGTTGCGGGAAGGCGCGGGGTCAGCCGCGCTCTTCGACGATTTCCACCAGATGCGGGATCTTGGCGATCATGCCACGGACCGAGGGGGTATCCTCAAGCTCGCGGGTCTTGTGCATCTTGTTCAGGCCCAACCCGATCAGCGTCTGGCGCTGGATCTCCGGGCGGCGGATCGGCGAGCCGATCTGCTTGACGACGATGGTCTTTGCCATGGGTCTCAGGCCTCCTCGGCGACTTGGCTGGACGCGGCCGGTGCTTCATCCCGTTTGGGCAGGATATCGGCGACCTTCTTGCCGCGGCGTGCGGCGACCATGCGCGGCGACGTCTCCTTGGAGAGCCCGTCGAGCGTCGCGCGGATCATGTTGTAGGGGTTCTGGGTGCCGGTCGACTTGGCGACGACATCCTTGACGCCCAGCATCTCGAACACGGCGCGCATCGGACCGCCGGCGATGATGCCGGTGCCTTCCGGCGCGGTGCGCATGACGACCTTGCCGGCGCCATGGTGGCCGATGATGTCGTGGTGCAGGGTGCGGCCTTCCTTGAGCGGCACGCGCATCAGGTTGCGCTTGGCCTGTTCGGTCGCCTTGCGGATCGCCTCGGGGACCTCCTTGGCCTTGCCCTTGCCGAAACCCACGCGGCCGCGCTGGTCGCCAACGATCACGAGCGCCGCGAAGCCGAAGCGCTTGCCGCCCTTCACCGTCTTGGACACCCGGTTGATCGCCACCAGGCGATCGGCGAATTCCGGGGTCTCGTCGCGATCGTCGCGGCGGCGGCCCCGGCCTCTGTTTTCACGTTCTGCCATGTCGGCATCCTTTGTTGTCGGTGACGCCGCGAAGCGTCGGTCATGTCGATCGCGGTGAGCGCATCGGCCCCCCGATCATCGAGGCCCCGTCGGACCTTCGCCCGGGCGAGGCGGGACAAGTCCCGCCCTACGCCAATCGTGCAGGGCGGGACTTGTCCCGCCACCCCTCGTCAGAACTTCAGGCCGCCCTCGCGGGCCGCATCGGCCAGCGCCTTGACGCGGCCATGGAACAGGAATCCGCCGCGGTCGAAGAAACACTCCTCGATACCCGCCTTCCTGGCGCGCTCGGCAATCGCGGCGCCCACCTTCGTGGCGGCCTCCACGTTGTTCTTGCCGACAACGCCCAGGGCAGCCTCGAGCGACGAGGCCGAAGCCAGCGTGCGGCCCTGACCGTCGTCGATCAGCTGCACGCTGATGTTCTTGTTCGACCGGTGAACCGACAGGCGCGGACGCCCGGCGGCCAGTTTCTGCAGTTTGTTCCGCGTGCGCAGGCGGCGCTTCTGGAACAGCTCTCTCTTCGATAGTGCCATGTCGCCAGCCCTTACTTCTTCTTGCCTTCCTTGCGGAAGATATACTCGCCCTTGTAGCGGATGCCCTTGCCCTTGTAGGGCTCGGGCGCGCGCCACTCGCGGATGTTCGCGGCCACCTGGCCGACCAGCTGCTGATCGGCGCCCTCGACCACGACCTCGGTGTTCTTCGGGGTCGTCACGGTGACGCCGGTGGGCACCTCGAAATCCACATCGTGGGAGTAGCCGAGCGCCAGCTTCAGGGTGTTCCCCTGCATCTGCGCGCGATACCCCACGCCCTGGATCTCCAGCTCCTTCTTGAAGCCGTCGGTGACGCCGGTGACGCAGTTCTGCACCATGGTGCGGGACATGCCCCACTGCTGACGCGCCCGCTTGGACTTGCCGCGCGGCTCGACCGTCACGGCATTGTCCGCCACGGCGAGCGTGACATCGTCCGTTGCGGTGAAGCTGCGGGTGCCCTTGGGGCCTTTCACTTCGATGGTCTGGCCGGAGACGGAAGCAGAAACCCCCGACGGCAGCTCGACCGGTCGCTTACCAATACGAGACATTCGCCATT
>CAZGHJ010000216.1:0-5225 GCA_964525355.1 uncultured Roseicyclus sp.
CAGGCGCGCGCCTGAAGCGGTCGACCAGCCGATAAAAAGGAAAAACGGCGCCTGGCGGGCGCCGTTTTGTTCGTTTTGCCTCGCTGCGCTCAGGCGGGAACGGGACCGAAAATCGAGCGCGCGTGGTCGCGCAGGTAGATTTGCAGCCAGGGTGTGAAGCCCTCGGGCCGCCGGGCCACATCCTCGGCCAGCCGGTCGAGCGGACGCCAGATCGTGTCCATCACCTCGTCCGGGTTCGCACGCGGCTCAGTGCCTGCGGCCACCTCGCCCACGAAGATGTCCACCACCTCGTGCTCGATGAGCCCGCCGCCGACATCCGCGCGATATTCGACCGTGTCCCGGTAACTCAGCGGCACGTCGCGAAGGCCGAGTTCCTCCTCGAGGCGCCGATTGGCACAGTCGAGCGACATCTCGCCCCAATAGGGATGCGTGCAGCAGGTGTTCGCCCAGAGGCCGGGCGTGTGGTACTTGCCCAGCGCGCGGCGCTGGAGCAGGACCGCGCCCTCGCGCAGGACGAAGACGGAAATCGCCTTGTGCCGGAGGCCGCGCCTGTGGGCCTCCAGCTTCTCGACGGGTCTGAGTTCACCCGCGACCCAGGTGGGTATCTCGATGCTCATGTTTGCGTCACCGGGACGATCCCGGCCAGGTGGGCGAGGTTCTTGATCCCGATCTTGAGATGCGCCAGGGGGCGGGCCTTGACCAGTTCCTTGTTCATGTAGGCCTCGAAGGTCAGGCGCTGCACGTCCACGTCGTGGCACAGGCTGACGAACCGCTCGCGCCGTTCGTCGGACTTGTAATAGGCGTCCTGCATCGCGCCAAGGATCTTGAAGACACTCTTGTGCTCGCGCATGAAGAGTTTCCGGGCGAGCTTCAGGTCCTTGATCATCCCGGTCTGGAGTTTCGTGGCGGCGGCGATGGCCGCGACACGTCCACCGACCATGGCATAATAGATGCCCTCGCCGGAGGAGGGCGCCACGACGCCCGCGGCGTCGCCTGCCAGCACCACGTCCCGGCCGTTGTCCCATTCGTCGAGCGGCTTGAGCGGGATCGGCGCGCCTTCGCGGCGGATCGTCGGGCAATCGGCCAGACCCGACGCCTCGCGCAGATCGGCGGTGGCCTTCTTGAGGTCGACCTCGCGCTTGAGGCTGCCCATGCCGATGCTCGCGGACTTTCCGTGCGGAAAGACCCAGCCGTAGAAATCGGGCGAGATGCGCCCGTCATAGACCACGTCGCAACGGTCGGGATGATACTCGCCACGGGGGCCGGGGCTTTCGACGATCTCGTGATAGGCGATGACGTAGGGGATCTTGTCGCCGCCCTTCACCTCGGTACGGGCCACGTTGGAACGTGCACCATCCGCGCCGATGACCATGCGGGTGGTCAGGGCCACATCCTCGCCCGTCGCCTTGTCGCGGTAGTGGACATGGGTGCCGGCCTTGTCGCGGGTTATGCGGGTGTAGGTGCCCGTGTGGCGCTCGGCCCCGGCGCTCACCGCGCGGTCGCGCAGGAACTCGTCGAAATGCTCGCGGTCGACCATGCCGACGAAGCCGTTCTCGATGGGGATGTCCACGCGCCGCCCGGTGGGGGAAATCATGCGGGCGGTCGTGATCTTGGCCACCAGCTGCTCGTCGGGGATGTCGAAATCCCGGATGAGCCGGGGCGGGATCGCACCGCCGCAGGGCTTGATGCGGCCCGCGCGGTCGATGAGCGCCACCTTGTGGCCCCCACGGGCGAGATCCTCGGCTGCGGTCGCGCCGGACGGTCCGCCTCCCACAACGACAACATCGTAGAGCATGGTCATTCTCCTGGAACAGCGGCCGCGGCCTGCGGCATTTGCGGGTCACGGTCCATGATGCGGACCGCCATGTAGGCCGAGGCGATGTAGAGCATGGCCTCGAGGATGAAGACGGTGCCGAAGGCGCTGGGGTCGGACATGACTGTGCGCATCGCATCCGCCAGTGCCGCGCCCAGAAGGCCCCCGAAGCCCGCGGCGATGGCCTGCGCCGCGCCCCAGAGACCCATGCGGGTCCCCTCGCGCTCGGCACGTCCCTCACCTGCCAGCGCCATCATCGAGCCGATGGCCGCCACGGCGAACATGCCGTTGAAGAAGCCCATGAGGATGACGGCCGGCACCAGCGGCGCCTCCGGGCCGATCTGGCCGAGGGCAGAGATCAGCATGAGCGCCCCGGCCGAGCCGATGCAGCCCGCGATCACCCAGTTCCGCAGCGTGCCGATCCGAAGTGCGGTGCCCGCAACGCCCACCAGCACCATGCCGAGGAACACGCCGCCATTCTGCGCGCCCGAAAGCGACGTGGACTGCCCCGGCGTGAAGTCGAAGACGAGGCCGGAATAGGGCTCGAGGATCAGCTCCTGCATGAAATAGGCGGTCATGCTGAGGAAGACGAACAGCGTGAAGAGGCGCGCCCTGGGCTCGGCCCAGATCTCGCGCAGGCCTTCGAGGAACGGCGCGCTCTCTCGTTCGGGCCGGGCGACGACGCTGCGCTCGATGCCGAGAACGGCGAGGCAGGTGACGGTGAATGCGAGCCCCGTGACGACCGCGACCACCTGCATGAGGCGCGCGGGCGTGTAGGGGTCGAGGAACTGTCCCGAGACACCCGCCGTCACGGCGATGCCGAGGATCATCATCAGCCAGGTGATCGTGGCGGCAGCGGGCCTGCGGCGGGGCGCGGTCGCGGTCGCCAGAAGCGCCAGCAGCGAGGTGCCCGACGCGCCGACGCCGACGCCGATGGCCGCATAGGCGAGGATCGAAGTGATCAGGCCGAGCGTGAAGTTCTCGGCCATCAGCACGACCCCATAGGCCGCCGACAGTCCGCCGAGCGCAAGCACGCCCATGCCGCCGACGATCCAGCGCGTGCGATGGCCGCCGGTGTCCGACTTGTAGCCCCATTGCGGGCGCGACAGCTGGATGCCGTAATGCAGCGCCACGAGGAAACCGGGAAGGACCGCGGGCAGGGCAAGCTCCACCACCATCAGGCGGTTGAGCGTCGAGGTGGTCAGGACGACGATCGCGCCCAGCGCCATCTGCACGAAGCCGAGCCGGACGATCTGCGTCCAGGAAAGCGTCGCGCCGCTCACGGCCAGGCTTCCAGCGTGCGGACGGCGAAGGCGGTGACCATCATGCCGGAGACGTAGAGCGTTACGCCGACGCCGTTATACCACGGTGCCTTGGCCTTCGGGTCCTTCAGCAGCACCTGCATCGCGTAGAGCTGCGCGATGAGCGACACCGCGATGGCCAACCCGTGCCAAGGCCGGTCCCAGACCATGTAAAGCAGCACGAAGACGATCACCTGGGGGATCGCCATGACGATGCAGGCGAGCTTCGCGGCGCGTTCGGGCCCGAGCGTCACGGGCAGGGAATTCACGCCCATCTGGCGGTCGCCCTCCAACGCCTTGAAATCGTTGAGCGTCATGATCCCGTGCGCGCCGATCCCGTAGAGCAGGGCGACGATGATCACCGGCCAGGACGGCGCGCCGGCCGCGAGCACCGCGGCGCCGGTGAACCAGGGCAGCGTCTCGTAGCTGAGGCCGACGAGGCCCGGGCCCCAGAGCCCCGAACGCTTGAGGCGCACGGGTTCCGCCGAATAGGCCCAGGCGGCGGCGATGGCGACCAGCGTCGCGCCGAAGCCCCAGGGCCCGAGCGCCAAGCCGATGAAGGCCGCGAGCACCGACATCGCCACCGCGATCCACAGGCCCCAGCGGCCCGGGATGCGTCCAGACGGGATCGGGCGGTGCGGCTCGTTGATCGCGTCGACGTGCCGGTCGCACCAGTCATTCGCCGCCTGGCTCATCCCGCAGACGATCGGCCCGGCGAGGATCACGCCGAGGATCAGGACCAGCCAGTGCCCGCCCGGCGCCACGCCGGCGGAGACGGCGCCGCAGAGATAGGCCCACATGGGCGGAAACCAGGTGATGGGTTTCAGCAGCGTCAGCACCGCACGGGGGTCGGGCACGCTCCGGTCATGGGCGGGGGTGAGGTCGGTCGTTACACTCATTGTGTCAGGATAAGTTGACACACGCCGACTCGGCAAGTGTAAAATCGTCGGCAATGAAACGAAAAGACCGGCACGCAGGCCGGACATGGGGCTCGATCAGGCTGGAGGCGGGTCAGTCCGCGCTGTCGTTCTTGTTCAGAAGCCCGTACTTGCGCAGCTTCACGTAGAGCGACTGCCGCGACAGGCCCAGCATCTCGGCCGCCGCCACGCGGTTGTTGTTGGTCAGCTCCACCGCCGTCTCGATGCACATCTTCTCGACCACGTCGGTGGTGGCAGACACGATATCCTTGAGCGGTGCCGAGCCCACGAGGTCCATGACATTGCGCATCGCGTCGTCGGACATCGCCGCTGGGCCCGCGGGAACGGACGGCGCGGTGTCCCGCATCACCTCCAGCCGGGAGGTGTCGCGCAGAACGAATGCGAAGCCGGCCCCGTGCAGATGCGTCGCGGACATCTCGACGGCCAGTTGCGACCCGAACGCCCCCTCGAGCCGCGTGGAATAGAGCCGCATGGACCCGTGTCGCGCCGCATTGTCGGTCAGCACCTTCAGATCCACGCTTCCGCGGGCCAGGAAATCGCCCAGCGACTTGCCCTTGATGTCGCTCATCTGACCGGCATCGGTCAGGTTCAGGAAGGCGACATTGGCCGAGCGGATGATGCCGTGCGTGTCGGTGAAGACCATGGCGTCCGGCCCGTCGCGGTAGAGCTGGGACAGCGTCAGCGACAGTTCGGCCGCCACCACCTCGGTCGAGCCGCTGGCCTCGATCCGGCACAGGATCACCTTGTCGCCGCCGGCGCGGAAAACCGTGGGATGAATCACCAGATCCTTCCGCGTCCGTTTGGCCCTGGCCGTCACCGGCCCGACCGCCTCGTCCCCGGCTGCAAGAACGAGGCCTTCGATGAACTCTCCGCGTTTGCGCCCGTCGAATTCCTGCGTGAAGGCGGACCCGGCCAGCGTGTCCGGCTCGTCGCCCAGCAGATGCGCCGCGGCCGAGTTCACGTCGATCATGCGCCCCGTGGCGACATCCAGGAGGACGAAGGCATCGCGCGCGGCCTCCATCACCACACGGTAGCGCGTCTCGTAATCGCGGTGGGTCTCGTAATCCTTCTCGAGCGCCAGCTGCGCCTTGACGAGCCGGTGCTGCAGCTCGGCGATCGGGCGCAGGTCGCGCCCGAGCATCAGGATGATGTCGGGATTGCCCGTCTTGTGGA
>CAZGHJ010000217.1:0-5186 GCA_964525355.1 uncultured Roseicyclus sp.
GACCCCTACGAGGCGCCGACGGCGGCGGAGCTGGTGGTCGATACGGAAGGCATGGACGTGGATTACTGCGCGCAGCAGGTGCTTTTGAAGCTGGAGAGCATGGGGCTGGTCGGGGCGGCCGGGTAGCCACGGGCAGACGCGGCCGGGAACCGGGCGGGGCCGCCGCGCGACGCCCGGGTGACGCAGGCCGGGCGCAGGGAAGCGAACGCGGATCTCGAAATAGTTGCGAAATCGTTAATTCTGGTGCATAAGAGTTAACACAAAGTAGCAAAGTATGGCGGGATTACATGCCGCCGGTTCGATTCGACAGGGAGATTGCACGATGAAGATTGCGAAATGGCTTGCCGTTGCCGCGCTGGTCAGCGTCGGTGGAACAGCGTCTGCTGCGACGGTTGCACTGACTGGGGGCGGCACAGGGGCGAATGACCCGTTGGCCGTATCGCAGTCCCCACTCCAGCCCGCCGGGCAGAACTTTGTCACGCAACTGTTGAACGCCGGGGCGGACACGCTCTATTCCGGCGGCGGAAACGCGGGTGCGCCGGGCGACCCGCTGCAACTCATCCTCAGTGGACGGTCGCGCGTGACCTTCAGCCTGGTCGGTGTCGAGAGCGGCTTTGGAAACGATCTCGTGCTGGACGGTGTCGGGACGATCATCAGCGAGAACGTGTCCGGTCCCGTAAATGTGCCAGATTTCACGACCGGCGCTCTCTTCGGTCAGACCTTCACAGCCGACTTCGGCAGCGGAACGGACCTCGCCTCGCTCCTGAGCTTCAACGTCAATGGCGGCGGAAACCCGACCTTCGACAGCGGTGACGACGAGTTCGGCGTCTTCGCGAACGCGGCCAGCATCGGCGCGCTGACGACCTTCTACCTCGGGCTGGACGACAGCGGCGGCAGCCAGGACGACAACCACGACGACATCCTCGTGCGCGTCGACGTCACGGCGGTTCCGCTGCCCGCGGCGGCATGGATGCTGCTGGCCGGTCTGGGCGGTCTGTTCGGGCTGCGCCGCTTCCGCAAGACGGCCTGAGCGACATCCGTCACACCACGGGAAGGAGCCGGCTCCGGTGGGGAGAGCCGGCTCTTTTTTTGTTGATGAAAACACCTCATCGCGGCGCTGGCCTTGACGCAGGACTTGCGTATACGGTGGTGCGCGGAGAGCCGGGGACACCCCCTTGAGGACTGCCAGATTTTCCCACGAGACCCGCCCGCAGGTCGGGTGAAGACAAGGATCGCATGGACACGATGTCGACGGATGAAGAGTATCTCAGGTCACTCCTGCAGGAAGACGAGGCGGAGATGAGCGTGGTCTTTTCCGACCCCTCCCTGCCCGACAACCCGATGATCTATGTCAGCGAGACCTTCGAGCGTCAGACCGGCTATTCCGCCGCCGAGGCGCTGGGCCGGAACTGTCGCTTCCTGCAGGGCGAGGATACCGACCCCCACGCCGTCGAGGCGATCCGCCAGGCACTGCGGGCGCGCACGACCTTTACCATCGACATCCTGAACTATCGCAAGGACGGCACGCCCTTCATGAACCGGCTGCGCATCCGGCCGATCTATGACGCGGATGGCGGGCTGATGTTCTTCGCCGGGGCGCAGAACCCGGTCTGAGAGCGGCCCCGGCCGGGCGCCGGGCGTCCTTTCCGTGGAGTGCGCCGGACGGCGCAGGCCTGCCGCCGATTTGCGCGTGGCCTCACTGCGCCCCGGGGGGCTGCGGCCAGCCGGACAGTCGTATCCCGGGGGCGACGCGCCGGTCCGAAAGCCGAGGCGGGGCCGGTCGAGGCCTTGCGCAGGAGCCATGCGGTGACAACGGGATCGGTCGAGCCAAGCCTTGTCGTTCGGGTTCACGGAAAGATCCGGGTGGGCTGCGGCCGGGCCGGTCGTGTGGCGGAATCGACGAACGGCGTGGTGCGGGGCTGTAGCGGCCAGGGGTGGCGTCAGCCGCCGTCGGTGACGGCCTCGTCCTCCTCCACGGGAAGGCCGGCCTCCCACTCGGTCTCGAGCACCTCGCCGCTGGCGTAGCGCATCACACCCGCGCCCTGGCGGCGGCCATCCACGAACATGCCTTCGTAGACATCGCCGTTGGCATAGGTCGCGATGCCCATGCCGTTGATCTCGCCATCGGCCCATTCGCCGGCATAGGTGAACCCGTCGGGCATGGTCAGCGTTCCGTCGCCCGCGCGCTGGCCGGCGATGAACCCGCCCTCGTAGACGCTGCCGTCGGCATAGGTGGCGACGCCCTGCCCGTGGCGGAGACCATCCTCCCACTGGCCCTCGTAGCGGTAGCCGTCGGGATGGCTCATCACGCCCTGCCCGTGCTGGCGGGCGTTGAGGAACTGGCCCTCGTAGACCAGCCCGTTGGCGTAGCGCGCGACGCCCGTGCCCTCGATCACGCCATCGACCCAGTCGCCCTCGTAGGAAGAGCCGTCGGGATAGGTGATCGTCCCGGTGCCATGGGCGAGGTCGTTGCGGAAGCTGCCCACATAGACCGAGCCGTCGGGATAGGTGACCTGCCCCTCGCCCTCGATCTGGCCCGCGCGCCACTGGCCCACGTAGACATAGCCGTCGGCGCCGGTGAAGGTGCCCTGCCCGTGGCGGCGGTCGTTCTCGAAGCTGCCCTCGTAGATGTCGCCGCTGGCATAGACCACGCGGCCCTCGCCCTGGCGCTGCCCGTCGACGAGCGTGCCGGTATAGACGTCGCCGCCGGGCTGGGTGAGCGTGCCCTGCCCGTTGATCTGGCCATCGGCCCAGTCGCCCTCGTAGATCACGCCATCGGCCATCTCGAGCCGGCCGGTGCCGGACCGCTGCCCGCCCTCGAACTGACCGGTATAGACCGAGCCGTCGGGATAGGTGATGGTCCCCTGCCCCTGTTTCAGCCCGCCTTCCCACGTGCCCTCGTAGCGGTAGCCGTTGGGGCCCGTCATCACGCCCTGCCCGTGATGCAGCGCGTTGAGGAAGCCGCCGGTATAGGTGACGCCATTGGCGTAGATCGCGGTGCCCTGCCCCTCGATCCGGCCCTCGTTCCATTCACCCTCGTAGGTCGAGCCGTCGGCGAAGGTGATCGAGCCCATGCCCTGCGGCTGGCCGGCGGCGAATTCGCCCTCGTAGACCGAGCCGTCGGGGAAGCGCGCGACGCCCTGGCCGCGGATCTCGCCGTCGACCCATTCGCCGGTGTATTCGTAGCCGTTGGGCAGGCGGTAGGTGCCGGTGCCGTGCTGCACGCCGCCCCGGAATTCGCCCTCGTAGATGCCGCCATTGTCGTACTGGGCGATGTCGACGGTGACGACGTCATCCGCCTCCTGCGCCCGGACGGCCCCCGGTGCGGCCAGCATCAGCCCCACCGCCGCGGCGGCCCCCCAGCTTGCCCTTCCCCAGCTTCGCTTTCGCACGGGTCCTCGTGCCTCCCTGTTCCGGGTTCCCGACTGTCTCGGCGCCGTCTCGGCCGGGGCCGCGCGCGCAGGCTCTCGCGGCCTGGTGCAAGGCTAGGGGAGGCGCCGGATCGCTGCAACGTCTTTCGCGGTGTCGTCCCCGTGGCGGGCGGTCTTCGGCTTGGCGCGGCCGACCTGTCTGCTATGTGGGGGCAAGCGAGGGATGGGAGAGAGCGACCCGAGATGGCAGAGCGGTTCCGTTTGTGGCTGGCGCAGCTGAACCCCACGGTGGGGGATCTGACGGGCAATGCCGACATGGCCCGCGCGGCCTGGGAGAAGGCGCGCGCGGCCGGCGCGGACATGATCGCCTTTCCGGAGATGTTCCTGACGGGCTACCAGTTGCAGGATCTGGTGAAGAAGCCCGCCTTCGCCATGGACGTTCACCGGGTGATGGGAGAGCTGGCGGCGGCCTGCGCCGACGGCCCCGCCATCGGGATAGGCGGGCCGCTGCCGGGCGGCGACAAGCCCTTCAACGCCTATTACGTGCTCCAGGGGGGCGAGATCTCTGCCACGGTGCTGAAGCACCATTTGCCCAATTACAACGTCTTCGACGAGAAGCGCTATTACCACGCGGGCGATCCGGCCGGGCCGGTGCGGGTGGGCCCGGTGCGCATCGGCGTGCCGGTCTGCGAGGATGCCTGGTTCGAGGACGTGACCGAGACGCTGGCCGAAACCGGGGCGGAGATCCTGCTGGTGCCCAACGGCTCGCCCTATCACCGCGGCAAGATGGGCGTGCGCCAGGCGCAGATGGTGGCGCGCGTGGTGGAGACGGGGCTGCCGCTGGTGTACCTGAACCTCCTGGGCGGGCAGGACGACCAGGTGTTCGACGGGGCGAGTTTCGTCCTGAACCCCCATGGCGTGCTGACCCATCAGATGCCGGCCTTCGAGCCGGGGCTGTTCGAGGTGATCTTCGAGAAGGGCGCGGAGGGCTGGGCCGCGCTGCCGGGCGAGAAGGCGCATCTGCCCGACACGTGGGCGGCTGATTACCGGACCATGGTCGTGGCGCTGGGCGATTACATGCGCAAGGCTGGGTTTTCAAAGGCGGTGCTGGGGCTGTCGGGCGGGGTGGACAGCGCGCTGGTGGCGGCCATCGCCTGCGACGCGCTGGGGCCTTCGAACGTGCGTTGCGTCATGCTGCCGTCGCGCTACACCTCGCAGGCCTCGCTCGACGATGCGCGCGCGGTGGCCGAGCGGCTGGGCTGCCGGCTGGACACGGTACCCATCGGCGGGGCGCACGAGGCGGTGGGCGACGCGCTTTCGGGGCTGTTCGAAGGGCTCGCGCCCGACATCACCGAGGAGAACGTGCAGTCGCGGCTGAGGGGCGTGATGCTCATGGCGCTGTCGAACAAGTTCGGGGAGATGCTCCTGACCACGGGCAACAAGTCCGAGGTGGCGGTGGGCTATTCCACGATCTACGGCGACATGGCGGGCGGCTACAACCCGGTGAAGGATCTCTACAAGACGCGCGTCTTCGAGACCTGCCGCTGGCGCAACCGCGAATGGCGGGACTGGATGAAGGGGCCCGAGGGCGAGGTGATCCCGGTCTCGGTGATCGAGAAGCCCCCCACCGCGGAGTTGCGCGAGGGTCAGAAGGACGAGGACAGCCTGCCGCCCTACGCCGATCTCGACGTGATGCTGGAGATGCTGATCGACAAGGAGGCTTCGGTGGCGGACGTGGTTGCGCTGGGCTATGACCGGGAGACGGTCAAGAAGATCGAGCGGCTGATCTATCTCAGCGAATACAAGCGCTTCCAG
>CAZGHJ010000218.1:0-5085 GCA_964525355.1 uncultured Roseicyclus sp.
GAGAAATGCGACGGCGAGGCGAAGCCGCAGGCCAGCGCCACGTTGATCACGCTCATGTCGGTCTGCATCAGCAGGTTGCGCGCCTTGGCCAGCCGCAACTCCATGTAGTAGCGCTTGGGCGACCGGTTGAGATAGCGCCGGAACAGCCGCTCGAGCTGGCGGGTGGACATGGAGACTTCGCGGGCGAGTTGCGCGGGGCTGATCGGGTCCTCGATGTTCTGCTCCATCATCCGGATCACCTGTCCCAGCTTGGGGTGGCGCACGCCGATCCTTGTCGGGATGGACAGCCGCTGGGTGTCCTGGTCGGTCCGGATCGAGGTGTAGATGAGCTGATCGGCCACCAGATTGGCAAGATCCTCGCCGTGGTCGTCGGCGATGATCTTCAGCATCAGGTCGATCGAGGCCGTGCCGCCCGCGGTGGTGATCCGCGGCCCGTCGATCACGAAGACCGACTTGGTCAGCGTCACCTCGGGGAATTCCTCGGCGAAACTGTCCTGGTTCTCCCAGTGGATCGTGGCGCGCTTGCCCTCCAGCAGCCCGGCGCGCGCCAGCGTGTAGCCCGCGGTGCAGAGCCCGCCCACCACCGGCCCGCGCCGCGCCTCGCGCCGCAGCCAGTTCAGCAGCCGCTTGGACGTCGCCTCCTGCACGTCCTTGCCGCCGCACAGCAGAAGCACGTCCTCGCGGCGCGTCTCCTCAAGGTCGCAATCGAGGCGAAAGGTGATGCCGGCGCTGCAGGTGGCGCTTTCGCCGCCCTCGCCGGCCAGCACCCATTCATAGAGCGGGCGGCCCGACATGCGGTTGGCGACCCTGAGCGCGTCGACCGCCGAGGCCATGCAGTGCATCGTGAACTGGTCCAGCAACACGAAGACGAAGCGTCTCGGGGACGCCTCGCCAAGCGCTCGCCGCATCGTATCGGCCATTCTCAACGACCCGTTCGTCACTACCCTGTCTCCGCGCGCTCCCGCCTCGTCCCGAGGCGGCATACGCGGCGATCAAAGACCGAAAGCACCATTTGGCCGCGAGGGCAACACCCCAGGCGCCGCGAATTGCGGGATTGGCGCGCCGCGCACCTTGCCCTATAGGACGGCCCGAAGAGAAAGAGGGAGGCCGCCCATGACCGCCGCGACCGCAAAAGGCTGGACCAAGTCGGACTGGCGCGCGTATCCGCGCATCCAGATGCCGGACTATCCCGACGCCGCCGCGTTGAACCGGGTCGAGGCCCAGTTGGCGAAATATCCGCCGCTGGTCTTCGCCGGCGAGGTGCGGCGTCTGAAGGCCGAACTGGCCGCCGCCAGCCGGGGCGAGGCGTTCCTGCTGCAGGGCGGGGATTGCGCCGAGAGCTTCGCCGAGTTTTCCGCCGACACGATCCGCGACACGTTCAAGGTCATGTTGCAGATGGCGATGGTGCTGACCTACGGCGCCAAGGTGCCCGTGGTGAAGGTGGGCCGCATGGCCGGCCAGTTCGCCAAGCCGCGCAGCGCGCCCATGGAAGTGGTGAACGGCGTCGAGATGCCGTCCTACAAGGGCGACATCATCAACGACATCGCGCCCACGCCCGAGGCGCGCAGCCCGGACCCCGCGCGGATGCTGCAGGCCTATACCCAGGCCGCGGCCTCGCTGAACCTTCTGCGCGCGTTCTCCACGGGCGGGTTCGCCGACATCCACCGCGTTCATGCCTGGACGCTGGGCTTCACCGACCACGACGACGCCCAGCGGTATCGCGACATCGCCAACCGCATCCAAGACAGCCTCGACTTCATGACGGCCGCGGGGCTGACCAGCGAGACCAATCACGAACTGAGCACGGTCGACTTCTACACCAGCCACGAGGCGCTGCTGCTGGAATACGAAGAGGCGCTCTGCCGGCTCGATTCGACCTCCGGCAAGTGGCTGGCGGGCTCGGGCCACATGATCTGGATCGGCGACCGGACGCGCCAGCCCGATGGCGCGCATGTGGAATTCGCCCGCGGCGTGCAGAATCCGATCGGTCTGAAATGCGGGCCCACGACCACCGAGGATGATCTCAAGGTCCTGATGGCCAAGCTGAACCCCGAAAACGAGGCCGGGCGCTTGACGCTGATCGCGCGTTTCGGGGCGGGCCAGGTGGGTGATCACCTGCCGCGGCTGATCCGGACGGTGCAATCCGAGGGCGCAAACGTGCTCTGGTCCTGCGATCCGATGCACGGCAACGTCATCAAGTCCTCCACCGGCTACAAGACCCGGCCCTTCGACGCGATCCTGCGCGAGGTGCAGGAGTTCTTCGCCATCCACCGCGCCGAGGGCACGGTGCCGGGCGGCGTGCATTTCGAGATGACGGGGCAGGACGTGACGGAATGCACCGGCGGCATGCGGGCGCTCACCGACGAGGATTTGTCCTCGCGCTATCACACCGCATGCGATCCGCGCCTGAACGCGTCGCAATCGCTGGAACTGGCGTTTCTGGTGGCCGAGGAACTTTCGGCAAGCCGGGAGAAGATGCGCGCCGCGGGTTGATCCGGCGGGGGCCAGCCTCAGGCGAGACCGCCCTCGATCACGCGGAAACGCGCCCGGGCGAGGGCGCCGCGTTGCTCGGGCGCGATCCGCGACGTGGTTGCCGCGGCGGCAGAGCCATGGGACGGGACCGGGGCGGGGCGGCGGATGCGGTCGGTCGACAGCATGGGCCGGTTCGCCACGATCGGCACCGCCTCGAGCGAGACGATGCTCCAGCGATGCTGCTCGCCGGTTCCGGCGGCCGGGCCCTCCAGGTCGCTCATCACGTAAAGCGCGCGGGTCGTGGCCAGGTCGTTGTCGACCATGGGCAGGATCGCGATCTGCGTGCGCAATTCCCGTGCGTGGCTCAAGCCGTATCGCGGGGCGGGGGCGATCGCATCGACGATCAGGACCGACGGATCGGCGAGCGCCTGTTCGGCCGCCACCGTGACCCGCCCGCGATCGGCAAGGTCGAACAGCGCCCGCAGCGGCATGCCGCGGACTTCCATGCCCATCAGCGCGTTGATCCGGGCGCCTGCGAGGCGCACGCGCACCGTCCCGGGGCGCGGCGCTTCCAGGATCGCCGCGTTCTGCAGATGCGGGCGCATCTGCGCGGGATCGAGCGCCATGCGCGACGGCACGAGATGCATGCCACGCAGCGAATCCCAGTAGCCGATCACGGAACGCAGCGCCGGGTCGCGGACGATGTGATCGAGCGGTCGGGGCTCTTCGGAGCCGAAATGTGATCCGGTCATCTTGCTGGCCTTTCCCTGCTGCGGCGAATGTACACCAGAACGGGTGTCGCAGCCGCTCCGTTTTCGCTTGCGGCGCATGCTTACCGAATTCTTACTACAGACAATTTGTCTAGTGGTGCAGTGGGAGAGTTATCAATTGGTTAACACAAGCGATGCAACGGACGGCGGCCTGGCCATCGCCTCGATGACCGCCTTCGCAACGCGAGAAGGCAGCGGCGAGGGTCTCGGGTGGAGTTGGGAGTTGCGCAGCGTCAACGCCCGCGGGCTCGACCTGCGGCTGCGCCTGCCGGACGGGCTGGGCGCGCTCGAGGCCCCGCTGCGCAAGGCGCTTTCGGCGGCGCTTGCGCGCGGGTCGGTCGGCCTGTCACTGCGACTCGCCCGGGCCGAGACGGCCGGCGCGATAGGGCCGGATCCCGACGCGCTCGACGCGGCGCTCGAGGCCATGGCCGAAATCGCGGCTGCGGCGGATCGGCGCAACATCGCGCTCAGGCCGCCATCGCCCGCCGAGATCCTGGGGCTGCGCGCCCTGAGCGATGCCGCCGGCGCACCGCGGCTGCCCGAGCCGGCCGAGCTTCTGGCCGAGGCCGACCTGCTCATCGCCGAGTTCGTGGCCATGCGCCGGGCCGAGGGCGCCGAACTGGGCGCCGTGCTTGCGCAGCAGATCGACGGGATCGCCGACCTGACCGAAGCCGCCGCCCACGCGGCCGGCGCCCGCAGCGCGAGCCAGGCCGAGACCTTTCGCGCCAATGTCGCGCGGCTCATCGAGGCCAGCGACCTCGACGAGGCGCGCCTCGCGCAGGAACTCGCGCTTCTGGCGGTGAAATCCGACGTCACCGAAGAGATCGACCGCCTGCGCGCCCATGTGGCCGCGGCGCGTGCGCTGCTGGCGCAGGGCGGTCCGGTGGGGCGCAAGCTCGATTTCCTGATGCAGGAGTTCAACCGCGAGGCCAACACGCTCTGCTCGAAGTCGGGGGACGCGGCCCTGACGGCCATCGGGCTTGACCTGAAACTCGCCATCGACCAGACCCGCGAGCAGGTTCAGAACGTGGAATGACCATGGCACCGACGGCCGCCACCCCCTCGCGCAGGGGCTTGCTGATCATCCTGTCCTCGCCGTCGGGCGCGGGCAAGTCGACCTTGGCGCGCCGCCTGATGGCATGGGATCCGTCCCTGAGCTTCTCGGTCTCGGCCACGACCCGCGCGCCGCGCACGGGCGAGGTGGACGGTGAAGATTATCGTTTCATCGGCGAGACCGAGTTCCGCCGCATGGTGGCCGACGGCGCGATGCTGGAGCACGCCCATGTCTTCGGCAACTTCTATGGCTCTCCCACCGCGCCTGTCGCCGAGGCGATCGAGGCGGGGCGCGACGTGCTCTTCGATATCGACTGGCAGGGCGCGCAGCAGATCCAGAAGGGCCCGCTGGGCCTCAGCGTCCTGTCGATCTTCATCCTTCCGCCCTCCATCGCCGAGCTCAAGCGCCGCCTGATCGAGCGCGGCCAGGATGCGCCCGAAGTCATCGCCAAGCGCATGCAGAAAAGCTGGGACGAGATCAGTCACTGGGACGGCTACGATTACGTTCTGGTGAACGACGATCTCGACACGACATTCGAGCGCCTCAAGACGATTGTCGCGGCCGAGCGCATGAAGGCGTCCCGTCTTCCCGGGCTCCTGAGCCATGTCCGGGCGCTGCAGCAGGAATTCGAGGTGGGAGAGCCGCCATGATCTACGCGCTCGACGGCATCGCCCCGGAGATCGACCCCGACAGCTGGGTCGCGCCCGACGCCAACCTGATCGGTCGCGTGGTGCTGGAGGCCGGCGCCTCGGTCTGGTTCGGCGCCACGCTCCGCGGCGACAACGAGGA
>CAZGHJ010000219.1:0-5079 GCA_964525355.1 uncultured Roseicyclus sp.
TGTCGCGCGCGATCGGCAGGCCGAAGCCGCCGCAGACCACGTCGCCCAGGAAGTCCAGGAGCACGTAGTCGAAATCCCAGTCGTGGAAGCCGAGCTTCTCCAGGAGTTCGAACCCATGGATGATCCCGCGTCCACCGCAGCCGCGGCCCACTTCGGGCCCGCCCAGTTCCATCGCGAAGACGCCGCCGCGCTTGAAGCAGACATCCCCGATCTTCACTTCCTCGCCCGACAGCTTCTTCTGCGTCGAGGTCTCGATGATCGTGGGGCAGGCCTTGCCGCCGAACAGCAGGCTCGTGGTGTCGGATTTCGGGTCGCAGCCGATCAGCAGCACGCGCTTGCCCTGCTCGGCCATCATGTGGCTGAGATTGGCCAGCGTGAAGGACTTGCCGATACCGCCCTTGCCGTAGATCGCGATGATCTGCGTCTTCTTGGTCGGCTCGCCCTGGGGCACTTCCAGCGTGGGCTCGGAGGCCTCGTCGCGAAGCTTGGCGTCGTAGTCCTTGAGGTTCGGTACTTCGTCGAGGCTCATGCGGCGTTCTCCCAATTGAGGATCATCTTCAGACACGCCGCGTCTTCGAATGCCGTCTGGTAGGCGTTCGCGGCGTCGGTCGCGGGGACCTTGTGCGAGATGAGGTGGTCGAGGCTGAGCGCCCCGTGGTCGATGAGGTCGCGCGTGGCGACGAGGTCGTCGCGGGTCCATTCGGCCGCGATACGGAACCGCGCCTCGCGCATGAAGGCGGGCGGGAAGGCGAAGGACAGGGGCTCGGGGTAGAAACCCGCGAGCACGACCTCGCCGCCCTTGGCAAGCCGTCCGACCAGAGTGTCAAGCAAGCCTGACACACCGGAGGCGTCGTAGATCGAGGCATAGTCGCGGCGCGGATCGTCATCGGGGTGGACGACCTGATAGCCCTCTGCCCCGCTGGTCCGGTCGGCGTTGATTTCCCACACGGTCGGCGCGGCACCACCGGCGGCCAGCGTCAGCCGCGCCAGCAGGCGACCGAAGACACCGTGGCCCACGATCAGCTCGGGAAGCTTGGTGTTCACCCCCGCGACGGCGTGGCGCGCGGTGGCCGCCAGCGCCAGAAGCGCACCCTCGGGACCCATCGCACGGTCGATCCGAACCACGCGGTCCGAGGCCGTCACAAGGCGGTTCGTGGCGCCACCGAAAAGGCCCTTGATCTCGCCATAGCAGTTCGCGCCGGGCACGAAGACCATGTCGCCGGGGCGAAAGCCCGTGCCGGCGCCGGCCTCGACAACTTCGCCCGCAGCCTCGTAGCCGGGGACGAGCGGATAGCCCATGCCAGGAAAGGGCGGCATCTGACCGGACCAGAAAAGTTTTTCCGTTCCGGTGGAGATCCCAGAATAGCGGATGTCGACGACCAGATCGCCCGGCCCGGGCTCGCTCAGGGCGACCTCGGAAACCTGGATCCGGCGCGGTGCTTCGAGAATGACGGCTGTCGAGTTCACGGGTTTGTCCATCCGGTCGTTTCGCGGACGTGGCTGAGAGAATCTGTCGCAGCTTCTGTCCTGAGTGTCAGTTTAACCTGACACTTTCTGATGTCAATGTGAATAGACAGAAAACTGTCCATCAGTCAGGACTTTCGCGCAGTCACCAGTCCGGTGATGAAGGGACGGGCCGTCCGGTGCGGCCGGACGGACACGAATCCGGCCCCCTCGAGCAGTTCGGCGATCTCGGCCGCACTGCGCACCCGGCCGGTTCGCATGGCCATGCAATAGACGGCGAAATAGGCATCGGTGGCGCGGATCGGCGTCTGGCCGCCCGACATCGGCTCGGCCACGATCAGGCGGCCGCCATCGGGCAGCGCCGCATGGGCCTTGGCGAGCAGCATCCGCACCGTGTCGTCGGAATGGTCGTAAAGGACGCGCACGAGGCTGATGGCATCCGCACCCGAGGGCAGCGCGTCGGTCCGGAAACTGCCGCCGGTGATCCTTGCGCGCGCGCTCAGGCCGTTGGCGGCAAAACGCGCCTGCGCACCTTCGACGACCACGGGAAGATCGAACAGGTGCAGCCCGAGGCGTGGATGCGCCAAACCGGCGGCGGTCAGGAACGCGCCCGTGCCGCCGCCCACATCCATGAGGTCCGTGATGTCGGACAGGTCGAGCGCGGCCAGCGCCTCTTCCGCGACGAGGGTCTGGCTTTGCGCCATGAGTTCTGAGTAGGTCGCGGCCGTTTCCGGGCAGCTCTCGCCCGTGGCGCCAAAGACGTAGGGCCAGAACTCCGCCAGTTCGGTTTCGGCCCCATCGGCGAAGAAGCCGGGCGCGTCGGCGAGGTCACGGTAAAGCACGTCGTGATGCACGATCATCTGCGCCAGCCCCGGAACGCCCGGAAGCGCGGCGCCAAGCCGATCGAGCGCGAAGCGCCCGTCCCGCCGCCGTTTCAAAAGCCGCAGCGCGGCGGCCGCCTGGCACAGGACGCGCATCCGCTCGGGCGGCCAGCCGGCCTCGAGCGCCAGTTCCTCCGCCCCTTTCGGACGCGACGCCAGCCGTGCGGGAAGATCGAGTTCCACGACGCTGCGCAACACCTGGGAATGGACGAAACCCGCGACGAGATCGAACAGCGCCTCGCCATCCTTGCGCGCCATGCGGGCCGCGAAGGGCATGCGTGCGGCGGCCCGCTGGAACGTGCGCGATCCGATCAGCCGCGTGCGCCACGCATAGAGACGGTCTGCGATACCGGTGGCGGGCTGGCTGGGGATCTCGCTGACGGCCACCGGGATCAGACCGTCGCTTTCGCCGGAAGGACCGGCGTCAGGCGTTCGGCGGTCTTGCGGACCATCTCGCACAGCGCGGCCTCGCCCGGGCAGGACGGGATCGAGGCGATGGCACCGGACAGGATGTCCTCCAGCCGGCGGATCGCGCCACGGACACCCAGCTCGGAGACCGCGTTGGGGCGGCCATTGGCCTCGTCCTGATGGGCGGGCTTGCCGAGCGTGTCTTCGTCATAAAGCGCGTCGCGCAGATCGTCCGCGACCTGGAACGCCTCGCCGATGCGCGCGCCAAGCTCGGTCCAGGGGTCCGGCTCCTCGCCCGCGGCGGCGGCGCCCATGCGCGTGGCGGCGGTGAACAGCGCGCCGGTCTTGGCGCGGTGATAGGCGGACAGGTCGATCTTGTCCTCGCTCTCCCATCCCTGCCCGGCGCAGATACCGCCGGGCATACCGGTCGATTCGCCGAGGATGCGGATGAGGGACACGGCGCGCGCGGGGTCTTCCGCGGCGGCGCGGGCCAGAACCTCGAAGGCCGCCACGATCAGCGTGTCGCCGGCCAGAAGCGCGAGCGGCTCGCCGTAGGCGCGATGAACGGAGGGTTTGCCGCGCCGGATATCGGCGTTGTCGAAACAGGGCATGTCGTCATGCACGAGGCTGGCGCAATGGATCAGCTCGATGGCCGTGGCCGCGGCGTCCGACAGGCGCGGGCTTCGGTCACCACAGGCCATGGCCACGGACAGGCAGATGGTGGGGCGAATCCGGGCACCGCCGGGGCTGACGGCATAGTCCAGCGCCGAGGCGAGCTTGGGCGGCGTCGACCCGCTTTGTGCCGAGGCGATAGCGGCGCCGATTGCCGTTTCGATGCGTGTTTTCAGTGGCATGACACCCTCGGTCACAAAAGGAATCCCACGGCCATGACAACCGCTCTGTAAATTAGACTGGACATTTTTCGCCAACCTGTCAACTATAACTGACACATTTGAGGAATGACCGCCTTGCCACGAGATGTGACGAACGCGCCGCAGGATGGCGCCGATCGGATCGTCGTGATCGGCGCCGGCATCGGCGGCCTCTCGGCGGCGCTCCGGCTTGCCCATGCCGGCCACGGCGTCGACGTGGTGGACGCGGCCCCCGGTCCGGGCGGAAAGATGCGCACGCGCGACAGCGTGGCCGGGCCGGTCGATATCGGTCCCACGGTCATGACGATGCGGGATGTCTTCGAGGATCTCTTTGCCTCGGTCGGCGAAAGCCTGGACGATCACGTCACCCTGCACGCGGACACCGTTCTTGCGCGGCACTGGTGGCGGGACGGCACCTGCCTCGATCTGCACACGGACCCGAACCTGAGCGCACGCGCGGTGCGCGACTTCGCCGGACCGCGCGCCGAGCGGCAATTCCGGGCCTTCTCCGACACCGCGCGGCGGCTCTTCGAGGCGTTCGACGCCCCGGTGATGCAGGAGCCGCAACCGAGCCTTGGCGCCCTGACCGCACGTGTCATTGCCAATCCGGCGCTGATCCCGTCGATGGCGCCGGGTCTGACGCTGGCGCAAAGCCTGAAACTCAGGTTTTCCGATCCGCGGCTGCGGCAGCTTTTCGGGCGCTATGCCACCTATGTGGGCGGCTCGCCCTTTCTCAGCCCAGCGATCCTCGGGCTGATCTGGAATTCCGAGGCGCGCGGCGTCTGGTCCGTCGAGGGCGGGATGCACCGACTGGCGCAGGCGATCCATCGGCTGGCCGAGGCGCGCGGCGCCCGCTTCCGCTTCGGCGTGGCGGCGCAGCGGATCGAGGCAGACGCAGGTGGCGTCACGGCGGTGCAGCTGGCCGACGGCACGCGGCTTGCCGCGGATCGGGTCCTGTTCAACGGCGATCCCAAGGCGCTGCACGAAGGGCGTCTCGGCCGCGCCGCCAAGTCCGCCGTGCCAGCCCGCGCCGTCACCCCGCGCAGCCTGTCGGCCTTCGTCTGGGGCTTCGCCGCGGAGGCGCGCGGCGTGCCGCTTTCCCATCACAACCTGTTCTTCTGCGACGATCCACGCGTCGAATTCGGCGATATCGCGCAAGGGAAGATGCCGCGCGACGCCACGCTCTATGTCTGTGCGCAGGACCGGGGCGGGGCTGCGACACCGCAAGGCCCGGAGCGTTTCGAGATCATCATGAATGGCCCGCCCGGGCACATCGCGACCGACGAGGACAGAGAGACATGCCGGACACGCACATTCGAGACCTTGGCGAAGATGGGGCTCAACTTCTCTCCGGTTCCCGAGGTCACGCATCTGACGACGCCCGCGGATTTCGACCGTGCCTTTCCCGCGTCGGACGGTTCCCTCTACGGGCGGAGCCCGCATGGGATGATGGC
>CAZGHJ010000220.1:0-5036 GCA_964525355.1 uncultured Roseicyclus sp.
TCACCCGCCGCGTGGCGGGCCTCGCGCTCGTGGTGATCACCGGCATCTTCCTGCTGTACACCTTCACCGCGCATCTGCTGCCCGGCATCCTCGCGGTGCAGAACGCCTATACGTGGCAGCGTTTCTTCGGCCATGTCTATTCGGACGCGGGCATACTCGGGCCCACGACGGCGGTCTCCTCGACCTACATCATCCTCTTCATCATCTTCGCGGCCTTCCTCCAGGCCTCGAAGGTGGGCGATTATTTCGTGAATTTCGCCTTCGCCGCCGCCGGCCGCGCGCGGGGCGGGCCCGCCAAGGTGGCGATCTTCGCCTCCGGCCTCATGGGCATGATCAACGGCACGTCGGCGGGCAATGTGGTGGCCACGGGTTCGCTGACGATCCCGCTGATGAAGAAGGTGGGCTACCAGAAGAAGACCTCCGGCGCCATCGAGGCCGCGGCCTCCACCGGCGGGCAGATCATGCCGCCCATCATGGGGGCCGGCGCCTTCATCATGGCCGAGATCACCGGCATCCCCTACACGGAAATCGCGGTGGCCGCGATCATTCCCGCGATCCTCTACTTCGCCTCGATCTTCTTCATGGTCGATTTCGAGGCCGCCAAGCTGGGCATGCGCGGCATGCGCGAGGACGAGTTGCCGAAACTCGCGACCATGGTGAAACAGGTCTACCTCTTCGTGCCGATCGTCATCCTGATCGTCGCGCTCTTCATGGGCTACTCGGTGATCCGCGCGGGCACGCTCGCGACGGTGGCCGCCGCGGTCATATCCTGGATGCCGGTCCTCATGGTGCGCCTCTTTCCGGGCAGCCTGCCCGCGGCGGCGGTCTCGGGGATGGGCGCGCGCTCGATCCTCAAGGCCTTCGAGCTTGCCGGCGTCATGTCGATCCAGATCATCGCGGTCTGCGCCTGCGCGGGCATCATCGTCGGTGTCATCTCGCTCACCGGGGTGGGCGCGCGCTTCTCCAACGTGCTGCTCGACCTCGCCGGCGTCAGCCAGCTTCTGGCGCTGTTCTTCGCCATGTGCATCGCGATCCTGCTGGGCATGGGCATGCCCACGACGGCGGCCTACGCGGTCGCGGCGAGCGTCGTGGCGCCTGGCCTCGTCAATCTCGGCATCCCGCAGCTGACGGCGCATTTCTTCGTCTTCTACTTCGCCGTGGTCTCGGCCATCACGCCCCCCGTCGCGCTGGCCAGTTACGCGGCCGCCGGCATCTCGGGCGCGAACCCGATGGAAACCTCCGTCGCCTCCTTCAAGATCGGCATCGCGGCCTTCATCGTGCCCTTCATGTTCTTCTACAACAGCGCGATCCTCATGGACGGCACCTGGTTCGAAGTGATCCGGGCAGCGATCACCGCCACCTTCGGCGTCTTCCTCCTCTCGGCGGGCGTTCAGGGCTGGTTCATCGGTGGGCGTGCGGCGTGGTTCCTCCGCGTGGGCCTCGTCTTCGCCGCTCTCGCCATGATCGAGGGCGGGATCGTGACCGACCTGATCGGGATCGGTGTCGCTGTCGGCGTCTTCTTCATCCAGAAGGTGTTCAGGCCCGCGCCCGATGCCACGATCCCGGTGCGCGGCGCGGACTGACGCCGGACCGGGCTGACGCGCCGCGCCTGCCTTTCTTCTTGTTCCAAATACGGAAAACGGAACACTGGCCAAGTTGCCCGACGCCTGCCAATACCGCGCCCATGCAGACGCTCGCCCAATCCCCCACCGAGGACGCCTTCGTCCAGGACCCCTACCCGTTCTATGCCCGCGCTCGCGCGGCCGGCCCGCTGGTCTTCTGGGCCGATTACGGCATGCCCGTCGCCACGAGCCATGCCGCCGTCAACGCCATCCTGCGCGACCGCCGCTTCGGGCGCGAGCCCATCGTCCCGCCCGACATTCCACCCCATCTCGCGCCCTTCTATGCGGTCGAGGCCCATTCCATGCTGGAGCTGGAGCCGCCCCGCCACACGCGCCTGCGCAGCCTCGTCCTGCGTGCCTTCACCTCGCGCCGCATCGCCGGCCTCGCGCCCGAGATCGGGGCCCTGGTCGAGCCCCTCATCGACGCCTTCCCGCCCGGCCCCTTCGACCTCCTCGACGCCTTCTGCCGGCCGCTGCCCGTCACCGTCATCGCGCGCCTGCTGGGCGTGCCGGACGCTTTGGCACCCGACCTCCTGCGCTGGTCGAACGCGATGGTGATGATGTACCAGGCCGGCCGGACGCGGGACGACGAGGATGCAGCCGTCGCCGCAACCCTCGAATTCGTCGACTTCATGCGCGGTTACGTCGAGGCCCGCCGCGGCGACCCGCGCGACGACCTGATCACGGCCCTGATCGCTGCCGAGGAGGAGGGCCAGCGGCTGTCAACCGACGAGATGATCACCACCTGCATCCTGCTCCTGAACGCGGGCCACGAGGCGACCGTCCACACGCTGGGGAACGGGGTGAAGCTGGCGCTCGAGACAGGCGCGCGGCCCTCGAATCCCGAGCGTTTCGTAGAGGAGGTGCTTCGCTTCGACCCGCCGCTGCATCTCTTCACACGTTTCGTCTACGAGGAGGTTCAGCTTTTCGATCACACGTTCCGGCGCGGGGACGAAGTGGGGCTGCTGCTCGCCTCTGCCGGGCGGGATGAGGCTGTCTACGAGGCTGCTGGCACTTTTCGCCCGGGGCGGACGGATGGGCCCGCGAATCTCGCCTTCGGGGCGGGGCTGCATTTCTGTGTCGGCGCGCCGCTGGCGCGTCTGGAGATGCAGATCGGCCTACGGGCTCTCTTCGCGCGTTGCCCGGGCCTGCGTCTCGCGGCACCGCCGCGCTACGCCGATATCTACCATTTCCACGGGCTAGAACGGCTGATGGTGCGCGCTTCCTGAGCGTGGTAGGGGGGCGCTGCCCCCTCGCCCGTTCCGGGCTCACCCCCGGAGTTTCTGGCCAGGATGAAGGCGCGCCGCATGGCTCACTCGGCGGCGTGCCGGCTGGCCTTGAGCATCGGTCGCAGGTAGCGGCCCGTATGCGAGCGCTCGACCTCGGCCACCTCCTCGGGCGTGCCGGTCGCCACGATCTGCCCGCCGCCGTCGCCGCCTTCCGGGCCGATGTCGATGATCCAGTCGGCGGTCTTGATCACGTCGAGATTGTGCTCGATCACCACGACCGTGTTGCCCTGCTCGACCAGCTCGTGCAGCACCTCGAGAAGCTTCTTCACATCCTCGAAATGCAACCCTGTCGTCGGCTCGTCGAGGATGTAGAGCGTCCGGCCCGTCGAGCGTTTGGCAAGCTCCTTCGAGAGCTTCACCCGCTGCGCCTCGCCGCCCGAGAGGGTCGTCGCTTGCTGGCCCACCTTGATGTAGCCGAGGCCCACCCGCACCAGCGCGTCCATCTTCTCGCGAATGGACGGCACCGCCTTGAAGAACTCCTGCGCGTCCTCGACGGTCATGTCGAGCACGTCGGCGATGGACTTGCCCTTGAACTGGACCTCCAGCGTCTCGCGGTTGTAGCGCGCACCCTTGCAGGTCTCACAGGTCACGTAGACATCCGGCAGGAAGTGCATCTCGATCTTGATGACCCCGTCGCCCTGGCAGGCCTCGCAACGCCCGCCCTTGACGTTGAAGGAAAACCGCCCGGGCTTGTAGCCGCGCGTCTTGGCCTCGGGCAGCCCCGCGAACCAGTCGCGGATGGGGGTGAAGGCGCCAGTGTACGTGGCGGGGTTCGAACGCGGCGTCCGCCCGATGGGACGCTGGTCGATGTCGATGACCTTGTCGAGATGCTCGAGCCCCTTGATCGTCTCGCAGGGCGCGGGCGTCTGACGCGCACCGTTCAGCTTCATGGACGCAGTCTTGAACAGCGTCTCGATGGTGAGCGTGGACTTGCCCCCGCCCGAGACGCCGGTAACGCAGACGAACTTGCCCAGTGGAAACTCGGCGGTGACGTCCTTGAGGTTGTTGCCGCTCGCCTTCACCACGGTCAGTTTCCTGCCATTGCCCTTGCGGCGGGCGGCCGCCACGGGGATCTCGCGGGCGCCCGAGAGATACTGGCCGGTGATGGAGGCCGCATCCGCCATGATGTCGGCCGGCGTGCCGTGGCTGACGATCTGGCCGCCATGGACGCCCGCGCCGGGGCCGATGTCGAAGACGTAATCCGCCTCGCGGATCGCCTCCTCGTCGTGCTCCACGACGATCACCGTGTTGCCCTGGTCGCGCAGGTTCTTGAGCGTCGTCAGCAGCCGGTCGTTGTCGCGCTGGTGCAGCCCGATGGAGGGCTCGTCGAGCACGTAGAGCACGCCCGTCAGCCCCGAGCCGATCTGGGAGGCGAGCCGGATGCGCTGGCTCTCGCCGCCCGACAGCGTGCCGGCATTGCGGCTGAGCGTGAGGTATTCGAGGCCCACGTTGTTGAGAAACCCCAGCCGCTCGCGGATCTCCTTGAGGATGGCGCGGGCGATCTCGTTCTTCTGCTTCGACAGATGCTTCGGCACCGTCTCGCACCAGGCATGGGCCTCGCGGATCGACATCTCGACGACCTGGCCCACGTGCAGGCCCGCGATCTTCACGGCGAGCGCCTCCTCGCGCAGGCGGTAGCCGTGGCAGGTGCCGCACGGGCGGTTGTTCTGGTAGCGCTCGAACTCCTCGCGGATCCACGCGCTGTCCGTCTCGCGGTAGCGGCGCTCCATGTTGGGGATCACGCCCTCGAAGCTCCGCTTGACCTGATAGACGCGGCCGCCTTCGTCGTAGCGGAACTGGATCTCCTCCGCACCCGAACCGCGCAGGAAGACCTGCTGCACCGTCGCAGGCAGGTCCTTCCACGCAGCCTTGGGGTCGAAGCCGTAATGGCTCGCGATGGCCTGGATCGTCTGCAGGAAATAGGGCGACTTGCCCTTGCGCCAGGGCGCGATGGCCCCGTTCTCGAGGCTGAGCGCTGCATCGGGCACCATCAGCCGCTCGTCGAAGAACAGTTCCACCCCAAGCCCGTCGCAGGCCGGACAGGCGCCGAAGGGCGCGTTGAACGAAAACAGCCGCGGCTCGATCTCGGGGATGGTGAAGCCCGAGACGGGACAGGCGAAATTCT
>CAZGHJ010000221.1:0-5000 GCA_964525355.1 uncultured Roseicyclus sp.
TCGAACTGCATGCCTTCGACGACTTCGGTCTCGGTCTCGAGGCCCTTGTTCTCCTCGACGGTGATGACGCCGTCATTGCCGACCTTCTGCATCGCGTCGGCGATCATGCGGCCGATGGCGGCCTCGCCGTTGGCCGACACGGTGCCGACCTGCGCGACCTCGTCGCTGTCGGTCACGTCGCGGGCGGCGTTCTTGATATGCTCGACGACCTTGTGCGTGGCCAGGTCGATGCCGCGCTTGAGGTCCATCGGGTTCATGCCGGCGGATACGGCCTTGACGCCTTCGCGGACGATGGCCTGGGCCAGGACGGTCGCGGTCGTGGTGCCGTCGCCGGCCTCGTCATTGGTGCGGCTGGCCACTTCCTTGACCATCTGCGCGCCCATGTTCTCGAACTTGTCCTCGAGCTCGATCTCCTTGGCGACCGACACACCGTCCTTGGTGATGCGGGGCGCGCCGAAGGATTTCTCGATCACGACATTGCGGCCCTTGGGGCCGAGGGTCACCTTCACCGCGTCGGCGAGGATGTTGACGCCGCGCAGCATCTTGTTGCGGGCGTCGGTGTCAAAACGGACGTCTTTAGCAGCCATCGTTGATAGCTCCCTTCGTTTGGAATTTCAGGTTGGTCGGGTCGGGGTTCAGGCAGCGGCGGCGGCGGACTTGCCGTCGATCACGCCCAGGATGTCCGATTCCTTCATGATCAGCAGCTCTTCGCCGTCGATCGTGACCTCGGTGCCCGACCACTTGCCGAACAGGATGCGGTCGCCGGCCTTGACATCCATCGGGATCCGATCGCCGTCATCATCCTTCGCACCGGCGCCCACGGCGACGATCTCGCCTTCGGCGGGCTTTTCCTTGGCGCTGTCGGGGATGATCAGGCCGCCCTTGGTCTTCTCGTCGGACTCGATGCGGCGGACCAGCACACGGTCATGCAGCGGAGTGAATGCCATTCTCGAACTCTCCTCGTCAGGTTCGTTGGGTCTCGTGTCTCCCTTTAGCACTCGCTCGGGATGAGTGCTAACGACGCCGAGATAAGAGGCGCTCAGGCGGCTGTCAACGGGGTCATCGGCGAAAAAATCGCCACCACGCCTCAGCGCGGACCCGCGGATCGCGACCGCGCGCGGCACCGACCCGGACGGACCAGGCAGACGGCACGCGCCGAACGGACCGGCGGTGCCGTTCAACCGGATATGAACACTTCCGTGTCAAATTGAAGGGCCTCGCCCCTCAATCATCCCGACATCGAAGGACAGGCACGTGGTCCGATCCTTGCGCGCACCGGAATTCCAGGTCGTCATCATCGCTTCGCTCGGTCCGCTGCTGTGGTCCGGAAATTTCGTCGTCGCGCGCGTGCTGCACGAGACCATCGATCCGTTCCAGCTGAATTACCTGCGATGGGTCGTGGCCGGCGTGATCCTGCTGCCCTTCACGGTGCGGAACTGGCCGCAGATCGCCGCGGCCTGGGCCAGCCATCCGCTGCAGATGCTGCTCCTGGGGCTGATGTCGGTATCGCTGTTCAACTGGCTCGTCTATGCGGGGCTGCACCACGCCTCGGCCTCGACGGGCGGGGCCATCTTCGCGCTTTCCGCGGTGCTCATCCTGTTCATCTCGCGGCTCTGGCGTGGCGATCCGCTGCGGCCGCGGGACCTGTGTGGCGCGGCGGCGGCCTTTCTGGGCGCCGGTCTGGTGGTGCAACAGGATGTGGGCGACCTTCTGGGTGCCCGCGACATGGTCGGGCCGCTGCTTCTGCTGGGCGGGGCGGTCGTCTGGGCGGTCTACACCGTGGCGGTCAAGCGCTGGGACGTGCCGCTCGAGCCGACGGCGGCGCTTGCGACCACGGTGTTCTCGGGGCTGCTGATCATGACGCCGGTCGCCGTCATCGTGGGAATGCCAGGCGCGGACGTCCTGACCGAGCCGGAGATCCTCTGGGGCCTGCTCTATCTGGGCGTCGGCGCGTCGGTCATGGCCTTCGTCGCGTGGCAGGCCTCCATCGCGCGCATCGGGGCGGCACGGACGGGTCCGTTCCTGCATCTGGTCCCGGTCTTCACCGTGGCGCTGGGCGTGGCCCTGGCCGGCGAGACGCTGACCGCCCAGAAGGCGACCGGCGTTGTGCTGGTGCTGCTGGGCGTGGCGATCGGCCGGACAGGCCATTCAGGGCGCGCGGCGGCGGAGAAGACGGCAGCGGCGGGGGACGTGCCGGGAGCGGCGCGCGGCGCACAGGCGACGCGTTCCCCCCGTGACAATCGCGCCGCAACGGGTCTATGAGGGCCGCGATTTCGACACCGCAGCCAAGAGAGCGCCCCATGACCACCCTCGTTTTCGGCCACAAGTCGCCCGATACCGATTCCACCGGCTCCCCCATCGTCTGGGCGTGGTATCTGAACCAGATCGCGGGCGAGCCCGCCGCCCCGGCCCTTCTGGGCGAGCCCAATACCGAAGCGGCCTTCATGCTGGAGCGCTGGGGGCTGGAAAAGCCGCAGATCCTCGCGGGCGTGGAGGCGGGCCAGCCCGTCGTCATCGTCGACACGAACAACCCCGCCGAACTGCCCGAGGGCATCAACGCCGCCGATATCCGGGGCATCATCGACCACCACAAGCTGGTGGGCGGGCTGGAGACGAAGGGGCCCATCGAGATCCGGATCGAGCCCGTCGCCTGCACCGCGACGATTCTCTACAAGATGATCGGCAAGCATATCGCCCAGGCGCCCGAGGGTGTGAAGGGCGCGATCCTGTCCTGCATCCTCAGCGACACGCTGGAATTCCGCTCGCCCACCACGACGCAGGAGGACCGCGCCATCGCGGAGGCCCTGGCCGGGGAACTGGGCGTCGACATCCCCGCCTTCGCGGCCGAGATGTTCGCGGCGAAATCCGACATCTCCGCCTTTTCCGACGCCGAGCTTCTGCGCATGGACAGCAAGGAATACGAGGTGGGCGGCACATCCTTCCGGGTGAGCGTGCTCGAGACGACCTCGCCCGAGACGGTGCTGGCGCGCAAGGATGCGCTGATGGCCGCGATGCCGGGCGTGGCGTCGGAGGACGGGGTCGACCAGGTGCTGCTGTTCGTCGTGGACATCCTGCGCGAGGAGGCCACCATGCTGATCCCCAACGCGCTGACGAAGGCGGTGGCGGAAAAGAGCTTCGCCACGGTCGTGGGCGATGCGGACACGGTCGTGCTGCCGGGCGTCGTCAGCCGGAAGAAGCAGATCATCCCGAACCTCGCGCTCTGACGACCCGGTCGCGACGGCAAGACGGGCCGCCGGGGTTTCCCGGCGGTCTCTCTTGTTTCGAGGGCAGGACGCGAGATGGGGCGTGGTGGGGCCGCGTGGCGAGGATGTCGGGCCGCGCAGCGCGATCCGGCCTGTTCGCCGGGCGGCAAAGCCCCTATTGAGACGCGCGACCGACGCCCGAACCCGGAGATGCCCATGGCCCCGCCGATCATCGAAAGCCTTGCCGATATTGCCGAGCGCTACGACGCGCTGTTCTGCGACCTCTGGGGCTGCGTCCACGATGGCGTGCGCGCCCTGCCCGAGGCGGTCGCGGCGCTGCGGGCCTGGAAGGCCGCGACCGGCGGCACGGTGGTGCTGGTGACGAACTCTCCCAAGCCGCGGGCCAGCGTCGCGCGCCAGCTGGACGAGCAATTCGGCGTGCCGCGCGACTGCTGGGACACGATCGCCACCTCGGGGGATGCCGCGCGGGTGGCGATGTTCGAGGGCGCCGTGGGCCACAAGGTCTGGCATATCGGCGAGCCCCATGACGCGCCCTTCTTCGAGCCGCCGGCGATGCTGGAGAAACCCGCGCCGATCGAGCGCGTCGCCCTGGAGGAGGCCGAGGGGATCGTCTGCACCGGGCCGTTCGACCCGCGGGCCGATCCGGCCGGGATGCGGCCGCAGTTCCTGCTGGCCAAGACGCGCGGCCTGCCGCTTCTGTGCGCAAACCCGGATATCGTCGTGGACCGCGGCGAGGCGCGGGAGTGGTGCGCGGGCGCGCTGGCGCGGCTTTACACGGAGATGGGAGGCGAGAGCCTCTATTTCGGCAAGCCGCATCCGCCGATCTACGACCTCGCGCGGCGGCGCATGGCGCAGCTGGACGTGAACGTGTCCGCAGACCGCATCCTGGCGGTGGGCGACGGAATCTTCACCGATGTCGAGGGGGGCATGGGCGAGAATCTCGACACGCTTTTCATCACCGGAGGGCTGGCGCGGTTCGAGACCGGCACGACACGGCAGCCGGACCCCGACCGGCTCGCCGCCTGGCTAGAAGAGGTGCAGATGACGCCGACCTACGCGATCGGCATGCTGCGCTGAGGCGGGGCGCGGCGCTGGTGCTGGCGCAATCCGCTGCGCAAGAAAATTGCGAATATCGGCCCTTATTTTAGCCGTTTGTTACTTTCTGCATTGCAGAGTGACCCGATTCCGAGGTAACAGACGCCATGGATGAGGGAGAGGCCCGCATGCTCGACAACATCACGACCGGCACGATCGTCATCGAGGACCTGGAGATCGGGATGACCCGGTCGCTGCGAAAGCTGATCACGGATCGCGAGATCGAGCTGTTTGCCGAGGTCTCGACCGACCGCAACCCCGTGCATCTGGACGACGATTACGCCCGCGACACGATCTTCGAGGGCCGCATCGCCCATGGCATGCTGACCGCGGGCCTGATCTCGGCGGTGATCGGGGAGCAGTTGCCCGGCCATGGCACGGTCTATCTGGGCCAGACGCTGAAATTCATGGCACCGGTGCGCCCGGGCGACATGGTCGAGGCGCAGGTCGAGGTGACGGACATCGATTACGGGCGCCGGCGGGTGACGCTGGCCACGCGGGCCCTCGTGGGGGAGACGGTCGTGCTGAAGGGCGAAGCGGTGGTGCTGGCGCCGTCGGCGAAGTTCGACTGACCGCGCGCCCCGAGGCGGGCGCGGATGCAGGCGGGAGGGCTGCCTGCCCTCCCTCACCCTCCCGGCCGTATTTTCGACAAGAAGAAGGGGATGGGGCGGCACGGGGCCT
>CAZGHJ010000222.1:0-4901 GCA_964525355.1 uncultured Roseicyclus sp.
GACAACGCCACGCTGATCTCCTTCGGGGACATCACGCCGCTTCTGCCGGCGGGCTGCATCGCGCTTCTGACGGTCAGCGTGAATTTCGTCGTGGACTGGCAGTTGCACCGCGCCAGCGGGCTGAAGGAGTGAGGCCATGACCGAGCAGCCCAAGGACGTCCTCCTGACCATCCGCGGCCTGCGGATCGAGGGCCGCGCCGACGAGACCTGGACCGAGATCGTCAAGGGCGTGGACCTGACGCTGCACAAGGGCGAGGTGCTGGGCCTGATCGGCGAGTCCGGCGCGGGCAAGTCCACCATCGGGCTCGCCGCCATGGGCTTCGCCCGCGACGGCTGCCGCATCTCGGGCGGCGAGATCGTCTTCGACGGGATCGACCTGCGCGCCGCCTCGCTGCCCGAACGCCGCGCGCTTCGCGGCAAGCGCATCGCCTACGTGGCGCAATCGGCGGCGGCAAGCTTCAACCCCGCCCACCGTCTGATCGACCAGTATGCCGAAGGCCCCGTCCAGCATCACGTCATGTCCCGCGCCGAGGCCGAGCGCGACGCGGTCGACCTCTACCGCCGGATGCAATTGCCCGACCCCGACGAGATCGGCTTTCGCTATCCCCACCAGGTCTCGGGCGGGCAGCTCCAGCGCGCGATGACGGCCATGGCCATGGCCTGCCGGCCCGACCTCATCATCTTCGACGAGCCCACGACCGCGCTCGACGTGACCACCCAGATCGAGGTGCTTGCCGCGATCCGCAACATCGTCGAACAGTTCGACACCGCCGCCATCTACATCACCCACGACCTCGCCGTGGTCGCGCAGATGGCCGACCGCATCAAGGTGCTCCTGCGCGGCGAGGAGGTGGAGGAGGCCGACACCCGCACGATGCTGGCCCAGCCCGCGGAGGACTACACGCGCTCGCTCTGGGCCGTGCGCAGCTATGCCCGCCCCGAACAGCCTCCGGTGCCCGAGGGCACGGTGCCCGTGGTGAGCGTACGCAACGTGACCGCGGGCTACGGCACGCTCGACGTGCTGCGAGACGTCAGTTTCGACATCCACGCGCGCCGCACCGTCGCCGTGGTGGGCGAGAGCGGCTCGGGCAAGTCCACCACCGCGCGGGTCATCACCGGGCTTTTGCCGCCGAGACGGGGCGAGATCCTCTTCAACGGCGAGGCGCTGCCGCCCGATTACCGCCGGCGCAGTCGCGACCAGCTGCGCCAGGCGCAGATGATCTACCAGATGGCCGACACCGCGCTGAACCCCAAGCTGCGCATCCGCGACCTGATCGGCCGGCCCGCGCAGATGTATCTGGGCCTTCAGGGCCGGGCGCTGGAGGATCGGGTGAAGGACCTCCTGAGCCTGATCGAGCTGGAGCCCGCCGAGTATATCGACCGTCTGCCGTCCGAGCTGTCGGGCGGGCAGAAACAGCGCATCGGCATCGCCCGGGCGCTCGCCGCCGAGCCGCAATTCATCATCTGCGACGAGGTCACGTCGGCCCTCGACCAGCTTGTGGCCGAGGGCATCCTGAAGCTTCTCGACAAGCTCCAGTCCGAGTTCCGGCTGGCTTACATGTTCATCACCCACGACCTCGCCACGGTACGCTCCATCGCCGACGAAGTCGTCGTGATGAAGGAGGGCGTGGTGGTCGAGCAGGGGCCGAAATCCGAGATGTTCCGCCCGCCGCACGACCCCTATACGGAACTTCTCCTGGCCTCGGTGCCCGAGATGGACCCCGACTGGCTGAGTGCGCGGCTGGCCGGGCGGCTCCCGGCGGAGTCCGGCTGATCCAGGCCGCCCGGTGCGCGGCGCGGGTCAACCGCCTGCGGCACTCGAGTATCGCGGGACGTCCCCAACCTGCGTGTTCGCTGCGTAGCTGCTCGGATAGCTCTGCGCGGCGCGCTCCAGCAACAAGGTCTCGAACGCCGCCTGGACAGGGGCGTTTCCGGGCCGGAGCAGGCCGCCATGGGGAATATCCGTCGGGATGAACGCCATGGGCAGCGACAAGGGTGTCCGACGAGTCCGGCGTGGCACCATGCTCTGCCAGTTCACCCGGTGGCGCCTGTCCCGCATGATGGACAGGCGCAGTTGCAGGATGCTGTCATGGGGGCCTTCGAGCAGCTGGTAGAACCCGTACACATCATGGGCCAGAAGGCCGGACACGCCTGCCGCGGCGTTCCGCATGTCCGCGACGCGCACGATATCCAGCAGGTGAGACTGCGGATCGCCCACCGCGCTGCTTTCGTATGACCATGCCCAGACCGACAAGAACCACCTATAAACCTGTGACATGAAGAGCATATCAAAGGTTATGCCTGCAAGCGAGGAATTTTCCTCTGTCGCTCGGACGTGACTGGCGCGTTCCGCCTGACGATGCGTCGGACCCTGGCAGGTTGGAATTTTCTGCAAGCGATCGCGCCCGATTCCGTCCTCTCGGGTTTGCGGCGATGGCGCGATCCGCGACTTCGAGCATGTCCTGCCGACGAAGACGCGGCCGCAACCGCGGCGCTGTGATTGCGCGCATCGACGGCGCCTCGCCGACCCGACCGACCTCACCCGAAAGAGGGCCGCATCGGGGCACCCGGCCGTTCAGGGGCGTGCGACGTCCTGCGTGGCAAGCTCGATCACGATCGCGTTGCGCGGCGCATCGGGCCAGGTTCCCATCCCCGTGACGCTGCCCTCTCCTGCGCTCAGGTGGCTCTGGCCGGCGAAGAAAACCGCGTTCCGCAGGTCGTCGGACAGCGCGGCGGCGTCCTCCAAGGTCAGAAACAGCCACAGCCGTCCCGACCCGTCCCGCTCGACCCAGAGCCGCGTCGCACCCGCGTCAAGCGTCGCGGGCAGTGGGCCCAGCTGCGCGGGCCGGCTTGCGAGAACGTCATCGGGGTGCCCGGCGATCAGAACGGCGCGCCCCGGCGTGGCGTCGATCTCGTCCTGCCAGGCGATCCCTGCCTCGCCGGTCAGCGGCGCAAGCGCCTCGGCCACCTCCGTCTCAGGCGCCGCACCGCCCGAGGCCCACAGCCCCACGAAGGCCTCCGCCTCGCGCGCGTCCTGAAGGATGGGCGCCAGTTCCCCGGCGCGCGGCCTGCGGGCGATGTCGAAACCGGGGTCCAGCCTGACCGAGGTGGGCCGCGCGTCGAGGCGCAGCGTCGCCCGAGTGCGCGGCCCGTCGATCCTGACCACGCGGCGAACGGGTCCGGCCGCGGTGTCGACGACGACGGGCATGCGCAACCGGTAGTGCGGCGCGCCTTGCCGGAAGGCGAGCATCACCTCGAAACCGCCCTCCGCGGCGGCGGCCCCGTCCAGTTCCAGCGTCACGTCCGGCAGGCCGGCGCGGCCGGTCCATTGCTCGAAGAACCAGCCGAGCGTGCGTCCCGAGGCGGCTTCGAAGCTTGCCTGAAGGTCGCGCCATCCGGCGATCCGGTGGCGGTTTTCGACATAGAAACGGCGGATGCCGTCGGCGAAGGTTTCAGGCCCAAGCTCGTCCCGCAGCATGTGGAAGACGAAGGCCGCCTTGCCGTAGCCCTCGCTCTGGTCGCGCGACAGCGCGCTCGACCGGAAGGCCGTCAGAGGCTGCGCGTCGGCGTCGTCCAGCCGCGCCAGGTCGCGGATCCAGCCGATGCGCATCGCACGTGCCGCCTCGGGCCCCTCGTCCTCGGCCAGCGCGTAATCCGCCTGGAACGTGGTCAGCCCCTCCGCCCAGTTCCCGGTGGCAAAGTCGATGCCCACGGCATTGCCCCACCAGGAATGCAGCACCTCATGGGCCAGCGACCGGCCGGTCATGTAGGGATGCCCAAGGATGTCCCGGCTGACATAGGTCAGCCCCGCAAAGCCAAGGCCCACGGGCATCGGCGTGGAGACCACGGAAAAGCCGTCATGGGGGTAGTCGCCCACCGTGGCCTCGTAGCGGGCGATGTGGCGGGCGACGGCGTCGAGATAGCGGCGCGAAAGCGCGGGGTCGTCGGTCTCGAAAAAGGTCCTCAGCCGCAATCCGTCGCGGATGTCCTCGGTGACGGCGTAGGGGCCCGCGAACAACCCGAAATCCCCGGCAAATCCCCGAAAGGCAAAGCGCGCCGCGGTGCCGGTTCCGGTGCGTGTCTCCGTCAGGAGGCTCCCCGTGGCCGCCACTCTCTGGCCCGAGGGCACGCGCACGCGGGCGTCGATGTCCCGCACGCCGGCCGCGTCGGCCGGGAACCACACCGGCCCGACCAGATGCGTCGCCTCCGGCGCGGCGGCGGCGGCGCTCATCTGCGGCCCCGGCGCGGGCAGGCGGCCGGACACCGTCAGGGTCAGGTCGCGGTTGCGGTGCTGCGTTTCGGGGATGACGCCGGGGCGCGCGGGCGTCACCGGTCCGGCGCCGGCAAGCTCCAGCGCGTCGATCGACAGCCACGCCGCGTCGGGCAGCGTCACGTCACCCAGGGGCGCGCGCAACAGGGCCGAGCCCGCGACTGCGCCGGTTTCCGGATCGATGTCGATCCGCAGGATGAGGTCCGGCGGATCGGCGGCATCGCGCGCCTCGGCGGCAAGCCGAGCGGGCAGGGCGCTCGCGATCACGGCGAGGACCGCGACAAGCGCGGCGGCAAGCGACACGGGCCGGGGGCCGGTCGCCCGGCCGGGACGCCGCATGGCGGGATGAGTGCACCGGGTATCGATCATGAGAGGGGAGCTAGCCCGCCCGGGGCGCCAAGAAAGACCGTGATGCGCCCGGGGCGGCCCAGCGGGCGCGGGTGTCGCGGGTGTCGAGGACGCGCCCGGCCGGCGTGCTCTGATCGCTTCGAGAATGGCGCGGTGCAAGCGCCGCGGCCGCCCCGGGCGCCGTTTCCGGGGGCCTCGATCATGTTCCGGTGGTCGGGGCAGGTGGTCGGGCCGTCGCGGAGACATAGGTTGACCCGCCTTGCCGGACACGTCACAGGCGGGC
>CAZGHJ010000223.1:0-4880 GCA_964525355.1 uncultured Roseicyclus sp.
AAGACGAAGGTCGTCATCATGTGATCGGCGCGGCGGGTCATGTCGGGCTCGCGCGCCATGATGAGAAAGCGCGTGGTGTTGGTGTCGTGATCCTCGATATGGCGGGCCAGCACGTCGAGCCCGTAGATCTCGCCCGCCAGTTCCGAGGCGAGCGCGGCGTGGGTCTTGTCGCTGCGGGCGGCCACGTCGCGGGCGGCGCGGGCGTTGTCGGGGCTGACGCGGCCCTCGATCCCGTGTTCGCGCAGAAAGCGGGCGCATTGCGGCAGAAGGACGAGGTGGGACCAGGCCTCGCGGATGTCGGCGATGGTCGCGCCGGGCACGCCGAGCAGGTTGATGTGCACCCGCACGAAGGCCTCGTCCACGATATGCAGCCCCGAGCCCGGCAGCAGCCGGTGGATATCGGCCACCCGTCCATAGGTCGTGTTCTCGACTGGCAGCATCGCCTGCTCGGCCCGCCCCTCGCGAACGGCGTCGATCACCGCCTCGAAAGTCGGGCAGGGCAACGCCTCGAGATTGGGGCGCGCGGCATGGCAGGCCTGGTGCGAATAGGCGCCGGGCTCCCCCTGAAAGGCGATGGCTCGGGTCATGATTCCACCTTGAGATGTGGGCGTTTCGTCGCGCTGGTATACCTTGCCCTTCCGGGGGGAAACACCCTATATGCCGCGAAACGCGAGACGATCAGGTGAGCCATGTTTGACACGATGACGATCACCAAAGGCTTCGGCGCATTCTGCGGCGCGCTTTTGATTCTCCTCCTGGGCGGATGGGCCGCCGAGGGTCTGTACAATGTGGACCGCCACGGCGAGGACCATGTGCGGGGTTACGTGATCATCGACGAGACGGCCGACACGGCCGAAGCGGAAGCGGAAGAGGTCGTGGAAGTGCCCTTCGAGGAGGTCTATGCCTCTGCCGATGCGGGCGCGGGCGAGCGGCTGTGGCGCCAGTGTCAGGCGTGCCACGCGCTGAACCCGGGCCAGAACGGTGTGGGCCCCTACCTGCATGGCGTCGTGGAACGGCCGATCGGTGCGGCGGACGGGTTCAGCTACTCCGACGCGCTGGCCTCGCTGGACCAGGCGTGGACGCCGGAAAACCTGTCGGGCTTTCTGGAAAACCCGCGTGGCTGGGCGCCGGGCACGGCCATGGCCTATGCCGGCATGTCCGATGTCGAGGATCGTGCGAACCTGATCGCGTATCTCGCGACGCAGGAGTGACACGGCGCCGACGTGCCGAAGATCGGGCCGTTCCGGCAGGAACGGCCTTTTTATTTGCGCGGGTGGTCCGATTTCCTGCCCGCTCTCCCGCCGATCACGGAATCTCAACTTGAACCGCTGCGGGACTGGTCTCTAACGTGAGGCGGCCCACATCTAGGGGAAGTCGCCCCGGACGAGCTTGGAGACCGCCATGCCAGATCGCCCCGTCGCGCAAGCGCGCGCCCTGCCCCTGTCCACCGCCGCCTCGCTGCGCCTCGGCGCCCTGCCGGTTGCCGGCGCCGCGCTGATCTGGGCGCTTGCCGTCCTGCCCGCCCCGGCGCAGGAGGACGATCTGACCGTCACCCACGCCATCGCGACCTTTGGGCTTGCTGATCTGACCTACCCGGCGGATTTCGAACATCTTTCCTACGTGAACCCGGACGCGCCGCAGGGGGGCGAGATGTCGCTCAGCTGGTCGAGCGCGGGGGGCTCGTTCGATTCTCTCCACCCCTACACGAACCAGGGCAACCCGGCGGTCCTGGCCTCGATCTTCTTCGAGAGCCTGATGATCGGCACCGCCGACACGATCGGCGAGAGCTACTGCCTGCTGTGCGAGACCGTGGCCTACCCCGAGGACCGGTCCTACGCCATCTTCACCCTCCGCGAGGGCGCGACCTTCTCGGACGGCACGCCGGTGACGGCGCAGGACGTGCTGTTTTCCTACGAGATCCTGCGCGACGAGGGGCTGCCGTCCTTCCGCGCGAACCTGCCCAACACCATCGCGGGCGCCGAGGTGCTGGACGACCGGCGCATCCGCTTCGACTTCAACCCCGACAGCCAGCTGCGCGGTCGGATCGAGGCGGCGGGCGCCCTGCCGGTCTTCAGCGAGGCGAGCCATGTCGCAAGCGGCCTCGACTTCGCCGAAAGCCGGCTGGAGCCGCTGATCGGGTCGGGGCCCTACGTGCCGGGGGCGATCGATCCGGGCCGGTCCACCGTCTTCGTGCGCGACCGCGATTACTGGGGCGAGGGGCTGCCGATCAATCGCGGACGCCACAATTTCGACTCGATCCGCGTCGAATACTACGCGGACGCCATTGCCGCCTTCGAGGGCTTCACCGCGGGTAACTACATGTTCCGGCAGGAAAACTCCTCGCAGAACTGGGCCAACAACTACGATTTCCCAAGGCTCGCGAACGGCACGGTCATCCAGGAGACGATCCCCCAGGGGGTGATCGCGTCGGGCCAGTCCTTCGTCTTCAACCTGCGCCGCGACAAGTTCGAGGACCCGCGCGTGCGCGAGGCCATCGCGGTCATGTTCAATTTCGAGTGGACGAACCAGACGCTGTTCTACGGGCTCTACCAGCCGATCGACAGTTTCTGGGAGAACACGCATCTCGAGGCCGAGGGGATGGCGCCGCCCGAGGAGCTTGCCGTGCTGGAGCCGTTCCGCGGCCGCATCCCCGAGGAGGTCTTCACCGAAGTGCCCTTCTCGGCGCCCGCCTCGGACCCCGACCGGACCTTCGACCGCCGCAACGCGCGGCGCGCGACCGCGCTTCTGGAGGAGGCCGGCTGGGTGCCGGGCGATGACGGGATGCTGCGCAACGCGGCTGGCGAGACGTTGCAGGTGGAGTTCCTGAACGCCGGGCCGCTCTTCGATCGGATCATCAATCCTTACGTGGAGAACCTGCGCGCCATCGGCATCGACGCGCGCATGAACCGCGTGGACGGCGCGCAGATGAGCCAGCGCCAGCGCGACGCCGATTTCGACATGCTGACCGACCATTTCCCCATGGGCTACGAGCCGGGCACCAGCCTGCGCCAGTATTTCGGCTCGATCGGGGCGGACGAGGCGCTGTTCAACGCGGCCGGTCTGGCCGATCCGGTGATCGACGAGCTTCTGGAGGTGGTGATCCGCGCCGAGACCCGCGAGGAGATGGAGGTGGCGACCCGCGCGCTCGACCGGGTGCTGCGCGCCTACAAGATCCGCGTGCCGCAATGGTTCAACGACAGCGCCTGGGTGGCCTATTACAACCATTATCGCCACCCCGAGGAGCTGCCACCCTATTCCGTCGGCTTCCTCGATTTCTGGTGGGTCGATCCCGAGGCCGAGGCGGCGCTGCGCGAACAGGGCGTGCTGTAAGCCGCCATGGGCGCCTATATCCTCAGACGCCTCGCGCTGATGATCCCGACGCTCTTCGGGATCATGGTGGTGAATTTCGCGCTGACGCAGTTCGTGCCGGGCGGGCCCGTCGAGCAGGTGCTGGCGCAGCTGGAGGGGGAAGGCGACGTCTTCGCCGGGATCTCGGGCGGCGGCGCCGAGGCGCAGGGGGCCTCCGACATCGACGACAGCTACCAGGGCGCGCGGGGCCTGCCGCCGCAGTTCCTCGACGAGTTGCGCGTGCAGTTCAACTTCGCCCGGATCGTCTGCGCCGACGGCTTCACCGGCGAGCCCGACCTCGCGAACGAGGCCTGCGTCGCGGAGGACATTCCGGGCCTCGAACGCTTCGGCCTGATGATGTGGGACTACATGCGCTTCGATTTCGGGGAGAGTTATTTCCGCTCGATCTCCGTCATCGATCTGGTGATCGAGAAGCTGCCCGTGTCAATCACGCTGGGCTTGTGGTCCACGGTCATCGCCTATCTCGTGTCGATCCCCCTGGGCATCCGCAAGGCGGTACGCGACGGGTCGAAATTCGACACGATGACCTCGGGCGTCATCATCGTGGCCTATGCGATCCCCGGGTTTCTCTTCGCGATCCTGCTGCTGGTGCTGTTCGCGGGCGGGTCGTATTTCCAGATCTTCCCGCTGCGCGGTCTGACCTCCGACAATTTCGACGAGCTGAGCCTCTTGGGCAAGATCGGCGACTATTTCTGGCACATCACGCTGCCGGTGCTGGCCTCGACCATCTCGGCCTTTGCCACGCTGACGCTCCTGACCAAGAACAGCTTTCTCGACGAGATCAAGAAACAGTACGTGATGACGGCCAAGGCCAAGGGGCTGCGCGAGAACCGGGTGCTCTATGGGCACGTCTTCCGCAACGCGATGCTGATCGTGATCGCGGGCTTTCCGGCCGTCTTCGTGGGCGTCTTTTTCGGCGGCAGCCTCATCATCGAGACGATCTTCTCGCTCGACGGGTTGGGCCGGCTCGCCTTCGAGGCGGCGGTCAGCCGGGATTACCCGGTGATCTTCGGCACGCTCTTCGTCTTCGGGCTGATCGGGCTTCTGGTCAACATCATCTCGGACCTGATGTATGTGTGGATCGACCCGCGCATCGACTTCGAGACGCGGGAGACCTGAGCCGATGGCCATGCCCGACGACAGACCGCGCCCGGCACGGCCGACGCTGGACCCCGCGCCCGGTCTGCGCCCGACGCCGCCCGTCACCGCGCCGCCGCCGCGCCGGGGCTGGCTCTCGCCGCTGAACCGGCGGCGGTGGGAGAACTTCAAGGCCAACCGCCGCGCCTACTGGTCGCTGTGGATCTTCGCGGTGCTCTACGGGCTCAGCCTGTGTGCCGAGCTCATCGCCAACGACAAGCCGCTTCTGGTGCAATACCAGGGCGGCTATTACACGCCGATCTTCAACTTCTACGCCGAGACGGAGTTCGGCGGCGATTTCCGCACCGAGGCCGTCTATCGCGACATCGAGGTGCAGTGCCTGATCGTCTCGGGCGGGCTGGAGGATTGCTGGG
>CAZGHJ010000224.1:0-2308 GCA_964525355.1 uncultured Roseicyclus sp.
AGGTTCTCGATCTCCAGAAGCGCCATCAGCGAAGCCTCGGGTTCAGCGCGTCGCGCAGCCAGTCGCCCAAGAGGTTCACCGCGAGCGCCAGCGCAAGCAGCGTCGCGGCCGGGAAGACGAGGATCCACCACTCGCCGGAGAAGAGGAACCCCTGCCCGATGCGGATGAGCGTGCCGAGCGACGGCTCGGTCGGCGGCGCGCCCACGCCGAGAAAGCTGAGCGTCGCCTCGGCGATGATGGCGAGCGCCAGGCTGATCGTGGCGATCACCAGTACCGGCGACAGGACGTTGGGCAGGATGTGGCGCAGCATGATCGCGGCCGGCGACCGGCCGATCAGCCGCGCGGCCTGCACGTATTCCTTGGACTTCTCCACCAGCGTCGCGCCGCGCACCACGCGGGCGAACTGCACCCAGTCCGACAGGCCGATTGCCAGGATCAGCACCCAGATCGCCATCTGGTCGCGGTATTCGGGCGGCGTGATCCCCTTGGCCACGCCGAAGATCAGCATGGCCACCAGGATCGCCGGGAAGGTCAGCTGCACGTCCGCGACCCGCATGATGATCGTCTCGGTCAGCCCGCCCACATAGCCCGCGATCAGCCCCAGCGTGACCCCGATCGCCATGGCCAGCGCCACCGCCGCGAAGCCCACGAAAAGCGAGATCCGCAGCCCGTAGAGGATGGTCGAGAAGACATCCCGCCCCTGGTCGTCGGTGCCGAGCCAGAAGCTTTCGCCCGTGAAGGCATTGGCCTCGCCCGGCGGCGTGAAGCCGTTCATCAGGTTCAGCGTCGCGGGGTTGAACGGGTCGTGCGGCGCGATCCACGGCGCGAAGACCGCCATCAGGATCAGGAGCGCGGTGACGCCCGCCGAGATCATCGCCACCGGCGAGCGGCGGAACGCGTAGGCCACGTCGCTGTCCCAGGCCATGGCGAGGCGCGAGCGCGCGCGCTCGGCTTGAACGGTATTGGGCGTATCGGTCATGACGTCTTCCCGTCGACGCGCAGCCGCGGGTCGATCGCCACGTAAAGAAGGTCGACGATCAGGTTGATGCCCACGAACATCACCGAGATCAGCATCAGGTAAGCCGCCATCACGGGGATATCCACGAACTGGATCGCGTTGATGAAGAGAAGCCCCACACCCGGCCACTGGAACACCGTCTCGGTGATGATGGCGAAGGCGATGATCGAACCCAGTTGCAGGCCCGTCACCGTGATGACCGGCACCAGCGTGTTCTTCAGCGCATGGCGGAAATGGATCACGCGATCTTTCAACCCGCGCGCGCGGGCGAAACGGATATAGTCCTGGCGCATGACCTCGAGCATCTCCGAGCGCACCAGCCGCATGATCAGCGTCATCTGGTAAAGCCCCAGCGTGATCGACGGCAGGATGAGGGCCACAAGCCCCGATTGCGTCAGGAAGCCCGTGGTCCAGCCGCCGAGATCCACAACCTCGCCGCGCCCGAAACTGGGCAGCCAGCTCAATTCCACCGCGAAGACGTAGATCAGCAGGATGCCGATGAGAAACGTGGGCAGCGACACTCCGATCAGCGAGACGGTCATGATCGCGTTCGCGGCGAACCCGTTGCGGCGGATCGCGGTGAAGATGCCGAAGACGATCCCGAAGACCAGCGCGAAGGCCCCCGAGACGGCGGCCAGTTCCAGCGTGGCGGGCAGCCGCTCGGCGATGATCTCGGCCACCGGGCGGCCCTGCCGGTAGGAGATCCCCAGATCCCCCTGCACGGCACGGATCAGGAAATCCCGGTACTGCACGAAGAACGGATCGTTGAGCCCGAGGCTCTCGCGCAGCCGCTCGATGTCTTCCATCGTGCGCTCCTGGCCCAGCATCGTCTCGACCGGGTCGCCCACGTAGCGGAACATGGCGAAGGCGACGAGGCCCACGACCAGAAGCACGAGCACCGACTGGAACACGCGTCTCAGGATAAAGCTGAGCATGCGCCTGGCCTTCCTCTCTGCATCCGACGGTGCTGCCCGGTCGGGCGCGCGCGGTCAAGCCTTCTTCGCGCGCGCCGCGGCCTCACGCACGGCCCTTGTCCAGCGACCAGTCGATCTCGGGGCCCGCCGGCACGATCCCCAGCGGATTGCGAAGCTCCGACGGCGAGAAATAGCCCTGCTTGTAGATGTCGAACCGCACCGTGTCGGCCACGCCCGGCCGATGGTAGATCGCCCGCGCATAGGCCCAGAGCCGCGGATAATCCACAAGCCGCCGGATGTTGCACCTGAAGGCGTGGTGATAGGCCACGTCGAACCGCGCCAGCGTCGGGAAAAGCCGCAGATCGGCCTCGGTGAA
>CAZGHJ010000224.1:2408-4815 GCA_964525355.1 uncultured Roseicyclus sp.
GTGTAGGGCTCGGCATCGGCCGCGTAGACCTCGTGGAGCGCCGCAACACCCTTGAGCGGGTCCGAAAACGGCCCCTCGCGGTCGAAGACCCAGCCGGCCTCGGTCCGGCGCGGCCGGGCATAGGAGACCGTTATCGCAGCCTCGAGCCCCTTTTCCACCCGCGCCAGAAGGACCCGGTGCGCCCAGGGGCAGTTCCACGCGGCATAAAGATGATAGCGCTCTGGCCTCGCCGGAAAGCCCGAGGATCCGTCGGCCGTGATCCGGTGCCGGATCGTCGCGGCAGCCCGCCGGAAGGCACCCCCTTCCACCGTGTCCGGCCCCGGATCCTCCGCCGAATAGACGCCGCCGATCATGATGCCCAACCCTTCGCCCCTTCTTCTTGTCTCAAATACGGAAAAAAGGACTCCGCGCGGAACGCGCGCCGGCCCGGGCCTGGGCCCCGTCAGGGGGCACGCGGCCCGGGCCGGGTTCTCAATCCATCGACATCCAGCGCAGGATGAAGAAGTTGTCCGGCCGCTGCGTCACCGAGATGCCGTCGCGCACCCCCCAAAGAAGCGGCTGCACGTAAAGCGGCACGTAGACCATGTCCTCCTGGATGATCCCGGCCGCCTCGTCCATCGCCGCCTGGCGCAGGTCCGGGTCGATCTCGGACTGCATCACCGGCAGCAATTCGTCGATCCGCGCGCTGGAATAGCCGCCGAAATTCCACGTCCCCAGCCGCTCGCCCGCCGTGTGCACCAGGAACCGGATCGGGTGTTCGGCATCGAAGGTGCCCGGCGACCAGCCCACGAGATACATGTCGAAATTCTCCGCGCGAAGCTCGGGCCAGTAGGTCGAGACCGGCATCGCGTCGAGCGTCGCGTCGAGGCCCACCTGCGCCAGCATGGCCACGATCGCCTGACACACCGCCTCGTCGTTGAGGTAACGGTCGTTGGTGCAGGAGAAGTCGAAGGCGAACCCGTCAGGATAACCCGCCTCGGCCAGAAGCGCGCGGGCCGCCTCCGGATCGTGGGTCGGGCGCGCGTCGTGGTCCGGCGAATAGCCCGAGGTGCCCGCCGCGACGAGTTGCGCCGCAGGCTCGGCCGAGCCGCGCATGATCGTCTGCAGGATCGCCGGCACGTTGACCGCATGGGCCACCGCGCGCCGCACGCGCACGTCGGAAAACGGGTTTTCCGCGCCGTTCCGAAGCGTCTCGTGATCGTGGGCGAAGCCCAGCATGATGACGCGGCTCTCGATCCCGCGGATCACCCGCGTGCCGTCGTTGGCGTCCACCCGCTCGGCGTCCTGCACCGGCACCGGGTTGATCATGTCGACCTCGCCCGACAGGAGGGCCGCAACGGCCGTGGCCGGGTTCTGGATCGGCGTGAAGATCGCTTCCGTGATGCCGTGGGACGCCTCGCCCCACCAGCCGTCGAACGGCACGAGCACCGTCTCGAGATCGGGCTGGCGGCTTTCCAGCACGAAGGCGCCGGTTCCGTTGGCGTTCCTCGTGGCGAAGTTCTCCTGATCGCGGGCGGGAACCCCGGCCGCGTTTGCCTCGGCCCAGCCGCTGTCCATCATCATCCAGTTGGCGATGCTGTCGGGAAAGAGCGGCTGCGGCGAGGTGGTGAGGATGTCGACGGTATGATCGTCGACGACCACCACGTCGGAGACCGAGGCGAACCAGCTGCGCACGTCGGATGCCTCGGATGCGGCGCGCCGGTAGGAAAACAGGACGTCCTCCGCCGTGAACGCGGCGCCGTCGTGGAAGGTGACGCCCTCGCGCAGCACGAAGCGCCAGCCGTCGCCCGCGCCGATCGGCTCCCACGAGGTGGCAAGCGCGGGCTCGATGGCCATGTCGGGCCCGCGCCGCACGAGGCCCTCGTAGACATTGTTCAGAAAGCCCAGAACCGGCGTCGAACTGACGGCGTGCGGGTCCATCGTCTGGGGATCGGTGGTGCCGGCCCAGCGGAAGGTTTCCGCCGCGGCGGGCAGCGCGAGACATGCCGCCATCCCCGCGACGAGGGTGCCGGTGAGCGGAAGACGGGTCATGCCGTGTCCTTTCCTGAAGGGGGCGCGGCGGCCCATGCAGGCCAGCGCCTGACATCAGGCTGGCGCAAGGGCGGCCCCGTGACCAGCCCGGCCCGGCACACGTCGCCGTGAGGCTGGCATTGAGGGACATCCCGCCCGAATGGCAAGGGCCGGACGGTCCATCCGTCCGGCCCCATCGGCATTTGCCGGAACGCGATCAGTTCGCGGTGAAGTACTTGAACTTCACCTGGTCGTCGGCATCCACCACCGTGGACCAGTCATCCGAGATCCCCCAGTTCAGCACCTGGTGGTGAATCGGGATGTAGATGACGTTCTCGTCGGCCCAGGCGAAAAGCTCGGCGATGGTCTGGTTGCGCGCCTCGAGATCGGTGTTCGA
>CAZGHJ010000225.1:0-4806 GCA_964525355.1 uncultured Roseicyclus sp.
ACGTGGTCTGCGGCGGCTTCGGCCTGCCGATCGCGCGCGACATGGCGCAGAAGGTGATCCTCGTGGGCTCGAACGACCTGCAATCGCTTTACGTGGCCAACAACGTCTGCTCGGCGGTGGAATATTTCCGCAAGCTCGGCGGCAACGTGGGCGTCGCGGGCCTCGTCATCAACAAGGACGACGGCTCGGGCGAGGCGCAGGCCTTCGCCAAGGCGGTGGACATCCCCGTGCTGGCCTCCATCCCGCAGGACGACGACCTGCGCAAGAAATCCGCGAACTACCAGATCGTGGGCACCGCCGAGAGCCAGTGGGGCGCATTGTTTGCCGAGCTGGGCGAGAACGTGGCCAAGGCGCCGCCGATGCGGCCGACAGCCCTCAGCCAGGACGAGCTTCTGGAGCTGTTCGACGGCTCCGAGACCGGTGCCGGCGTCACGCTGGAGCCCGCGACCGATGCGGACATGCGCGGCAAGGACGCCACGCCGAAGCAATCCCTCGAAGTCATCTACGACGAGGCCTGAGACCGATGCCCGACGATTTCAAGGAAGTGACATACGACACCGCCGGCGAGACCGAGGTCATTCGCGGCGAAGCGCGTGTCGAAACGGATGAGACCCCCGTCGGCACGCCGCCTGCAGGCGGCGACGGCATGGGCTGTCACGCGGGTGCGGCCGAGATGGAGAAGGCCGCCCGGATGGCCGGCAAGTCCGAGATCCTCGACCAGTATGCCAAGGACTATCCGCAAGGCCCGCACGACAAGCCGCAATCCATGTGCCCGGCCTTCGGGAGCCTGCGCGTGGGCCTGCGGATGCGCCGCGTGGCCACGGTTCTGAGTGGCTCGGCCTGCTGCGTCTACGGCCTGACCTTCGTCAGCCATTTCTACGGTGCCCGCCGCTCGGTCGGCTACGTCCCGTTCAATTCCGAGACCCTGGTGACGGGGAAACTCTTCGAAGACATCCGCGACGCTGTGCACGAGATGGCCGACCCCGAGCGTTACGACGCCATCGTGGTCACGAATCTCTGCGTGCCGACCGCGTCCGGTGTGCCTCTCCGGCTTCTGCCGGATGAGATCAATGGGGTCCGGATCGTCGGCATCGACGTTCCGGGCTTCGGGGTGCCGACCCATGCCGAGGCCAAGGATGTCCTCGCCGGGGCGATGCTCAACTATGCCCGACAGGAGGTGGAGGCCGGTCCCGTTCAGGCCCCTGTCTCGGGTAAATCAGACCGTCCGACAGTCACGCTGTTGGGCGAAATGTTCCCTGCGGATCCTCTTGGAATCGGAGGGATGCTCGCGCCACTCGGTCTGGCGGCAGGTCCGGTCGTTCCCTGCCGTGAGTGGCGCGAGCTATATGCCGCGCTGGACAGCGAGGTGGTGGCCGCGATCCACCCCTTCTACACCGCCGCGATCCGCGAGTTTCAGGCCGCGGGCCGCAAGGTGGTGGGCTCCGCGCCCGTCGGTCACGACGGAACCGCCGCATGGCTTGCCGCCATCGGGGACGCCTATGGCGTAGCCGCCGACAAGGTCGCGAGCGCCCAGAACGCGTTCCTGCCGGCCATCAAACAGGCTCTGCAAGCCACACCCATCGAGGGCACGATCACGCTGTCGGGCTACGAGGGCTCGGAGCTTCTGGTCGCCCGCCTTCTCATCGAGAGCGGGGCAGAAATCCCCTACGTTGGAACGGCTTGCCCGAAGACACCCTGGTCTAAGCCCGACGTGGATTGGCTGGAGGCGCGCGGCGTGAAGGTCAAGTTCCGCGCCAGCCTCGAGGACGATTGCGCCGCGATGGAAGCGATCCGCCCCGACCTTGCCATCGGCACCACCCCCGTGGTGCAGAAGGGCAAGGAGCTTGGCATCCCCAGCCTCTATTTCACCAACCTCATCTCCGCCCGTCCCCTGATGGGTCCGATGGGCGCGGGCAGCCTGCAACAGGTCGTCAACGCGGCCATGGGCAACAAGGACCGCATGGCGCACATGAAGGCCTTCTTCGCCGGCGTCGGCGAAGGCGACACCGCCGGCATCTGGGAAGGTGCGCCGAACCTGCGCCCGGATTTCCGCGCGACGAACCTCAAGAAGCTGGAAAAGGCCGAAAAGGCCCGCATCGCCGCGAACGGAGGTGTGAAATGCTGATCCAGGATCACGACCGCGCGGGCGGCTACTGGGGCTCGGTCTATGCCTTCACCGCGGTGAAGGGGCTGCAGGTCATCATCGACGGCCCCGTGGGCTGCGAGAACCTGCCCGTCACCTCCGTCCTGCACTACACCGACGGCCTGCCGCCGCACGAGCTGCCCATCGTCGTCACCGGCCTCGCCGAAGAGGAACTGGGCCGCGACGGCACCGAAGGCGCGATGAAACAGGCCTGGGACACGCTCGACCCGGCTTTGCCGTCCGTCGTCGTCACCGGCTCCATCGCCGAGATGATCGGCGGGGGCGTGACGCCGCAAGGCACCTCCATCCAGCGCTTCCTGCCGCGCACCATCGACGAGGACCAGTGGGAAAGCGCGGACCGCGCGATGACCTGGATCTTCACCGAATTCGGCATGACCAAGGGACGTATGCCGCCCGAGAAGAAGCGCGAAGAGGGCGCGGCGCCCCGCGTCAACATCCTCGGGCCGATGTATGGCACGTTCAACATGCCGAGCGACCTGGCCGAGATCCGCCGCCTCGTCGAAGGCATCGGCTGCGAGGTCAACATGGTGATGCCTCTGGGCAGCCACCTGGCCGAGATGCGCAACCTCGTGAACGCGGACGTCAACATCTGCATGTATCGCGAGTTCGGTCGCGGGCTCTGCGAGGTGCTGGGCAAGCCCTATCTCCAGGCGCCGATCGGCGTGGAGAGCACCACGAAGTTCCTGCGCAAGCTGGGCGAGCTGACCGGCCTCGACCCCGAGCCCTTCATCGAGGTGGAGAAGCACTCCACGATCAAGCCGGTCTGGGACCTCTGGCGCTCGGTCACGCAGGACTTCTTCGCCACCGCCTCCTTCGGGATCGTCGCGAACGAGACCTATGCCCGCGGCGTGCGGAACTTCCTCGAGTCCGATCTGGGCCTGCCCTGCGCCTTTGCCGTGGCGCGGATCGCGGGGCGCAAGACCGACAACGACCAGGTGCGCGCCCTCGTAAACCAGAAGCGGCCCCTGATCCTGATGGGCTCGATCAACGAGAAGATGTATCTCGCCGAAATGTCTGCGGGGCACGGGCCGAAACCGGCCTTCATCCCCGCAAGCTTTCCGGGTGCCGCGATCCGCCGCGCCACGGGCACGCCCTTCATGGGCTATGCCGGCGCCACCTACATGCTGCAGGAGGTCTGCAACGGCCTTTTCGATGCGCTGTTCCACATCCTGCCGCTGGGCAGCGACATGGACAGCGTCGCGGCCACGCCCACGACACTGCGCCGCGACTTCCCGTGGGACGCGGACGCGCAGGTCCTGCTCGACCGTATCGTGGCCGAACACCCCATTCTGACCCGTATCTCCGCCGCCAAGACGCTGCGCGACGCCGCCGAGAAGGCCGCGCTCGCCAGCGGAGCGGAACGGGTCGTCAAGGATACCGTCCGGGCGCTGGCGCCCGCCGGTTTCGAACTCACCGAGGGAGAGTGACATGACGGACTACACCTCAAACCCCCCGACAGCGCGGCACAAGCCGCCGCGGACGGAGTTCATGATCTATTTCGCGATCGTGTTTCTCGCGACGCTGCCACTGGCGACCGTGACATGGGCGCTGGCAGCCCTGCGCGCGGGCAACCTGACCGACAAGGGCCCCGTCAAACGGGCCTGGAGCCAGGCCCGGATCATCACACCGATGATCTTCTCGGCCTGAGCCCTCCCGATCCCGCGACCTGCGCCGCTTCAGACCCGGCGCGCGGGATCAGGACACAAGAGATTCTCGGCGTGACGACCGGAGCCGAAACCGAGTTCATCCGATGCGGGACGCAACGTTCCGGATCGGGTGGAAGGCCGGCAGGGCATTGAGGCCTTGCCGGGGCCCGGCCGCGGGGAACGCGGCATCAGTCTAACGTTCCGGAGGAAAGTTAATGGCTGACAATTCCGACCTGTCCTTCACGGGTCTGACCGACGAGCAGGCTCAAGAGCTGCACGCGGTGTACATGAGCGGGCTCTGGCTGTTCGGGGCCGTGGCCCTGGTCGCTCATCTCGCCACGTACATCTGGGCGCCCTGGTTCTGAGGAAGGATTAAAACATGGCTAAGTTCTACAAGATCTGGCTCATCTTCGACCCCCGCCGCGTGTTCGTGGCGCAGGGCGTGTTCCTGTTCCTTCTCGCGGCGATGATCCACCTGGTGGTTCTGTCGTCCGGCCTGAACTGGTTCGAGAACGCCGCAATGACGATGGGCTTCGGCAACTGAGCCGACCGCCCCCGTCCCTGACGGCGGACACTACCGATAGCTGCGGGCGGTGCCTCACCGTTCCGCCCGCAGCAAACCAATCATTTGACTGACGGCTGACCACTATTCCGGGGGTTCCGCCGCCATACGCGGAGACAGACGCATGGCTTTGCTAAGCTTCGAAAAAAAGTACCGCGTCCGCGGAGGGACGCTGATCGGCGGCGATCTGTTCGACTTCTGGGTGGGCCCGTTCTACGTGGGCTTTTTCGGGGTCACGACAGCATTTTTCGCGCTGCTGGGAACAATCCTGATCTTCTGGGGCGCGGCCATGCAAGGCACGTTCAACCCCTGGACGATCAACATCGCGCCGCCCGACCTGAGCTACGGTCTGGGCTTCGCGCCGCTTCTGGAAGGCGGGCTCTGGCAGATCATCACGTTCTGCGCGGTCGGGGCCTTCGTGTCCTGGGCGCTGC
>CAZGHJ010000226.1:0-4804 GCA_964525355.1 uncultured Roseicyclus sp.
CGGAGCGCCCATGGTCTACGTCACCTTCTTCATCGCCGCCTCGATCATCTTCCTCGTCGCGGACGCGCTCATGTTGCGGTCGGTCATCCAGCCGGTTTTCGCGCGGCATCTGGGCGAGCAGCTTTACGAGGGGGGCTTCCGGCTGGTGCCGGCCATCCTCTTCTACCTTACCTACATGGGCGGTATCCTGTACTTCGCCGCGATCCCCGCGATCCGGGCCGACGCGCCATCGCTCGCGCTTCTGAACGGGGCGATCCTGGGCTTCGTCGCCTACGGCACCTACGAGCTGACCTCCTGGGCCGTGATGCGCGACTGGCACCCGCAGATGGTGGCGATGGACCTCGCGTGGGGCACGGTGCTGACGGGCGGCGCGGCCTGGGGCGGGGTCATGGTGGCGCGCGCCATCGCCGGGTGACCGGCGCGCGCCGCGGGCGCTATCGCAGGGCCGTGGGCATCAGGGCCAGCGCGCGCGCCTCGGCCGCGGCGCGGAGGTCGGCGGCCAGCACGGCGTTGGCGTTCTGCCAGCCGAGGAACTCGAGATAGGCGCGGCGCATCTGTTCGGCCCGTTCGTTGGTGCCGAAGGGCGCCAGAGCGGTGTCGAGGAAATGGCGTCTCACCGTCTCGTAGGCCTCGACGCAGCCAAGCGCCTCAACCGGGCCGAGCCGGTGTATCGAGGCCATGGCATCGCAGAGATAATAGACGGAGAGATGGTCGAGGAATTCGGACATGAAACGCTCCTTCCAGCGCGGTTGCGCGGGAGGCGACACATATCCGTTGATGGGATGCGGACCGCGGGAGGCCGACATCGCCCGTCCTGGCGACCGTCACCTCCCACATGATCAGGGTTGGGATTTACCTGCGTGTGACCGGAATTGATCACCCGCGGAAGGTAGCGCGTCATGCGTGTAAATTCGGTAAAGTTTGGCGCCCCACCGCCCTGAGCCGGGGCAGCGGCGATCATGCGCGGCATGGCGCGGAGCGGGGGGAAGTCCTGTGCGCCGGTCGAGGCCGTCCAGCGCACGGGATCGGCCGCTCAGAGCTTCGTAAGCTCCACCGCCGAGGCGCGTCCGTCGCGGCCCTCGCGCAGTTCGTAGCTGACCTTGGTGTTGTCGGGCAGCCCGGTCATCCCGGCCTTTTCCACGGCGGAGATGTGCACGAACACGTCCTTTCCGCCGTCATCGGGCGCGATGAACCCGTAGCCCTTCGTCGTGTTGAACCATTTTACGGTGCCTGTCGGCATCGGTCTTTCCTTCTCAAGTCTCAGTCACCTCGCGACCGCGTCGGTGCGGCGCGTTCGTGCGGCAAGGTCCACGTGACCGTTGTGCTGCCTTCTCGAGAGGGCGGTTCACAAGGAAACCAGGCGTCACGCGATGAATGGTGGCGCATTATGCGGCCATGACAAGCCTGAATACGTTGGCAGCGGGGCGGACGGCGTATATTTGCGCGAAATGCCGAGCGCGCGGGCAGATGCGGGGCGCGCGGGCGCCGGGTCACGGGATAGTGGGGAGGGATGCCGATGCGCGTCTACGGATTGAAAAGCTGCGACACGTGCCGCAAGGCGGTGAAGGCGCTGGAGGCGGCGGGCCACGAGGTGGATTTCGTCGATATCCGCGCCACGCCGCTGGCGGAAGCGGAGTTGGCGCGGTTTCTGGAGCTTTTCGGGGCGCGGCTTGTCAACACGCGCTCCACCACCTGGCGCGGCCTGTCCGATGCGGAGCGGGCGCGGACGCCGCTGGACCTTCTGGCGGCGCATCCGGCATTGATGAAACGGCCCGTGATCGAGGCCGGGGGGCAGGTTCATCTCGGGTGGGACGCGGGTGTTCGGGCTGAGGTCACGTAGGATCTCGCGGATCGGTCGAGGGAGATCGGCCCCGGTCCCATGAGCGCGAGAGTGGCGAGAAGGAAGGTCCAGAAGGCGCGCTGGTCCGCGATGTCAGCGGAGGGCGAGGTGTCGAACCAGGCGCCGAGGGCCACGCCGTGGCCGATGATATCGACCCAGGTCTGCACGGCAATGAAGGCGATCATGCCGAGCGCCGCGATGCGGGTGAACAGGCCCAGGACGATGAGCGCCGGCAGCACGAATTCCGCCCAGGTGCCGAGGATCACCACGGGCGTGGCCAGCGGGCCGAGGCCGGCGGGATCGTAGCCCGCGGCCTCGAAGGCGCGCGGCAGGATCTGGACATAGGCGCCGATATCAGGGCTGAAAGGCCCGCTGCCCCATTTGGTGAGCGCCGAATTCCAGTAATGGAGCAGAAGCGTGCCGGCGAAGACCGCCCTGGCGAGCGTGGGCACGACCCAGGGAGCCGCCGCGTCGAGCGCTTCGGCTATGCGGGCGTAAAGGGGGATGAGGGCGCGCATGGGGCTTTGGTCCTTGGGTCGGGGCTCGGGCTGTCGGGGCCGGTTTCCGGTGGGTTGGCATTGCGTCGAAGCCATGTCGGGTGGGCGGGTCTGTCCTTCGGTCGGGCTCAGGTGGGGGAAAGGTTTTTGTCCGGCTGGATCGTTCTTTCCGCCGGGTGCGACCAGTCCGGGCCGGGCGCGGGGTCGCGCGTCAGGATGCCGGGGGCCAGGATCAGCGTCAGGAGCGCGGGCATGTCGGCTTCGGGGTCGATGGTTTCGGTGGCGCGCACCGCCTCGGCCAGCGTCAGCCGGCCCTTGAGGTGGCGCGCGAAGGTCCGGCCGCCGCGCGGCAGGGGGGCCGGATGCGGCTCGAACCCCGTCCGCGCGATCAGGACGCGTTCGGGCGCGGGGGCGATCTTCAGGCCGGGCTCGGCCATGGTCTTGCGCCAGATCGACAGCACCGGAAAGCGCGAGACGAGGATCAGCGTCGCGGGCGCGAGCCGTGGACGCAGGCCCAGCACCTCGGCCGGGTCCAGCCCGCCCAGCGGCAGGGGCGCGGCATCGGCGGCGTGGTAGGATTGGCGCAGGCCCAGTTCCAGCCGCGCGACATCCGGCAGGTAGGGCAGATGCGCCACCGGCCCGAAGCGGGCGAGGAATCCCGGAAAGGCGCCGCCCCAGAGCGGCAAGCGCGGATCGCACGGAGAATGGGCGCGCAGAAAGACGCCGGCCATGGCGCGGAAGAACGCCTCGCCCACAAGCGCCGCGACGGCGGGGAAGGCGGCGAAAAGCGCCTCGGTCAGGCTTGCCGCGACGTTGTTGCGGTAGACGTCGAAGCGCCTGCCCGCCGGGTGGCCTTGGCCGTCGGTCAGGCCCGGCGGCACGGGCGCGTCCGGGTCGAGCAGCGCGGCGGCGAACTGCGCCTGGCCGGTCGCGGGGCCGGCCCTCGGGGCGGGCGCGGGCCGGTCGTCGGGCAGGGTTTCGGGGGGCGTGTCGGGCATCGATCTCAGGCCTCCACCGATGCCGGCGCGGGTGCCAGCGCCGCCGCCGCGCGCGCCGCCTCGGCCCTGAGCACCGGCCAGTCGGGCACGTCGGTGTCCCATTCGACAAGCGTGGGCCGCGGCCCGGCGCGGTCGAGCGCGTGGGCGTAGAGCGCCCAGACCGGGTCGGCCACCGCGCGCCCGTGGCTGTCGATCAGGAGCGGCGCGCCGTGGTCGTCCTTTTCCGCGTCATGGCCGCCCAGGTGGATCTCGCCCACCGCCCCGAGCGGGAACGCGTCGATATAGGCCCGCGGGTCCCGGCCGAGGTTCGTGGCGGAAACGAAGACGTTGTTGACGTCGAGCAGGAGCCCGCAGCCGGTGCGGCGCACAAGCTCGGACAGGAATGTCACCTCGTCCATCTCGCTCTCGGCGAAGGCGAGATAGCTCGAGGGGTTTTCCAGGAGCATCCGGCGCCCGAGCCGGTCCTGCACCTCGTCCACATGGGCCGCGACGCGGGCGAGCGTGGCTTGCGTCCAGGGCAGCGGCAGAAGGTCGTTGAAAAAGCCCGCGTCATGGGTCGACCAGGCGAGATGCTCGGAAAAGCTCGCCGGGGCCAGCCAGTCCAGCAGACGCCTCAGCCGCGCGAGATGGTCACGGTCGAGCGGGCGCTGCCCCCCGATCGAAAGGCCCACGCCATGGACCGAGACCGGCATCCGCCCGGCCAGCGCGCGCAGCTGCGCCAGGGGCCGGCCGCCGTCGCCCATGTAGTTCTCGGCATGGATCTCGATCCAGCGCACGGGGCCGGGATCGGCCATGAGACCCTTGAAATGGCGCGCCTTGAACCCGACGCCGGGGGCGCAGGGTAGCCGGGGGAACAGGGGCTGGGGCATGGGACAGGCTCCGGGGGCAGGGGGGATGGGGCGACCCGGGCGGATCGCCCCGCGTCGGGCCGCTGGCGCGATCGCCCTTGGGCGACCGCGCGTGGGGCGATCACATCTCGACGGCGAGATATGTGGCCAGAACCTCGTCGGTCAGACGCGGATCGTCGGGCAGGTCGCGGTTCAGCCCGGCATAGCCCTCGGCCTCCAGTTCCGCCTCCGTCATGCCCATGCGCCCGTCCGGCAGCTCGATCTCGCCACAGGTTCCGGCGGGCACCAGGGTCCAGGCATTGCCCTGGTAGTCCACGGTCGACGTGCCCGCGCAGGTCGTCCCGGGGCCCGCGGCACAGTCGTTCTCGCCCGCGAGGCTTACCCCGAAACACTTCTCGTTGGCCTGCGCCGACGCATCACTCGCGCCATGCGCCGTCACCGCCGCCGTGACCGCGCCCAAAAGCGCAATCGTCTTCGTTGCAGTCGTCGTCATCGTAAAAGCTCCCTATTTCACTCGGGTGGCAGATGCGGGGCGCGCAGGGATGCGTCCCGGCACCATGGATCGTGGGCGCGGACCGCGCTCTCGCGCCAGTCACAGGCGCGTGCGACACGCGACCGTGA
>CAZGHJ010000227.1:0-4798 GCA_964525355.1 uncultured Roseicyclus sp.
CGCGACAAGCGCCGCGGCAAGCGCCACGGGCCGGGGGCCGTTCGCCCGGCCGGGACGCCGCATGGCGGGATGAGTGCGCCGGGTATCGGTCATGAGGGGGAGCTAGCCCGCCCGGGGCGCCAAGAAAGCCCGTGATGCGCCCGGCCGCCGCGCCGGGCGCCGTTTCCGGGGACCTCGGTCATGTTCCGGTGGTCGGGCCGTCGCGGTGACATAGGTTGACCCGCCTTGCCGGACACGTCACAGGCGGGCCCGGACGATCCGGGAGTTCGAAAATGCGCGTCTACGTCATTCTTGTCGCTTTCCTGACGCTGATCGGCGCAGGCATGTCCGCGGGCCCCGCCCCGGCACAAAGCCTGATGCCGCAATCCGGCCCCGCGGAGGCCGCGCCGGACGACACCACGATCACGGCGCTCGTCGATGCGCTGGAAGACCCGGACACCCGCGCGCGCCTGATCGAGGCGCTCAGGCAGGTCGCGCCGGAGGCCGCGGCCGAAGCGCAGCCCGTGGTCGAGCAGGCGCTCGCCGCGCGCGTGGCCGAGGCCAGCGTGGCGGCGATCAACGGGCTTGCGGAGCAGATCGCGCAGGTCGCCCGTGACATCGGCCGTCTCGGCCTCGTGGCGAGCGTCCTCGATGAGGACCGCCTCGAGCGCATCCGCGGCGAGGGCGTCGAGCTTCTGCTCACCATCCTGGTGACGGTCGTGATCTACCGGGTTCTGCGGATTGCGTCGCGGCGCATCGGCAAGACGGCGGCCCGCGGCGAGACCCGCGTCTCGGAACTGGCGCTCGCCTTCGCCGCCCAGCTTGCGCTGCGCGTCGCCTCGGTGGTGCTGGCCTGGGTCGCGGGCTACAGCCTGGCCGCCTTCGTCCTGTCCGATGGCGGAATCGCGCTGCCGCAAGCGCTCTATCTCAACGCGTTTCTCGCCTTCGGCGCGTTTTCGGTCCTGCTGTCGACGCTCGTCAGCCGCCATGACGCGGACCTCACCTTCGCCAATCTCCCCGCCGAGGCCGAAGCGGTCATCTATCGCAATCTGCGCAACGTCTTCGGCGTGCTGTTCTACGGGCTGATCGCCGCGGTTCCGATCGCACAGAGCTGGAGCAATTTCGTCGTCGCCCGGTCCCTGCGCACGCTGGTCGTCACGGTGGTCGCGATCCTCGCGGTCTTTGCCATCCGCCGCATGGCCGCGGCGCTGCGGCAGGCGCGCGGGCCGGCCATCCCGGCGGATGCGCCGCAGGGCGCAGAGGCGGATGAAAGGCTTGCCGACAGCCTTGCAGCGGGCTCCGTCGGTCTGTGGGACCGGGTCTGGCCGTGGCTGGCCTACGCCTATGTCGCGGTGGCCTATGTCATGGCGCTGGCCAACCCCAACCAGATCTTCGAGATCGTGGGCCGGGCGACGGTGCTGTCGGCCCTGGCGCTTGTCGCGGTGCTTCTGGGCCTGCGTCTTCTTTCGTCGGCGGCCAGCCCGCTCGCCATGCCCGTGCCGCGCGCCCTCGCCCAGATGCTGCCGTCGCTCTCGCCACGTCTGTCGGGCTTTCTCGCGCCGCTTTTCGTGGTCGGCTCCGCCGCGCTGTTCGTCACGGCCTTCCTGCTCATCGTCGAGGGCTGGCGGCTGCTCGATGTGGCGGGCTGGCTCTCGGGCGGGGGCACCGATCTGGTCTGGCGCGTCCTCAGCGTCCTGCTGATCCTGCTGACGCTTGCCGTGGCCTGGGCGGTTCTGACCGCCTGGATCGACCGCAAGCTGGCCGTGGACGTGCCGGGCGCGGCGGTCTCGGCGCGCTCGCGCACGCTTCTCGCGCTGTTCCGCAACGCGGTGACCATCGCGCTCGTGGTCTTCGGCGGCATGACCGCGCTCTCCGAGCTTGGCGTCGACATCGCGCCGCTTCTGGCCGGCGCCGGTGTCATCGGCCTCGCCGTGGGCTTCGGCGCGCAGAAGCTGGTGCAGGACATCATCACAGGCGTTTTCATCCAGCTGGAAAACGCCATCAACGAGGGCGACGTGGTCACGGTCGCGGGCATCACCGGCGGGGTGGAGCGTCTGACGATCCGCTCCGTGGGCATCCGCGACCTCTCGGGCGTCTACCACCTGATCCCGTTCAGCGCCGTGGACACGGTGGGCAATTACATGCGGCTTTTCGGCTATCACGTGGAGGTCGTGGGCGTGGCCTACGACACCGATCTCGCGGTCGCCGAAAAGGCGATGCGCGAGGCCTTCGAGACGGTCAACGCCGGGCCGCTCGGGGCCGAGATCATCGCGCCGCTGGAATATCAGGGCGTGATCGGGCTGGGCGAAAGTTCGGTGAACCTGCGCGCGCGGATCAAGACGAAACCCGGCCAGCAATGGGCCGTGGGCCGCGCCTACACCGCCGAGGTCAAGCGCGCGCTCGATGCCGCGGGCGTCGAGATCCCGTTCCCGCACCGCGAACTGAAACTGCCCAGGGCGATGCTGGAGCGGCTGGCCGGCCCCGGACCCGCGAAACCCGCCGACGGCTGAGGCTGAGGCTGGGCCGGCCGCCCGGCGCGGGCGGGCTTTCCATTTCGCGATCCTCGGCTAGGCTGGGCGCATGGTCCGCCAGCTTGTCCCGGTCTCCGCGCTTCTTCTCGGCTCGAGCCTCCTGCTTTTCGCGGGCGGCGTGCATGGCCTCATCCTGCCGGTCCGCGGCGCCTTGGAGGGTTTCTCGGCCAGCGCGCTGGGCCTTCTGGGGACGGGTTGGGCGCTGGGCTATGTGGCGGGGTGCCTGATCGCGCCGCGGCTGGTGGGCGCGGTGGGCCATATCCGCACCTTCGGCGTGATGTGCGCGCTGGCCGCCGTCGCCGTCCTGTTGCAGGCGCTGATCGTCGAGACCTGGGCCTGGATTCCGGTGCGCGCCGTGTCGGGGTTCTGCTTCGCGGGGGCTGCGATGATCGTGGAAAGCTGGCTCAACGACCGGGCGCAGCCGAACACGCGGGGCACGATCTTCGGCGTCTACACGATGGTGAACCTCATCGCCGCCACCGCCGGGCAGATGGCGGTCTCGCTCGGCGATGCCTCGGGCTTCGTGTTCTTCGCGATCGCGGCCATCGTCTATTGCCTCGCGCTCGTGCCGACGGGGCTGTCGACCTCTCCCTCGCCCGCGCCGTTGACCTCCGTCCGGCTGGATCTGGGCGCGCTCTGGCGCAACTCTCCGGTGGCCGTGGTGGCGGTCTTCCTCGTGGGCGTGTCGAACGCCTCTTTCGGCACGCTGGCGGCGGTCTATGCCGATGGCGTGGGGCTGGCGCTGACGGCGATCGCGCTGTTTGCCAGCATCCCGGTGCTGGCCGGGGCGCTGGCGCAGATCCCGATCGGATTTGCCAGCGACCGCATGGACCGGCGCACGGTGCTGGTCGCCACGGCCATGGTGGCGCTTGCGGTGGATCTCGCCTTCGTGCTCCTCATGCCCGAGGGCCGGATGATGAACCTGCTTCTGGCCGGCGCCTTCGGGGCGGCGATCTTCGCGATGTATCCCATCATCGTGGCCCATGCGAACGACCACGCGCCGCCAGGCACGTCGATCCAGGTCTCGGGCGGTCTTCTGATGGTCTTCGGGCTGGGCTCGATCCTGGGGCCGCTCGTCGCGGGCTTCGCGATGACCGATCTGGGGCCGCGCGGCCTGTTCCTGACCACGATCGGCGCGCATGTCCTGATGATCCTGTTCACGGTCTGGCGCATCTTCACCCGATCGGCCGTGCCCGAGGCCGAGAAGTCGGCCTTCCAGATCACCCTGCCCGGACGTGCCGCGACCCCGGAGACCGCCGCGCTCGCCGGGGGCGAGGACGAGGCCGCGCCGCTCGAGGCGCCGCAGGACGCGCCGCAGGACGCGCCCCCGGCCGAGGCGCCGGACGACGCGGAGCCCGCACCGGATGCCGCCGCGGAGCCTGCCGAGCCGCCGCCGCCCGAGCCCGGGGACCGTCCCGATACCTGAGCGCCGCCCCTGTCACGGCCGGCGCGGGAGGGGACCGGCGCCAGAACCGGCAGCCGGGCCGCGCCTGTTCTGTGTCAGATCACCACGACATCGAGCGGGGGAAAGCCGTTGAAGCCCACGGAGGAATAGCTCGAGGTATAGGCGCCGCAATTGCGGATGATCACCCGGTCCCCGGAGCGCAGTCCCAGCGGCAGGGCCACGGGGCGTTTCTCGTAGAGCACGTCGGCGCTGTCGCAGGACGGGCCGGCCAGGATGCAGGGCCCCGTCGGCTCGTGGTCGCGGTCGGTGACGAACTGGTAGCGGATCGCCTCGTCGATGGTCTCGGCCAGGCCCGAGAACTTGCCGATGTCGAGATAGACCCAGCGGCAGAGATCCTCGTCGGACTTGCGCGACACCAGCAGGACCTCGGCCGCGATCATGCCCGCTTCGGCCACGAGGCCGCGTCCGGGCTCGGCCATCACGCGGGTCACATCGGGAAAGAGCCGCTCGACCCGCGCCATGACCTCGGCCGCGTAGAGGGTCGGGTGCGGGATGTCCTCGCCGTAGAAGGCCGGGAAGCCGCCGCCGATGTTGAGCAGATCGAGCGCGAAGCCCGCCGCGCGCGCCTGCGCCCAGACCTCGGCCACCTGGCGCAGCGTGCCGTCCCACATGGCGGGCTCCCGCGTCTGGGAGCCCACGTGGAACGACAGGCCCACGGGGGCGAGCCCGAGGTCGCGGGCCCGGCCCAGAAGCGCCACGACCTTCTCGCCCGCGGTGCCGAACTTCCGCGTCAGCGGCCAGTCGGCGCCCGAGGCCTCCACGATCAGCCGGATGTAGACCTCCGCACCGGGGGCGTGGGCGGCGATCTTCTCCAGTTCTTCTT
>CAZGHJ010000228.1:0-4764 GCA_964525355.1 uncultured Roseicyclus sp.
TGCGCCCGGACGTGTTCGACTTGCCCTTGATGATGCCGACGACGCCGGTGCGGCCAATGCCTTCCACCACCTCGTCGCAACCGAACTCGCGCAGCTTTTCGGCCACCATCGCGGAGGTGCGATGCGTCTCGAACAGGATCTCGGGATTCTCGTGGATGTCGCGGCGCCACTCGGTGATCTCGGGCAGCATCTCGGCGAAACGGTTCTTGACGGGCATGGTCTGTCGTCTCCTGGTTTTGCGTCACGCGGCCGACAGGCGGCGTGTTCTCATTGCGACGCCGGCAGGCGGCGTTCGACGATCTCGGCAAGGAAGCTGCATCCATAGGGGATGGCTTCGTCGTTGAAGTTGTATTTCGGGTGATGGCACATGGCGCTGTCCCCGTTTCCAAGGAACAGATAAGCACCCGGGCGGGCATTCAACATGTAGGAAAAATCCTCGGACGGCATGATCGGGTCGACATCGCCCAGGACCTCGTTGGCCACGGCACCCGCGGCGGCGACGGCGTGTTCGACCGCCTCCGCGTCGTTCACCGTGACCGGGTAGCCGGGGATCCACTCCAGGTCCGCCGTGGCCCCGAAGGCGCTGGCGGTGTCCTCGACCACGCGGCGGATGCGGCCCTCCATCAGCGCGCGGTCCTCGGGGTGCAGGCAGCGCACCGTCCCCTCCATCGTGGCGGTGTGGGCGATGATGTTGGACGCGCCCGAGTCGGTGCGGAAGGTGCCCACGGTCAGAACGACGCTGCGCAAAGGATCGACGTTGCGCGACACGATGGTGTGGAGCGTCACGACGATCTGTGCGGCGACGAGCGTGGTGTCGACGGCGCGGTGCGGCTCGGCCGCGTGCCCGCCCTGCCCCGTCACGCGGATCGCGAACTCGTCCGAGGAGGCCTGGAGCGGGCCGGCGCGCGTAGCGATCACGCCCACGGGGATGCCGGGCGCGTTGTGCATGCCGTAGAACTCGTCGATGCCGAAGCGCTCGACCAGGCCGTCCTCCAGCATCGCCGCGGCGCCCGCGCCGCCCTCCTCGGCGGGCTGGAAGATCACCACCACGGTGCCGTCGAAATTCCGCGTCTCGGCCAGGTATTTCGCCGCCCCCAGCAGCATGGAGGTGTGCCCGTCATGGCCGCAGGCATGCATCGCGCCGGGGGTTTCGGAGGCATAGGCAAGCCCCGTCTCCTCCTGGATCGGCAGCGCGTCCATGTCCGCCCTGAGCCCGATGGTGCGCGTCCCCGCCCCGTTCCCGCGGATCACGCCCACGACGCCGGTGCGGCCGATGCCCTCCACCACCTCGTCCAGTCCAAAGTCGCGCAGCTTCCCGGCCACGAAAGCCGCGGTTTCATGCACCTCGTAGAGGATCTCGGGGTTGCGGTGCAGGTGCTGCCGCCACTCGGCGATCTCGGGCAGCATCTCGGCAAAGCGGTTGCGGATGGGCATCTGAACTCCTCAGGCGGCTGGCATTCGGCGCTCGACCAGTTCGGCAAAGAAGGAGCAGCCGTGGGGGATCGCCTCGTCGTTGAAGTCGTACATCGGGTGATGCACACCCGCCGTGTCGCCGTTGCCCACATTGATGAAGGCGCCGGGGCGGGCATTCAGCATGTAGGCGAAATCCTCGCCGCCCATGCGCGGGGGACGGCCCCAGCGCACCTTGTCCTCGCCCGCGACGGCGCGCGCGATCTCGGCGGCCATCTCGGCATTGGCGTCGTGGTTCACCACCACGGGATAGCCGCGCATGTAGTTCACATGGGCCTCGCAGTCATAGGCCTCGGCGGTGGAATGGATGAGGCGGGTCACGCGCCGCTCGGCCATGTCGCGGACCTCGTCCGACAGCGTGCGGACGGTGCCCCGCAGCAGCACCTCCATCGGGATGACGTTGTGGGCCTCGGACGAGGTCTTCATCGTGCAGACCGAGACGACGATGCGCTGGATCGGGTCGGTGTTGCGGCTGGCAACGGTCTGCAGCGCCATGACCACGTTGCAGGCGGCGGGCGTGGGATCGATGCACAGATGCGGCCGTGCGGCGTGCCCGCCCTTGCCGACGACGCGCACCTCGAACTCGTCGGCGGCGGCCATGATCGGCCCCGGCGAGACGCCGAACTCGCCCACGGGCAGGCCGGGCTCGTTATGCATGCCGTAGACCTCGTCGATGCCGAAGCGCTCCATCAGCCCGTCCTTGACCATGGCCTCGCCGCCGGCGCCGCCCTCTTCGGCGGGCTGGAAGATCATCACCGCGGTGCCGTCGAAATTGCGCGTCTCGGCGAGGTATTTCGCGGTCCCGAGCAGCATCGCGGTGTGCCCGTCATGGCCGCAGCCATGCATCCGGCCGGGGATGGTGCTGGCATGCGGAAGGCCCGTCGCCTCGGTCATGGGGAGCGCGTCCATGTCGGCGCGCAGGCCCACCGTGTAGCCGCGCGTGTCGGTCTTGCCGCGGATCACCGCGACGATGCCCGACTGGCCCACGCCGGTCACAACCTCGTCGACGCCGAAGGCGCGCAGCTTTTCTTCTACCAGAGCGGTCGTGCGCGGCAGGTCGTAGCCAAGCTCGGGATGCATGTGGATCTCGCGCCGCCAGCCGGCGATCTCGGGCATCAGTTCGGCAAGACGGTTCTTGATCGGCACGGGCCGGTCTCCTTCTTCTGGGGTTGTCCGGTCGGGTCGGCACGGGTCACAGATGGGGGCCGCGCGCGAGCCTCCCGCTCCGGAATCGGTCGATGCGAAACCGCGTCAGATCGTGGCCCGGATCGTCGCCGGTGACAAGATCGGCCACGACGCGCCCCACGCCCGGCCCGATGCCGAAGCCGTGGCCGGACATGCCCGTGGCAACGGTCAGGCCGGGGATCTGCGGCACGCGGTCGATGACGGGGACGAGGTCGGGCATCAGGTCGATCATGCCGGCCCAGGCGCGGGCCTCTGTGACGGGCGCGGCCTGCGGAAAGGCCTGTCCGAAGCGGCGCCGGGTCTCGCCGGTCGCGGTGCGGTCGGGGGGCGGGTCGAGGATGCGCATGCGCTCGAAGGGCGTCACCTCGCGCGAGGTCCACCAGCGCGGCGTGGTCCAGGCATCCGGGTAGCCCCGCGGTGCGCGGGCGGCGAGGCGGACGTCGCGGATGGCCTCCCACGCGGTGCGGGCATAGGGCGCCAGGTGGCGGACCGCGTCGGGCCCGATGAAAAGCGTCGAGGCCGCGGCCGGCGCGAGCGTGAAGCCGCCATCGGCGCGGGGCCGGAAGGCGAGCGTGTCGTCGACACCCGCGGTGGCGGGGCTCTGCGGCAGGGGGCCGGTGGCCAGCGCCGTCGAGCGGACCGAGAGCTGCGGGATGCCGACCCCGTGGCGGCGCAGGAAAAGCGACGACCACGCGCCGCCGGCCAGCACGACGGCAGGCGTCGCGATGCGGCCTGCCTCGGTCACGAGGCCGGTGACGCGCCCGCCCGCGACGTCGAGGGCACGGGCGGCATGATGCTCGAGGATCGTGACGCCCTCGGCCACGGCCAGACGCGCCAGTTCCGGCACCGCGACCCAGGGCTCGGCCACGAGGTCGGTGGGCGTGTGAAGCGCGCCGATCCAGGCGGCGTCCGGTTCGCCCAGAAGGGCGCGGGTCTCGGCCCGGTCGAGGATCACGCTCGAGACGCCGAAGGGCCGCGCCTGCCGCAGCCAGTCGGCATGGCGGCCCAAGTCGGCCTCGGTCCGGGCGAGATAGGTCACGCCCACCTGCCGGAGTCCCAGGCGCCCGCCGGCCTCGGCGTCGAGCGCGCGCCAGAGGTCTTGCGCCTCCTGCACGATGGGGATCTCGGCCGGGTCGCGGCCCTGCACGCGGATCCAGCCCCAGTTGCGGCTCGACTGCTCGGCGGCGACGCGGCCTTTCTCGACCAGCACCACGGCAAGCCCCTTGCGCGCGGCAAAAAGCGCCGTGGCCACGCCCACGACGCCGCCGCCGATCACCACCAGGTCCGTCGCCTCGGGCAAGGGGCCGGCGTGTTCGGGCGCGTCCTGCAGACGGAAGGGGAATGTCACGCGAGGTGCTCCAGAAGGCGCTCCATGAGGCGCTGGCCCTGCTCCAGTTGCGCAAGTTCGAGAAACTCGTTGGGCTGATGCGCCTGGGCGATGTTGCCCGGCCCGCAGACGACGGCGGAATAGCCCGCGGCCTGGAACTGCCCGGCCTCGGTGCCGTAGCTGACGACGTGGCTGCCGTTCTCTCCGGTGAGCCGGCGCACCAGCGCCTCGGCCGCACCGTCGGTCTCGGCAGCGAGCCCCGGCACGTCCCAGAGCGGCGTTGCGGTGATGCCGGCCTCGGGGCGCACCGCCTTCATCCCGGCCTCGACCCGCGCGATCTCGGCCTGCATCCGCGCGGCCCAGTGCTCGGTCGGCTCCTCGGGGATGCAGCGCGCGGACAGCACGAAGGTGCAATCCTTCGCGGTGATGTTGTGCGCCGTGCCGCCCTGGATCACGCCCACATGGAGCGTCGTCCAGGGCGGGTCGTAAGGGTTGGCGGCATCTGCCTTGGCGCGGTTCTCGGCGTTCACGTCATTGGCCCAGTCGATCAGGCGCGCGGCCTCCATGATCGCCGAGACGCCTTTGTGGGGGATCGAGGAATGAACCTCGTAGCCGTGCATCTGGATGTCGAAGCCGACGCCGCCCTTGTGGCCGGTGACGATGCCCCATTCGGTCGGCTCGCCTATGATCGCCAGCGCCGCCTTCGGCAGATGCGTGGCCATGCGCGCGATCATCGGCGGCGCGCCGATGCAGCCGATCTCCTCGTCGCGGCTGAGGCAGAG
>CAZGHJ010000229.1:0-4735 GCA_964525355.1 uncultured Roseicyclus sp.
CGGAGCAATATCCTTCTCCGAGCGGGGCGTCACGCGAATGACCACCCGGGAGGTGCCCGATGAGGCGGAACTCGAACGGATCATCCACGAACTGCCTCAGAAGCCATTCCTCGTCGGTGAGGACGGTGTTTCTATGTCCCTGGCCGGCGTCCAGTCCAAGATCGGCGTGCACGTCAGCGAGGAGGGCATGATCTCGATCCCGGTCGACGGCGCGCCGTCGACCTGGATCCTGAAGCCGGATTCAGAGAGCATGCCCGGAGGGGTCTATAACGAGGCGCTGTGCCTGCGCTTGGCGCACCTCGTGGGGCTCGCCGCGCCGGAGGTGCGGGTGGGGCGCGCCGGCGCGCGGCGATATCTTCTGGTGAAACGCTACGACCGGCGGCAGCAGGGTGAGAGATGGCGCCGCCTGCACCAGGAAGACATGTGCCAGGCTTTGGGGCGTCTGCCGAGTGCGAAGTATGAGCGTAACGAGACCGGGCAGCACGGGCCCACGGTCCGCGATATTGTCGGCGTGATGCGCTCGCTCGATCCACTGCGCGGCGTGTTGTCGATCTTCGACTACGTGATTTTCAACGCTATCGCCTGCAATACCGACGCCCACGCGAAGAACTATTCGGTCATGGTCACGGCCTCCGGCGCCAGCCTGGCGCCGATCTATGACGTGATGTGCGCCAAGCCCTGGCCGTACATCACCAGCAAGCAGGCGATGTCGCTCGCGACGAAGTGGGAAGGCGATTACTTCAAGGGCCGCCATTGGCAGCGAGAGGCCGCACTCTGTGGCCTGAACTCCACGGCCGCGCTGCGTCGCGTCGAGATGCTTTGCAAGGCGGCCATGAAGCATTTGCCGCAGGCGGTGGAGGAGGTCATTGCGATGGACCCCGACGCCGAGCATTGGGTGCGTGAGGTAGAAAAATACATAGCGGAGCGCGCGACCTTCCTGGTCAACGGCCTTGCCGAGCAGGACCCGGAGGCGACCAGCTGGGCGCGGGCGCGCCTCGATACGACAGGCTGACGCTCTCCGTAGTGGCCCGCGCCGCGGCGTGGGCTGTTACGTTCAGGCCGCGGCACAGCTTAGCGGGCTTGACTTAAATCGGCTGCTGACGGGTAGCTTTTCGCACTCCTTCTTCGCCGACCGGATAGGCGAAGCAAGCCTAAAGCGGTCCTTGAGCGCTGTCGCAGCGTAAGACCGCTGTCCGCCTACACCGGGCGCACCACGATCTGCGCGGAATCGCCTACCGGCACTCCTCAGACCGGCATCGCCGAGCACTTGGTCAGCGATGGGTCCGGAGGCGCATCCGCGCCATACCCGGCCCCGGGCCCTCGGGAAGTGAGGCCGAAGCCTCACCCGAAGGGATCGTATTCCGAGACGATCACGACCTCGTCGCCGTCGATTTCATCGGCGGGGACGGCGCCGAAGGTTCCATCCCCTGCCTGGAAGACGACGATCGAGACCATGAGCGTGGCGGCGAGGGAGGCGGCGAAGGCGTGTGCATCTTTGCGGGACATCTGTTTGGCTCCTGTCTTGGAGGCGGGGGACCATCCCCCGCGCGACAGGACCCCGCAGGCCCGAAGACTGGCTGACATCACCGGGTGCGTTCGGCTCGCCCGAATCCATCCGGCGGCACGGGCTCACCCGTAGTCCGACCCCTCGCGGGTTGATCTCGAAGACGGAATTCAGGCCAAGGAAGGGAATGGCGAGCGGGGGATGGTGCCCCGACGTCAGGAGCCAGTTGTCCCGCTGATGCCTTTAACGCCGCCAGCCTCCCGGCCAGGCTCTTGGTTCAAGACCTCCGTCTTGGGGGATGGGTCCTTCGGCGCCCCGCGGCATCGCGGGACGAGGATGTGGTCGTGGTAGGCCTGCCCATCGGCAGGCGGCTCGGCAAAATGATCTTGTCGTAATGGGCCGCCGGGCGCTGCCGTTGCTGGGTATACAAGCTCTGCACGCATTGCTCAGAGGCTGAATTGAGGACGACAACGACTGCCATCCATGCTCTGAACTGAACAGGGCTCGCTTCGCGAGCTCATCGCCAAATCGCAACCGCCTGAGAGTCCGGACAATGGAGACAAGACCACCCCGAACGACGCAGAGAGGCAGCTGGCGCGGGGCATCGGCTGCTTGTGGCGGTTCGCTTGAGGTGTAGTGTGCACAGGACGCGTGACGACGATGATCCCATATCAGCCGAGGAACAGATGCAGGATGGACAGCTGAGACTTGCAGGCTGGATCGCTGCTGATGCGCTCTTGGCTGCTCTCATCATCGCAGCGCTGTTTCACGGAATGTTCGTCACCCCGCTTATCCTCGCTGTTTTACTGACCGGGGCCGTTGCGGAGACGATGCGCACGATGGCTTGCATTGATCGGAACGAGCCCAAGTAATTTTGTGGCTGGTAGAGGAAGGGCGGGTTTCCCCGCCCCCCGGATGGCTCAGATCACTCTGCCGCCATCATCGTCGCATCGCTGTCTGGAAGATCGGCTGTCAGGAAGGCGGGGAGGTCGGCCTCTTCGGGACGAAGCGCATCCTCCCCTTGCCCTTCTGCGATTTCCGCGCCGTCCTGTGCGACCAGATCAGCGCGGCGCAGGACCTCGGGCAACCAGCCGCTACCCTTGAGCAGCCGCTCGGCCTCGGTCGCCATCTCGCCCTTCTTCAGGTGGTCAAGAAGCTGTGCGGTCCCCTCCCCCTTCGCCTCGCGCACGGCCTCGAGGATGCGGGCCTTCGGCACGCGGTTGAGGTAGCCATCGACCGTCGGCTCCCAGCCCGCCTCGACCATGTCGAGATCGATGGCGCGCGCCACGAGATCGGCATGCGCCATACGGCGGGTCAGGCCGCCGACGGAGATGCCCGCCCCATAGGGGTTCACCTTCTCATGGAGCGCGTTGATCCCGAAGCTGAGGCAATGCGCCAGAAGGGCCAGACGGCTGCCCTGGTCGAGCTCCGTCAGATAGTCCCAGAGCGCGGCATCATCGCCAAGAGGCAGATCGGCCTCCCACGCCGCGTGCCGCTCGTCGACCAGCTTCGCCACGACGCTGTCCTTCAGGTCGGACGCCTGCGCCGACATGTAGACATGGCGAACCGAGGCCTCCAGGCAGCTGCCTGAGCTGCTCGACATACGGAAGGTATCGGTGACGAGCTTCAGGAGCAGGAGCGTCAACGCCACGTCGGGGGAACGCCCGATGGCCTCGCGCAGGGCCAGTGTCCGGTGGGCGGTCAGTTCCATGACCAGCCGCTCGGGCAGCGGCTTCAACGCGCCGTCGTCTTCTTCCTCGGACCGCTCAGCGCCAATCGGCTGACCACCCGACGTGATGATGGTGCCGCCCACGGAGATCTCCGAGGACTGCCAGCCGGAACCACCGACATCGGCCCCCTGCCCTACGGCATCCACGCCATCACCATCCTGGACCGCGGTCTCCTCACACGGCTCGTCCTCGGGCCGGACATAGCCGCGATAGACCTCGAGGCTGCCATCCCGATCCAGTGTCACGAAGACGCCGGCGCGGACGACCTCGGCCGGGTCGTAGATCATGGGCCGCTGTTCGAGCGCTTCCATCGCCATCTCGAGCTGACCGAGCCGGGCATCGATCTCCTCGGGGTATTCGTCCTGGCCGGAGTATTCCTCCTCCAGCGCGCGGTACTCATCGAGGAGCGCCGCGTGGGCCGCGGTTTCCTCGTCGGTCATTGGTGCCGGATCGCCGGCGAGACGCCGCAGGCCGTGGCTGTATCCATAGGCCAGGTCGACTGCGACCTCGATCCACTTCCAGCCCTCGGAGCCGAGCGCCTCGGCTTCAGTCTGAAGCTTCTCGGCCACCAGCCGGTCGAGCAGGGCAGGGTCCTCGAGCCAGCCACCGTCATCGCCCTGGAAGAGATCACGCAGCACGACACCGCCCGCCGCCTCATAGGTATCCACGCCGACGAGGAGCGCGCGACGATCCGAAGCGCGAACCGAGGTCTCGGTCAGCATGCGCCGGATGGCGTAGGGCTCCTTGTTCCAGGAGGTCTTCACCGCGTCCCAGACCTGCACCTGGCGCGCATGATCAGGGTTTACGGTGAAGGCCATCAGCTGCTCCAGCGTCATGCCATCCTCGGCATAGACCTCGAGGAGGGCAGGGGCCACGGAGGCGAGCTTCAGGCGCTGCTTCACGATCTGCGGCGTGACGAAGAAGGCCGCCGCGATCGCTTCTTCGCCCTGACCTTGATCGCGCAGAGCCGCGAAGGCGCGGAATTGGTCGAGCGGGTGCAGAGCGACACGCTGCATGTTTTCCGCGAGCGAGTCGTCCTCGGCGAGGATATCCGATGTGGCCTCCCGCACGATGCAGGGAATGGGCGCGGTCTTCGCCAGGCGCTTCTGCTTCACCAAGAGCGACAGAGCCTGAAAGCGCCGCCCACCGGCGGGGATTTCGTACAGGCCGGTCTCGACACCATCGGCATCGCGCACGGGACGGACATGCAGGCTCTGCAGAAGCCCGCGGCGCGCGATGTCCTCGGCCAGCTCGTCGACCGAGACATCCGCCTTGATGCGACGGACGTTGGACTGGCTCAGCACGAGCTTGTCGAAGGGGATGTCCCGCGAGGGAGACAGGGTGATTTTCTGGGCAGCTTTCGCCATCAGATCTTCTCCACGACGGGCGCCGGAAGCCACTCTCCCGATCTCAATTCCCGTCACCCCTCGAACCTTCAGCCCTCTTCCTCTCCAATGCCGCCTGACCGTCACAGGCGGCTTAACAGCTGTTAAGTCGCGGT
>CAZGHJ010000230.1:0-4715 GCA_964525355.1 uncultured Roseicyclus sp.
TGCGCGAACCCGTTGAACCTGAACCGGTTAGGACCGGCGGAGGGAAGGTTTCGGGTCCGCACCAGCCAGAAAGCGCCCCGTCTCGACTTCACTTCGCCCGTCGCATGGAGGAGTGACATGAGACACACCATTCTTGCAGCGGGATTGACCGTGGCGGCGGGCGCGGGTTTCGCGCAGACGCCCGTGCTGACGGTCTATGCCTATGACAGCTTCGTCACCGAATGGGGCCCCGGCCCCGCGGTCGAGGCCGCCTTCGAGGAGGTCTGCGGCTGCGACCTGCGCCTCGTGGGCGCGGGCGACGGGGCGGCGCTTCTGTCGCGCATCCGGCTCGAGGGCGCGCGCACGCAGGCGGACGTGGTGCTCGGGCTCGACACGAACCTGACCGCGGCGGCCGTGCAGACGGGCCTTTTCGCCGAACACGGGCTGACCCCCGAGGGCCTGACCCTGCCCGTGGCCTGGGACGACCCGATCTTCCTGCCCTTCGACTGGGGCTATTTCGCCTTCGTCCACGACACGTCGCTGGAGACCGTCCCCGGCAGTTTCGAGGAGCTTGCCGCCTCCGACACCACGATCGTGATCCAGGACCCGCGCTCCTCGACGCCGGGCCTGGGGCTGCTCATGTGGGTGCAGCAGGCCTATGGCGCGCGCGCCGGCGAGATCTGGGAGGCGCTGTCGGACAATATCGTGACCGTCACGCCGGGCTGGTCCGAGGCCTACAGCCTGTTTCTCGACGGCGAGGCCGACATGGTGCTGTCCTACACCACTTCGCCCGCCTATCACCTGATCGCCGAGGAGGATCCGACAAAGGCCGCGGCGGCGTTCTCGGAAGGGCATTACATGCAGATCGAGGTGGCGGGCCTGCTGGCGAATTCGGACCAGCCCGAGCTTGCGCGCGAGTTCCTCGCCTTCATGCTGACAGAACCTTTCCAGTCGGTCATCCCGACGACGAACTGGATGTATCCCGCGGCCCTGCCGGCCGAGGCGCTGCCCGAGGGGTTCGAGACGCTGATCGCGCCGGATCGCGCGCTGATCCTCGACCCCGCCGAGGCGGCAGAGCTGCGCGACGCCGCGCTTCAGACGTGGCAAGCCGCGCTCAGCCGGTAACGCGGATGGAACGGGCGGGCGCGGCGCTGGCCGCGCTCGTCGTTCTGACGGTGCTGGGGCCGCTTCTGGCGGTGGCGCTTGCCGCGGAGGGGCAGGGGCGGCTCGGCCCGGCGGACCTTGCCGCGATCCGCTTCACGCTGGTGCAGGCGGCCCTGTCGGCGGCGGCCAGCGTGCTGCTCGCCATTCCGGTCGCCCGCGCGCTGGCGCGACGGCGCTTTCGCGGCCGCCGCGCGCTTGTGGCGTTGATGGGCGCGCCCTTCATCCTGCCGGTGATCGTGGCCGTGCTGGGGCTTCTGGCGATCTTCGGGCGCGCGGGCTGGCTGAACGACGCGCTGGGCGGTTTCGGGGCCGAACCGGTCTCGATCTACGGGCTGGGCGGCATCGTTCTGGCCCATGTCTTTCTCAACCTGCCGCTTGCGGTCAGGCTGTTGTTGCAGGCGTGGCTTTCGATCCCGTCGGAACGCTTCAGGCTTGCCGCCTCGCTCGGGTTCTCGGGCCGCGACATGCGGCGGCAGTTCGAATGGCCCGTGCTTCTGTCGGTGCTGCCCGGCGCCTTCGTGATCGTCTTCCTGATCTGCGCGTCGAGCTTTGCCGTGGCGCTGATCCTGGGCGGCGGGCCGCGCGCGACCACGGTGGAGCTTGCGATCTACCAGGCCTTCCGCTTCGAGTTCGACCTGGGCCGTGCGGCGCTTCTGGGGGTGATCCAGGCCGGCATCTGCCTTGCGGCGGGTGCCCTGGCGCTGACGCTGGCGCGGCAGGGGGCCATGGGCACCGGCCTCGACCGGGCGCCGCAGGCATGGCCCGGCGACACGCGGCGGGCCCGCGTCCTGGACGCCGTGACCATCGGCGCGGCGGGCCTGTTCCTTCTCCTGCCGCTCGGCGCGGTGCTGGGCGAGGGGATCGCCGCCATGGCCGGCCTTCCCGAGACCGTCTGGCGCGCGGCGCTGCGCTCGATCGCGGTGGCGCTGGGCTCCACCGCGCTGGCGGTCGGTCTTGCCCTGCCCATCGCGCTTCTGATCGCGCGCGGCCGCACATGGCTCGAGGCGCTCATGGCGCTGAGCATCTCGGTCTCGCCGCTTGTCATCGGGACGGGGGCTTTCCTGATCCTCTTTCCCGTCGCCGACCCGGTCGCGCTGGCCCTGCCGGTGACCGCGTCGGTCAATGCGCTCGTGGCGCTGCCTTTCGTCCTGCGCGGGCTGGTGCCCGCCCTGCGCGAAGCCGAAGCCAGCCAGGGGCGGCTGGCCGAGGCGCTGGGAATGACGGGCTGGCAGCGGCTGCGCCTTGCCATCCTGCCGCGGCTGCGCCGGCCGCTCGGCTTCGGTGCGGGGCTTGCGGCGGCCTTCTCGATGGGGGATCTCGGCGTGATCGCGCTGTTCTCGGCGCCGGGGCAGGCGACGCTGCCGATGGAGATGTACCGGCTCATGGGCTCCTATCGCACGGATGATGCCGAGGGCGCGGCGGTGCTTCTGACGCTGCTGGCGCTGGGCATGTTCTGGCTGTTCGACCGGGGGGGACGTGTCGATGCACGCCGATGAGGGGCTGCGGCTCGAGGGGCTGGTCTGCGCGCTGGGCCGGTTCCGGCTGCGCGTCGAGGCGAAGGTCGCGCCCGGCGCGCGGGTGGCCGTCCTCGGCGCGTCGGGCAGCGGCAAGAGCACGCTTCTGGCGGCGGTCGCGGGGTTCCTGAAGCCCGAGACCGGCCGCATCCTGTGGAACGGCGAGGATCTGACCCGGAGGCCGCCCTCGGACCGGCCGGTGTCGATCCTGTTCCAGGACGGCAACCTGTTTCCGCATCTGACCGTGGCGCAGAACGTGGGCCTCGCGCTGCGCACGGACCTGAGGCTGGGCGCGGAGGAGCGGAGGCGCGTCGCGGCGACGCTGGCGCGGGTCGGGCTGGACGGCATGGGGGCGCGGCGGCCGGCCGACCTGTCCGGCGGCCAGCAGGGCCGTGCGGCGCTGGCGCGGGTGCTGTTGCGCGACAAGCCCCTCGCGCTTCTGGACGAGCCCTTTGCCGCGCTCGACCCGCGGCTGCGGCGCGGGATGGCCGATCTGCTCGCCGACCTCGCGCGGGAGCAGGCGCTGACCTACCTGATGGCGACCCATGACCTGCGGGACGCGGAGCGGCTCTGCGACCGCGTCTGGCTGCTGGATGCGGGCGAGGTGATCCTCGACGCCCCCCTCGCGGGTTTGCGCGACGACCTGCCCGAGGCCTTGCGCGACTGGCTCTGAGCCATGAAAAACGCGCCCCGGCGGGACCGGGGCGCGTTGAGGGGAAACCCGCGATGTGCCGGCGATCACTCGGCCGGCGTGTCGCCCTTGGCGCGTGCCTTGACCGGCGCCCAGATGCGCTTGTTGGTCAGGTAGAGCAGCACCGACAGGACGCCCAGCAGGATGACGGCGGTAAAGCCCATCTGCTTGCGCGCCATCATCTTGGGCTCGGCCGTCCAGGTCAGGAAGGCAGACACGTCCAGCGCCATCTGCTCGACCGTGGCCGGCGTGCCGTCGTTGTAGACGACGGCGTCTTCCCACAGCGGCGGGGCCATCGCGATGTAGCCGCCCGGGAAGGTCTCGTTCCCGTAGAGGATGGTGCCGAACTGCTCCTGCTCGGTGCCGGTGTAATGGGTCAGCAGCGAGGCCGTGTATTCCGGCCCGCCGATGCCGCGGAACAGCGGGTTCAGACCCAGGCCGTAGGGACCGGAGAAGCCCGTCCGCGCCTTGGTCATCAGGCTGAGGTCCGGCGCGTTTTCCAGCGAGGATTCCGGGAAATGGTCGTTCGGCGTGGCCATCCGCCAGTCCCGGATCTCTTCGTCGTACACCTCGATGAAGTTCTGATCGATATAGGCGCGCACCTCTTCCTCGGTCAGGCCGGGGCCCTGCGGGTCCGACAACGTGCGCAGCGGCACGTAGCGCAGACCGTGGCAGGCGGAACAGACCTCGGTGTAGACCTGAAGCCCGCGCTGGAGCTGGTTCTGGTCGAAGCGTCCGAACGGCCCCTCGAAGGAGAAGCTGTAATCCTCGACGTAACCGGCGCCGCCGGCGGCGAGCGCCGCCCCCGAGGGGAGGGCGACCGCCGCGGCCGTCACGGTGCTGAGGACAAGTTTCCTGAACATTTTGATCTCGTCCTTTCTGATCACTCGGCGGGCGACGCGACCGGGGCATCCGCGCCGCCGGACTTGTCGCCTTTCTTGGCGAGTTCTGCTTTGAAGTCGTCCTCGATGGTCGCCGGCTGTGCCAGCGGCTTCTCGATCACGCCCAGAAGCGGCAGGATCACGAGGAAGTAGGCGAACCAGTAGGTCGACCCGATCAGCGCGATGTAGGGATAGATCCCTTCGGCCGGCCGTGCCCCCACCCACATCAGGACGAAGAAGTTCACGATGAACAGCCAGAACCACCACTTGAACATCGGCCGGTAGCGGCCCGAGCGCACCGAGGAGGTGTCGAGCCAGGGCGCCAGCGCCATGACCACGATCGCACCGAACATCGCGAGCACGCCGAAGAAGGAGGCGTCGACGATGCCGCCCGTCAGGAAGTTCGCGATGATGACGACCCACACCTCGTTATCGAAGGCGCGCAGGATCGCGTAGAACGGCAGGAAGTACCATTCGGGCACGATG
>CAZGHJ010000231.1:0-4700 GCA_964525355.1 uncultured Roseicyclus sp.
TCCTTCGGCCCGCCCGAGATCTTCGCGCTGATGCTGCTGGCCTTCGCCACCTTCGTGGGGCTCGGCGGCGACGACATCCCCAAGACGATCTTCTCGATCTGCTTCGGCCTCGTTCTGGGGGCCATCGGCTTCGACCAGATCTCGGGCCAGCCGCGGCTCGTCCTGTTCGAGATGAGTGGCTTCTTGCAGGGCATAGGCTTTCTGGTGCTGGCCATCGGCGTCTACGGCATCGGCGAGATGCTCTGGACGATCGAGCAGTCCCGCGGCGAGGTCGAGAGCAATACGCCGAAGATGACCGTGCGCGGCATGGCCTCCGACACGTCCGAGGCCGTCCGGCGCGGCTGGAAGGGCACGACGATCGGCTCGGTGCTGGGCTTTTTCGTGGGCATCCTGCCCGCCGCGGGCGCCACGCCGGCCTCGCTGATGTCCTACGGCGTGGCCAAGATGGTCTCGCGCACGCCCCAGGAATTCGGCCGCGGAAGCCCCGACGGCGTCGCGGCGCCGGAAGCGGCCAACAATTCCGCCTCGACGGGGTCGATGCTTCCGATGCTGACCCTCGGCATCCCGGGCTCGCCCACCACGGCGATCCTGCTTGGCGGCATGGTGATCTGGGGGCTCGTGCCGGGCCCGATGCTTTTCGTCAACGAAAGCGAGTTCGTCTGGGGCCTGATTGGCTCGTTCTACATCTCGAACATCGCGGCGGTCCTGATCAACCTGGCCTTCATCCCGGTCTTCATCTGGATGCTCAGGATGCCGTTCACCATCCTCGCGCCGATGATCTTCGTGCTGTCCATCGCCGGGGGGTTCGCCGCCACGCGGGACATGTTCGACATCTGGCTGATCGTGATCTTCGGCCTGGGGGCGTTCGTGCTGCGCCGCTTCGACTACCCGCTCGCGCCGGCGGTTCTGGCCATCGTGCTGGGCCCCATTGCCGAGCCGACGCTGCGCCAGTCGCTGCTGCTGTCCTCGGGCGATCCGTCGATCTTCTTCACCCGACCGATCGCCGGGCCGATCACGGTGGTCGCGCTGATCCTGCTGTTCCTGCCGCTTCTGAAGCTCTTGCGGCGGGGCCGCGGCGGGCGCGCGGAACGGGACTCGACCTGACGCCGCCCAAGACAGCCCGGCCGCTGCGAAGGCTGCCGGACGATCTTGGCACCCGAGGTCTCGAGCCCGATTATTCGTACGAATAATCGCACGCGCCCTCGCCCGGGCCTTGCGCCAGGCTCCGAGGCCCGCCTAGACCCTGTCGAGAACACGGCCCGCGACGCGGCCCGTGTCCGCCCAGCCCGGGCGCGCCTGTCCCGCGTCAAGCGCCGCCCGCGCGCAGGCGGCGCGGGCGTCCTCGTCCCGCAGAAGCTCGGCCAGCGCATCGGCCAGGGCCGGGGCATCGTCGGGCGGGACCAGGCGGCCCGCCGCCGACGGCACCGTGTCGGGCACCGCGCCGGTCCGGCAGCTGACGATCGGCAGGCCATGGACCAGTGCCTCGTCGAAGACCAGCCCGTAGCCCTCGTAGCGCGTTGCCAGCGCGAAGATCGAGGCCGCGGCGTAGAGCGCGGCCAGCTCCGCGTCCGAAACCTCGCCCGCCAGCCGGACCCGCCGCTCGAGGCCGAGATCGCGGTTCAGGCGCGCGAGCTCCGCGGCATAAGCGGCGTCATGGGCCTTGCCCGCGATCACCGCGCTCCAGGGCAGGTCCGTCAACCGCGCCAGCGCCTTCAGGAGGATGTCGTGCCCCTTGCGCGGATGCTGGATGCCGACCGACAGGATCAGGGGCGGCGTGACCGGCGCGCGGGGCAGGGTGGGGCGGTCCGTGCCGGGCTGCGCGATGGTGATCCGCGCGGGCGCCACCCCGTAGGAGCCCGTCAGCATGGCCGCCGTGGCGGGGCTCGGCACCAGGACATGGGCGACATGGGCGAGGTTCGCGCGCTCCAGCCGGTAGAGATGATCGCGCCGCGCCTCGTCGAGCCCGGTCTCCAGCGCCAGGGGGTGATGCACCATCGCCACGCTCGGCACGTGCAGCGCGGCCAGCGCCTCGGTGTCGAGCGTCGCCGAGACGAAGCCGTCGAGGATCACCGCGCGGTCGGGCTCCAGGCGCGTCAGTTGCGCGATGGCGTCGGCCATGTCCTCGGGCGTGGCGTCGGGGAACGAGGCGCCGAGCTTGAGATAGGCCACGTCCCGCCCCTGGTCCCGCAGCGCCTCGAGCAGCCGGCGTTCGTAGATATAGCCCCCCGTCGGCGTGGCCAGGTCTCCGGGGATCGCGAAGGCGGCGCGGCGAAGCGTCATGCCAGCTGCTCCGGCGCGTAGGCCGCAAGGATGCGCCGCTCGACCCGTCCCACGGCCATGTATCCAAGCGCCGAAAGACCCGCGACCAGCACCACCGAGGACCAGAGCATGTCGTAATCCGACAGCGAGGCCGAGATCGCCATGAGGCTGCCGATGCCCGATCCGGTGGCCAGCCACTCGACGACGGTGACCGCGAGGACCGAGGCCGGGACGGCCATCCGCGCCGAGGCGAAGAAAGCCGGCAGCATGGCCGGGATGCGCACGCGGATCAGGCGCGCGACGGGCCCGGCCGCATAGCTGTCCAACACGGCCATGATCTGGCCCGGTGCCTGTCGCAGACCCTGCAGGCAGGCGACGAAGGTCGGGAAGAAGACCATGACCGCGACGAGGACGATGGTGCCGACCGCCCCCCGCCCCAGCAGCAGCACGACAAGCGGCGCCGTCGTCACGATGGGCACCGAGCGCAGCGCGATGGCCAGCGGCATGGCCGTGCCCGCCGCCGCCGGCACGAGCACCAGCAGCATCGCCAGCCCCGCCCCCGCCGCGAGCCCCGCGAGGTAGCCCGGCAGCAGGAACACCGCCGTCTCCAGAAGCGCGGCGCCGATGGCCGCGCGCGTCTCGGCCGCGTCCGGCGCGGTCACCAGGGCGGCGAAGACATCGCCCGGCCCCTTGGCGAAGAACGGGTTGAGCCCGAAAAGCCAGATCGCCCCCGCCCAGGCGCCGAGGGCGATCCCCGGCACCAGCACCGCGTCCAGCCAGGCTGCCGTGCGCCGCCCCGACGCGCCCGACGGCGCCGCCAGGATCACCGGCGGCGCCTCGAGCAGCACGCGGCGGGCCAGCGCGCCGATGCCCACGTAAGCCAGGATCGAGACCGCCGTCGCCACCGTGGCCAGCGCCCATGTCATCTCCACGTCGAGGGCGCGGATCGCGCGGATCGTCAGCACGCCCATGCCCCGCTCGGCCCCGGTGAATTCACCCACCATCGCGCCGAGAAAGGCCGCGGGCGCGGCGATCTGAAGCCCCGCGAAAAGGTAGGGCAGCGCCGCCATCGCCCGCACATGCACCAGCGCGGCGACACGACCGCGCCCGTAGCTGCGCACCAGGTCGAACCAGCTGTCCGGCGCCGCGCGCAGCCCCACCAGAAGCGGGATGAGCGTGGTGTAATAGACGGCGAGCGCGGCCAGCGCGATCTGCGGGCCTTCGCCGGGTCCGAAGAAGACGCGCAGGATCGGCCCCGTCGCCACGAGCGGCAGGCAGAAGACCAGGAGCGCAAGGCCCGTGACCACGCGCTCGGACCGCGGCCAGATCAGCGCGATTCCGGCCAGCGCCAGCGCCGCGAGATTGCCGATGACGAACCCCGCCGCCGCGTTGCCCAGCGTCACGCCGAGCGCGCGCGCCATCAGCGCCCATTCGCGCGCCAGGTAGGCCGCGACCTCGCTCGGCGCGGCGAGCACGAAGGCCTCGGTCAGGAACCGCCCCGCCGCCTCCCAGCCCGCGAGGATCAGAAACAGCCCCAGCGCCGGCCCGTGGGCGGCGCCCCGGGCGCGCGCGCGCCACGCAGGCGGAGGCGCGATGCCGGAGGCCGCCTGCGTCATTGCGCGGCCAGCGCCGGGCGGTCCATCGCCATGCCCCGCGCGAGGGCGGCGAAGACGCGGTCGATCAGGGCGGCGGCCTCGTCGCTCCGCGCGGCGCTTTCGGGCCGCGGACGCGGCAGGTCGATCGCGATATCCTCGACGATCTCGGCGGGCCGCGGCGACAGCACGATGATGCGATCCGACAGCAGCACCGCCTCGCTGACGGAATGGGTCACGAGGATCGTCGTGGTCCCCCGCGCCTCCCAGATCCGCGGCAGGTCCTGCGCCAGCTGCGCGCGCGTCAGCTCGTCCACCGCGCCGAAGGGCTCGTCGAGCAGCAGCAGGCCCGGCCGCGTGGAGAGCGCGCGGGCGATCGCCGCGCGCTGGCGCATGCCGCCCGAGAGTTCCGCCGGGCGCGTGTCGGCAAAGCCGTCGAGCCCCACCAGCGCAATGAGCTGGTCGATCTCGGCGGGGGTCGCGCGGCGCCGGGCAAGCCCCAGCGCCAGGTCGATATTCCCGCGCACGCTCCGCCACGGCAAGAGCGAAGGGTCCTGGAACGCGACGGACAGCCCCGCGCGGCGCAGCGTCTCGGCCGGGGGCGCGCCGCCGATCTCGATCCGTCCCGCACTGGGCGTCTCGAGCCCGGCGACCATGCGCAGGATCGTCGACTTGCCGCAGCCCGACGGGCCGACGAGTGCCGTCGTCTGACCCGCGGCGAAGGTCAGATCGGTGGGGCGCACCGCCTCCGTCCCTCCCGACGGCCCGCCCGGGAAGGTCTTGGCGAGCCCCTCGCAGACCACCTCGGGCGGCGGGGTGACGGGATCAGGCGCCATGGACCTCTTCGAG
>CAZGHJ010000232.1:0-4697 GCA_964525355.1 uncultured Roseicyclus sp.
TCGATGTGCCAGCCGGGACGCCCGCGGCCCCAGGGGCTGTCCCAGCCCGGCTGATCCTCGGCCGACGGTTTCCAGAGGACGAAATCCATCGGGTCGCGCTTGTAGGGCGCCACCTCGACGCGGGCGCCGGCGATCATGTCCGCCACCGACCGGCCCGAAAGCCGCCCGTATTCCGGATAGGAATGCACGTCGAACAGCACGTGGCCCTCGGCGGCATAGGCATGGCCGCGCGCCACGAGATCCTCGATCATGCGCACCATCTCGGGGATGAAATCGGTCGCCCGCGGTTCCCTGAACTGCGGGTCTGCGCGGTAGTCCACGCCCAGCGCGGCCATGTCCTCGTGGAACCAGTCGGTGGTCGTGCGGGTCAGGTCGGCGATCTCGATGCCCCGCTCGGCGGCGCGGTCGATGATCTTGTCGTCCACATCCGTGATGTTGCGCACATAGGTGACGTGCTCGGCGCCATAGACATGGCGCAGGAGCCGGTAGAGCACATCGAAGACCACCACGGGCCGCGCGTTGCCCAGATGCGCCCGGTCGTAGACGGTGGGCCCGCAGACATACATCGAGACCTCGCCGGGACGCACCGTGGGCTCCAGCGGCTCCACCTTGCGGGTCAGGGAATTGCGCAGCCTGATCTCGACCATCGCCTGTGCCTTTTGCGGGTTCACGACTTCGCGGGCGGGCGTAGCAGGGAACGGCGCGAAAGGGAACGGGCGCGACAGAACGCGGCATGCCGGGCCAGGGCGTCGCGTCTTGACCGGCCGGGCGGGGTTGTATTCCATTGCATGCGAAAACACCGGGCGCCAAAGGATCGATGCACGAAGCCTTTGCAGACAGGATTTGCCGCGGTCTCGACGAGACCATGCGCGCGGAGCCCTTCGGCCCCGGCATGGTCGTCTGGACGATACGCGGACGCATGTTCGCGGCCTATACCGAGACCGGCGACGGCCTGAGCATCCGCATGCGCCGCGCCGATGCCGACGCGATGCTGGCCAATGGCCAGGCGGTGTCGCACCCGGATCTCTCGGGCTCGGGCTGGGTGCTGGTGCCCTGGGCCACGCCGCCCGAAGAATTGCGCCGCCGCATCGCGGTCTCCTACGCGCTCGTCCGCGCCGATCACGACACCCACCGCGGCTGAGACGGCTCCGCGGGGCTTGCCGCGGGGGCGTGCCCCGTGTTTTCTGCGCCCCGTGGGCGCTGCGCCCACGCCTCTACCCCTGCCCCACCCCCGCCCCGGAGCGCGCGCCATGCCCAGATCCTCCACTCGCATCCGAAGCCTGCTGGGCGGCGAGGATGACGCCTGGTCCGTGTTCTACCGCGCCCGCGCCATGAAGGAGGCGGGCGAACCGGTGCTGGAACTGACCATCGGCGAACACGATATCGGCACCGACGCCGCGATCCTCGACGAAATGCACCGCGCCGCCCGTGCAGGTCACACGGGTTACGCCGCCGTTCCGGGGATCGCCGCGCTTCGCGACAAGGTCGCGGCACGGCTGACCGAGAGCGCGGGGGTGCCGTTTTCCCGCGACAACGTGCTGATCACGCCCGGCGGACAGTCCGGGCTTTTCGCGGCCCATCACGCCGCGCTCGACGAGGGGGATGCGGGCCTTCTGATCGACCCCTACTACGCGACCTATCCCGGCACGATCCGCGCCGTCGGCGCGGTGCCCGTGCCGGTGCGCGCCGGCCCCGAAACCGGGTTCCAGCCGCGCGAGCGCGACATCGCGGCCGCGGCACGGCAGAGCGGCGCGCGGAGCCTTCTGATCAACTCGCCCAACAACCCCACGGGCGCCGTCTACACGCCCGAGACGCTCGATGGCATCGCGCGCGCGGCCGAGGCCCGCGACCTCTGGGTGATCTCCGACGAGGTCTACGACGCGCAGGTCTGGTCCGGGCGCCACCTGCCCTTCGCGGGCCGCGCGGGCATGTTCGCGCGCACGCTGACGGTGGGATCGATGTCGAAAAGCCATGCGATGACGGGCTCGCGGCTGGGCTGGGTCGCGGGACCGGCCGATGTGGTCGCCGACATGATCCAGCTTGCCACCCATACCACCTACGGGGTGCCGGGCTTCATCCAGGAGGCGGCGCTTTACGCGCTCGAGGCCGGGACGCAGGCAGAGGCCGCCGTCGCTGCGCCGTTCCGGCGGCGGCGCGACCTCGTGATGGAGCGGCTCGCGCGCCAGGACGTGCTCCGCGCCACACCGCCCGACGGGGCGATGTACGTGATGATCGACGTGCGAGGCACCGGATTGTCGGGGGTTGCCTTCGCCGAAGGACTTCTGGACGAGACCCGCGTCGCCGTCATGCCGGGAGAGAGTTTCGGCGCGGCGGCGGCGGGGCATGTGCGCGTCGCGATGACGCTGCCGGACGCGGCTTTTGCGGAGGCCGTGGAGCAGCTGTGCGTCTTCGCCGCGCGGCAGGCGCAAGCCGCCTGAAGGAGCCCTGCCCCGGAGCGTGCGCGACGCCCCGGGACAGGATGTTTGCCGGGATCAGAACCGCAGTGCGGCGTTGACACCGAAGGTCGTGGCGCTGGCGTCGAGCCCGTTGACGGAGTCGAAATCCTCGAACTCGTGCTGGAGCAGCTCCGCGCCGACCGTGACCCGGTCGGTGACGGCGTAATCGACGCCGACGCCGTAGAAATAGCCATCGCCGCGCAGCGTGTCGTTGCCTGCGTCCAGCGTGGCGATCGCGGCGCCTGCGGTGCCGTAGATCAGGGCCGGGCCCGCGTCGTAACCGGCCTCGAGACCCAGACGGCTGACCGTGTCGATGTTGCCGCCCGCGGCGTCCAGATCGATGTCGGCCGCGTTCAGGTCAAGCTCGGCGCCCAGGACGAAGGTGCCGAAATCATAGCGATAGCCGCCGAAAATGCCGGCCAGCGCGCCCGAGCCGTCCTCCGTGAGGACGCCGGAGAGGTCGGCATCGCCGTATTCGAGTTGGACACCGCCATAGGCGCCGGTCCAGTCTCCGCCCATGGCCGGGGCCGGGGCTGCCGGGACCACGGCGGGCGCGGGTGCGGGTTCGGCGATGCCACCGGCCAGCGCGGGCGCCGCGCCGAATGCCAGGGCCGCCGCGAGGGTCGTGCGGCCGATCCGTGCCGAAAATCGAGAAGTCATTCTGGTCTTTCCTTTCATCGCTCGATTGCCGCGCCGCCGGGGAGGGCGGGCGCGTCTTCTGCCCACATGGGTGATCGCGTCGCGGGACGCCAATCACGTCCATGTGTTGGGCAACGTTTGGCGCAGGCACCGGGTTCCATTCGGCGGGAATCGGCCCGTGCGACGATCGGTCGGGCGGCGCCGCTCAGGCCAGCTTCGCCGCCTCGCGCGCGCGCGCCGCGATGCCGGCCCAGTCGCCCGCCTCCTGCATGGCAGGCGGCGCGACCCAGGAGCCTCCGGCGCAGAGCACGTTGGGCAGGGACAGGTACTGGCGCGCGTTCTCGGGCGTCACGCCCCCGGTGGGACAGAAGGCGATCTGCGGCAGGGGCGCGGCAAGGGCCTTGAGAAACGCCGCCCCGCCCGCTGCCTCGGCGGGGAAGAACTTGAGCATGTCGAAGCCGCGCGCCAGCAGCGCCATCGCCTCCGATGCGGTGGCCGCCCCGGGCAGGAGCGGCAGCCCCTCGGCGATGCAGGCCTCGACCAGGACATCGGTGGCGCCGGGCGAGACGCCGAATCGCGCGCCGGCGGCCTTGGCGTCGCGGACATCCTCGGGCGTGATCAGCGTCCCCGCGCCCACCACGCCGCCCGGCACCTCGGCCATGGCGGCGATCACGTCGAGCGCGGCGGGCGTGCGGAGGGTCACCTCGAGCGCCGGGAGCCCGCCTGAGACGAGCGCCTCGGCCAGCGGGCGGGCCTGCGCCGCGTCATCAACGACGAGCACGGGGATGATGGGGGCAAGATGGGCGATGTCGCGGGCGATGCGGGATTGTTCGGTCGGGGTCATGGGCAGGCTCGGGTGTCTGGGCGGGCGATGCCGCGCCGCGGCCCCGGAGGGACCTTGGCGCGGCAGGTGCCTCCGGCGGCCGTATTTGAAACAAGAAGAAGGGGCATGGCCGGATGGGTCTAGAGGACGCTGGCGGCGCCGGCGGTGGCGGGGCCGGCGCGGTCGCGGAAGATCTCGAAAAGCTCGCGGCCGACGCCCCAGCCGTTCTCGGCGAGGTCGGGCGTGACGGCGGGGCGGTCGGCGATGTCCTCGACGAGGGCCTCGAGCGTGCCGGCGGTCGCGTCCACCCGGACGAGGTCGCCGTCGCGGAGTTTCGCGATCGGGCCGCCGTCGAGCGCCTCGGGGGCGACATGGATGGCCGAGGGCACCTTGCCCGACGCGCCCGACATGCGCCCGTCGGTGACGAGCGCGACCTTGTGGCCGCGATCCTGCAGGACGGCGAGCATGGGCGTGAGCGCGTGCAATTCCGGCATGCCGTTGGCGCGGGGCCCCTGGAAGCGGACGACGACGACCACGTCGCGGTTCAGGTGCCCGGCCCGGAAGGCCTCCTTCACGGCGGCCTGGTCGTGGAACACGGCCGCCGGCGCCTCGATCACGTGGCGTTCGCTGGCCACGGCGGAGACCTTCATCACCGCGCGGCCGAGATTGCCGTTGAGGTCCACCAGGCCGCCCGTGGGCTGGAACGGATCGGACGCGGGGCGCAGGATCCTGTCGTTGAGCGTCTTGCGCGCGCCCTCGACCCAGGTGAGCGTGTCGCC
>CAZGHJ010000233.1:0-4665 GCA_964525355.1 uncultured Roseicyclus sp.
CGGTTCCAGTCGCGTTTGGCCGAGGTCTCGCGCTTGTCGGCGGTCTTCTTGCCCTTGGCGATGCCGATCTTCATCTTCGCGATGCCCTTGTGGTTGAAGTAGAGCACCAGCGGCACCAGCGTCATCCCCTGCCTCTGGGTGGCGTTCCAGAGCTTCGCGAGTTCCTTCTTCGAGGCCAGAAGCTTGCGCCGCCGCCGCTCCTCGTGGCCGAAGGTCTTGGCCTGCACGTAGGGCGCGATATAGCCGTTCACCAGCCACAACTCGCCGTTGTCCACGGTGGCGTAGCTTTCGGCGATGTTGGCCTCGCCGGCGCGCAAGCTCTTCACCTCGGAGCCTTCGAGGATGATCCCGACCTCGAGATCCTCTTCGATGGCGTAGTCGAAGCGCGCGCGCCGGTTCTCGGCGACGACCTTGTAATTGGGGTTGTCTTTCGGTTTGGCCATGGAGCCGGGATATAGGCGCTCAGGGCTCCGGCCGCCAGCCCGGGGGCACGTCGACGGTGGAAATCCACGGCTTGATGTCCAGGACGGGCGTGCCGTCGAAGGCGTCGGTGGCGTCGATACCGATGACGCCCGTGTCCGGGTCGAGCGCGGTGATGACCGAGGTGCCCAGCGCGATGGGGTTGGGCCGCACCGGCGAGCGAAGCGCGAAGACCCCCCGTGGGCCGTCCCTGTGGCGGGGCGATTGCACGATCAGGTCGCGCTGGCCGCGGTCGACCCAGTACAGCACCTGGATCGCCTGCCCGACGATCAGGCCGGCGAGGCCCGGCGCGTAGTCGGGCAGAAGCTCGATCCGCGCGCCCTCGCCCGTCTCGCGGGCCGCACGCAGGTTCTTGGGCGCCGTGCCCTTCGCCCAGGGGGAGCGGATATGGCCGATGAAGGCCAGATGCGCCTCGGCCCGGTCCCCGGGATCGAAGCTCAGCGCGACCTCGCCGGGCCGCGGTCCGTCAGGAGATGAGCCCGGCATGACGCATCGCGGCCTGGATCTTCTGCTTCGTGGTGTCCTCCAGCCCCGTCAGCGGCAGGCGCACCGCGTCCGAGCACTTGCCCAGAACCGAAAGCCCGTATTTCGCCCCCGCGACACCGGGCTCGGTGAAGATCGCCTCGTGGAGCGGCATGAGCCGGTCCTGATACTCCAGCGCCTTGGCGTAATCGCCCGCAAGCGTCGCCGCCTGCATCTCGGCACAAAGTCGGGGCGCCACGTTCGCCGTGACCGAGATGCAGCCCACGCCGCCCTGCGCGTTGAAGCCCACTGCGGTGGCATCCTCGCCCGAAAGCTGCACGAAATCCTTGCCGCAGGTGATCCGCTGTTGCGGCACGCGCGCCAGATCGCCGGTCGCGTCCTTCACGCCCACGATGTTCGGCAGCCCGGCCAGTTCTCCCATGGTGGCGGGCAGCATGTCCACCACCGAGCGGGGCGGGATGTTGTAGATGATGATGGGGATGCCGATCTCGTTCAGCGCGGCGAAATGGGCGATCATGCCCTTCTGCGTCGGCTTGTTGTAATAAGGCGTCACGACCAGCGCGGCATCGGCGCCGACGGCCTTGGCGTGCTCCACGAAACGGATCGCCTCGACCGTGTTGTTCGACCCCGCCCCCGCGATCACCGGCACGCGACCGGCGGCGGCGGCGACCACGGCCTCGATCACGCCTTCATGCTCCTCGTGGCTGAGCGTCGGGCTCTCGCCGGTGGTGCCGACGGGAACCAGCCCGTGCGCGCCCTCGGCGATCTGCCATTCGACCAGCGCACTCAGCGCTTCGTAATCCACCTCGTCGCCCCGGAACGGCGTGACGAGCGCGGGCATGGATCCTTTGAACATCGCGGATCGGTCTTTCCTGATGAGGTGTCTCTCTGCGGTGGCGCGGACCCTACCCAAGGGCTGCGGGAATGCCAAGTTCGTGAGTTGCGGTGGCCTCCCGAGGTCTTATCTTTGCGGCCATCCTGTTGCCGGAGTGTTTTCATGCGTCGCCTGCTGCTTGTCCTGTGCCTTTGCCTCGGGCCCAGCCCCGCCGTTGCGGATGCGGATCTTCTCGGCACGGGCGTCCGGGCGGCCGGGTCGGGCGACATCGGGCTCGCGCGGGAGGCGCAGAACGCGCTCGACGACCAGATCGCCCGCGACCTCATCGAATGGACGCTCCTGCGCCGGGGCGGCTCGCCCTTCGAGGATTACGAGCGGTTTCTCTCGCGCAATCCCGACTGGCCCGGCCTGGACTTCCTGCGCGCCCGCGGCGAGCCGTCGATCCCCCGTGGCGGCGCGGCCGCGCGCGTCATGGCCTATTTCGAGGATCAGCCGCCGCAGACCGGCCTCGGCGCGCTGGCGCTGGCCAATGCGCTGCGGGCCGAGGGCGAGGACGACGCCGCGCGCGACGTGGTGATCCGGGCCTGGACAGGCCTGGTCATGTCGGGCGACGAGGCCGCGGCGCTGCGTTCGGCCAATGCCTCGCTCCTGGACGAGGGGGACCTGCACATGCGCAGGCTCGATCACCTTCTGTGGGAGGGGGCCGAGGATCGCGCGCGCGCCATGTTCCCGTTCGTGCCCGAGGACTGGCACCCGCTGGCCGAGGCGCGCCTTGCGCTGCGCAACCGCGAGCCCGGCGTCGACGCCGCGATCGAGCGGGTGCCCGAGGCGCTGCAGGACGATCCCGGCCTCGCCTACGAGCGCTTCATCTGGCGCATCGGCGCGGGCTTGTGGGAGAGCGCGGGCGAACTTCTGGCCGAACGCTCCACCTCGGCCGAGGCGCTGGGCCGCCCCGTGGCCTGGGCCGACCGGCGCGCCGATCTCGCCCGCGACGTGATGCGCGAGGGCGAATTCGGAACCTGCCACGACTACGCCGCCAACCATTTCATCACGCCCGAGGCGGATGGCAGCGCCTTTGCCGAACTGGAATGGATCGCGGGCTACTGCGCCTTCCGGCAGGGGCGGTTCGAGACCGCCGCCGGCCATTTCGAGGCGTTCCGCGACACGGTGGCCAGCCCGATCTCGGTGGGTCGGGCAGGCTACTGGCTGGGCCGCGCGCACGAGGCGCTGGGCAACGCGGCCGAAGCCGCCGAGGCATACGGGCTCGGCGCGCGGAACCAGTCGAGCTTCTACGGCCAGCTTGCGGCCGAGCGTGGCGGGCTGCCGGTGGATCCGACCTTCATCGGCGACGAGGATTTCGGCGACTGGCGGCAGGCCTCCTTCACGTCGTCCACCGTCTTTCACGCGGCCCTGCTGCTCTACGAGGCCGGCGAGAGCCAACTGGCGGAGCGGTTCCTGACCCATCTGACCGAGAGCCTCTCGCGCAGGGAGGCGGGGCTTCTGGGCGATTTCGCGCTGGAACTGGGCGACGGGCATCTGGCGCTGCGCATCGCCAAGCGCGCGGCGCAGAACGGGCACGAGATCATGCGCGCCTATTACCCCGTCACGGACCTCGCCCGCGGCGACTGGCCCGTGGACGCCGCCCTCGCGCTGTCCATCGCGCGGCGCGAATCGGAATTCGACCCGCGCGTCGTCAGTCCCGCGGGCGCCATGGGGCTGATGCAGGTCATGCCGGGCACCGGTCGCGACACCGCGGCCGCGCTCGACATCGCCTACGAGAGCGACCGCGTGCTGTCGGACCCGGACTACAACGCGCTGCTCGGCACGGCCTATATCGCGGATCTGAACGCGCGCTTCGACGGCAACATCGTGCTGGTCTCCGCGGGCTACAACGCCGGGCCGGGGCGCGCGCTGGAGTGGATCGCGCGCTTCGGCGACCCCCGCGACGAGGACGCGGACGGCATCCTCTACTGGATCGAGGCGATCCCGTTCTCCGAGACGCGCAACTACATCATGCGCGTGACCGAAAGCATCCCGATCTACGAGGCGCAACTGACCGGCGAACTGCCCGCGATCGGCATGACCGAGCGGCTGTTGCGCTAACCTGCGATGTCGCGCTGCCGCGCCCGCCACAGCGTGAAGAGCCCCGCGGCGACCACCAGCGCGGCGCCGAGGGCCACGTTCAGCTCCAGCGTCTCGCCGAAGACGAGAAGCCCGAGGGCCGCGGCGAAGACAAGCTGGAAATAGGCGAAGGGCTGCACCTGGCTCGCCTCGGCCACGTCATAGGTCTTGATCAGCAGCCAGTGGCCCGAAACCCCGGTGATGCACAGCGCGATCATCCAGGCCCAGTCGCCGGGCGCCATCGGCTCCCAGAACCAGACGCCGATGGCGGTCATGACCACGGCGCCCACCGTGCCGGTCCAGAAGAAACTCGTCTCGGCGCTGTCGCGGCGGGCGGCATAGCGGGTCAGCAGGCCATAGAGCGCGAACATGAAGGCCGAGGTCAGCGGGATCAGCGCCTCGATCTCGAAGACGCGAAAGCCCGGTTGCAGGATGATGAGCACGCCGAGAAAACCCACGCCGATCGCGCTCCAGCGCCGCCAGCCCACGCGCTCGCCCAGGATCGGGCCCGACAGGGCGGCGATCAGGAGCGGATAGCAGGTGAAGACCGCGTGGCTTTCGACAAGGCCCAGCACCGTGAAGGCCAGCACCATGACGCAGATCTCGACGGCCAGAAGCGCGCCGCGCCCGGCCTGTAGCCAGGGCTGGTCGGTGCGGGCGGCGCGCGCGATGCCGCCACGGGCCCGCGCGGCGATGGCGATGACGAAGGCGGCGAAGAACCAGTAGCGGATCATCACCACCATCAG
>CAZGHJ010000234.1:0-4653 GCA_964525355.1 uncultured Roseicyclus sp.
CCCCCGCTCAGAAATAATCCGCGATGTCCCGTGCCAATGCGTTCAGCTGTGTCGCCAGAAGCGAGTCCGGCGCGATCCGGTTGTCGGTGGCGTAAGGCGACAGCACCGGGTTCTGTATCGCGTCGTTCTCGATCAGCCGCATGTCCCAACCCGGAAACGAGGACGCGTCGATCCGGGTGCGGAAGACCACGGCCATGTCCGTGTGGCGCGGATCCTTCTCGAGCGTTCGCAGCAGGGCATCGACCGCCTCGTCCGGTCCCTCGATGATCTGCAGGAAGAAGGCCGCGTCGTGGATCAGTATGCCGGTAAGACCGCGCGCCGCGTTGTTGCGGGCGGAAACCGCCTCGATGTCCTCGATATCGGTCGGTGAAAGCTGCGTGGGTCTGGACGCGTAAATGACGCGGATCATGGGCAATCTCGGAACTGGTAACGTAACATGAAAAAGCGAAATCAACGAACTTGCTGAAAATGCAGCAAATCTGGCGCAAGGTGATAGCGGACCGGCGCCGATCTGTCCAGCCCGCACCCGGACCGCCGCCAGCCGCCCGGAGGTCAGGCGCCCTGACGCTCCGGCCGTTCGGGGCATGACAGGCCGCCCGGCGGAGCTTTCACCGGCCTGCGGTCGCGCCGCATCTCACTCCTGCGCGGCCTCCAGATAGGCCACGAGGTCCACCACTTCCGGCGCCGTCAGGATCGTCTGGCTGCCGTCGCGCATGACGGTGCTCATCTCGCCGAAGACCCGGCCGAAGACCAGCATGTCGCCGCCATGGCTGACCAGCGGATCGCGCCCGTCGATCTTCCACGCCATGCCGACGCGTGGAAAGCCGTCATAGCGCGCGGCGATGCGCGCGAGGTCCGGCGGCGGCACCGCGAGAACCTCGGCCATGGGTCCGTCGCCGGCAAGCTCCAGCCCGTGGCAGACCGCGCAATGCCGCTCGAAAAGGACCGCGCCGCGCGCCGCGTCCTGGGCAAGGGCGGGCGCAGGGCCCAGACAGGCCAGGGCCAGCACGAGGGGCAGCACAGGGGGCAGCACGGGGGGCAGCACGGGGGGCAGCACCCTCATGACTGCAGGTCCATCAGATAGGCGATCAGGTCGGCGATCGGGCGGCTCATCATCACCGGCTGACCGCTTTCGGTCTGCAGGACGACATCCGCCCCGTCCCCCTCGAACCATTGTCCGTAAAGCGGCATCGCGCCGCCATGGGCCTGGATCGGGTGACGCCCGTCGATCTGGCGTGCCACGCGCAGGATCGGGAAGCCATCGCCGCCCGCCAGCGCGGTCAGGTCGGTCGGCGCGACGGTCAGGACCTCGGCCATGGGCCCGTCCCCCGTGCCCGAGACGCCGTGGCAGACGGCGCAGAAATCCGCGTAAAGCGTCGCCCCCTCGGTCGCGTCCTGCGCGTGGGACATCCCCGGCAGGGCCAGGCAGGCGGCGATCGTCAAGCTCTTGAAAAGGTGCATGCTGCATCCTCCTTTCGACCGATCCTCGCGCGGCCGCGGCATCGGCGCCTTGATCCGCGTCAAGCCGGCGCGCCGCCCCCCTTTCCAGCGCCGGGGAATCCCGCCACTCTGAGGCGTCATGCGCGCGCTCCTCCTCCTCGCCCTCTGCCTGCCGCTTCTGGCCTGCGGCCGCCCGCTGACCGAGGCCGAGACCGCCTATGTCACGCAACTGAAAGGCGACAGCTTCGACGCCGCGCCGGTGCGGATCGCCCGGACGCCGCTGATCGGCCTGGTGACGCGAACCTATCCGGCCAGACCACAGGTGACCTGCCGCGAGCGTATATGGCCACCGCCCGATGGCCCGACGATCGAGGCGCGCACCGCCGGCATCGTGCTGTTCCAGACCATGTGGGTGCGCCCCGCCTTCTGGCTGCCCGATTACGTCGCCGCGCGCGACGGCCGGCGCAGCCTTGCCGCCGCGATGTTCTTCGCCCATGAGATGACGCATGTCTGGCAATGGCAGAACCGCGCGATCACCGATTACCACCCGGCCCGCGCCTTTGCCGAACATGCCCGCATCGAGGATCCCTACCTGTTCGACCCGCAGGATGCGCGGCGCTTTCTCGATTACGGCTACGAAGTCCAGGCCTCGCTGGTCGAGGAATATGTCTGCTGCCGGGCCCTCGATCCGGGCGGCGCGCGGACCGCGCGGCTGGAACGGCTGATCGGTCAGGTGATGCCGGTCGCCCCGCTGCAATCGCGCGCCGACGACGTCTCCGAGGTTCCGCCCTGGGACGGGGCGGACCTGGCCGGCATCTGTTCGTGACGGGTCCATGGCGGTCCCTGCGGTCATCATGGTCGCCGCGGGGATCGCCATTCTCCGTCCGTCAGCGCCGAGCGGATGGCGCGGGGCCGAGACCGGATTGTGTGGCTTGGCGCAAGCGGGTCGCGGTGAGGACGTGCGGCGCGGGGCACACCCGGCGTGCGGCAGACTAGCCGGCGGCCTTTTCCTCGAGCGTCAGCCACTCCTCCTCGGCCGCGGTCAGCTTCGCCTGCCGGTCGGCCAGCGCGGCGCTCGCCTTCTCGGCCTTGGCCGGCGCGCTGCCATAGACCTCGGGATCGGAGAGGAATTCCGCCAGTTTTGCGATCTCGGCCTCGAGCCGGGCGATCTCGGCCGGCAGCGCGTCGAGCCGGTGCGCCTCGGTGAAGGTCAGGCCCGCGGCCCGAGGCGGCGGCGCCTCGGCCCTGGGTTTCGCGGTTTTCGGCGCCGGCGCGGCCGAGGGCATGGGCGTGGCCTGCGCCCCGGCGTCATCGCGTCCGGCCGCGGCGCGCTGCGCCTGCATGTCGGACCAGCCGCCCGCGTAGACGACAGCCTTGCCCTGCCCCTCCAGCGCCACGGTCAGCGTCGCCACCCGGTCGAGGAAATCGCGGTCGTGGCTGACCAGCAGCACCGTGCCGTCGTAGCCCGCCAGAGTGTCCTGCAAGAGGTCCAGCGTCTCCACGTCGAGGTCGTTCGTCGGCTCGTCGAGCACCAGCAGGTTCGAGGGCTTCGCCATGATCCGCGCCAGCAGCAGCCGCGCCTTCTCTCCGCCGGACAGCGAGCGCACCGGCGCCCGCGCCTGCGCCTCGTCGAAGAGGAAGTCCTTGAGATAGCCCACCACGTGCCGGGGGGTTCCGCGCACCATGACCTGGTCGGAGCGCCCGCCGCCGCCCAGCGCGGGATCAGCGGTCAGGCTCTCCCAGAGCGTCGCGTCGGGGTCGAGCGCGGCGCGGGCCTGGTCGAAAACCGCGATCTCGAGGCCCGGCCCGAGGCGCACCTCGCCCGTGTCCGGTGCCGCCTCGCCCGTCAGCATCTTCAGAAGCGTGGTCTTGCCCGCCCCGTTCGGTCCCACGATGGCCACCCGGTCGCCGCGCAGCACGCGCAGGTCGAAGGGCGCGAGGATCACGCTGTCGCCGTAGCTCCGCGAGATCCCGCGCGCTTCGATCACGCGCTTGGCGCCCTGCGGGGCCGCGTCGAGGTCGAGTGCCGCGGTGCCCTGCCGGCGGATCATTTCCGAGCGGGTCTCTCGCAGCTTCGCCAGTTCGCGCACGCGGCCCTGGTTGCGCTTGCGCCGCGCGCTGATGCCTTCCACGGCCCAGCGCGCCTCGGCCTTGATCTTGCGGTCGAGCTTGTGACGCGCGAGGTCTTCCTCGGCCCAGATCGCGTCGCGCCAGTCCTCGAACTGCTCGAAAGGCCGGTCCATGCGCCGCACCACCCCCCGATCTAGCCAGAGCGTGGCGCGCGCCAGCCGCCGCAGGAAGGCGCGGTCGTGCGAGATCGTGATGAAGGCCGCACGGGTGCGGGACAGTTCCCCCTCGAGCCACCCGATCGCGGCGATGTCGAGATGGTTCGTGGGCTCGTCGAGCAGCATCAGGTCCGGGGCCTCGGCCAGAAGCTTTGCCAGCGCCGCACGCCGCCGCTCGCCCCCCGAGGCGCGCGCGGGATCTGCCGCCAGATCGAGCGCGAGCCCCTCGGCCGCCGCCTCCACGCGCCAGTCCTCGCCGGGACCGAGGGCGGCCGAGGCGAAATCGCCCAGCGTGGCGAAACCCGTGAAATCGGGATCCTGCTCGAGATAGCCCGCCTGCGCGCCGTCGGGCAGGATGCGGGTGCCCGCGTCGGGCTCGATGATCCCGGCCATGACCTTCATGAGCGTGGATTTGCCGGACCCGTTGCGCCCCACGAGCGCAAGGCGGTCGCCGGGATGAACCACGAGGTCGAGGCCGTCGAAGAGCGGCGCCCCCCCGAAGCCGAGGGTCAGACCGGAAAGCTGGAGGAGCGGTGCGCGTGCCATGAACGCGAGCTAGGCCTTGCCGAGGCAGGCGTCAATCGCCATCACGCGCCTGCGCCCGGCCCCCTGTCCCGGCAGGAAGCACGTCCGCCAGCACGCCGCATCTCCGAGGCGATCCGGGAGATGCGATTATTCGTACGAATAATCGCACACGACGCCCGGCCCCGCCGCGAACATCGGCCAAACGCCGCGGTCAGCAGCGCCGGAGAGGGCTCGATGCCCTGTTCGGCGCTTCCCCCGGGGCCGGGCTAGCCGTCCTCGGCCTCGGGCTCCGGCAGAACGGGGTCGTCCTCGAGCGCGCGGACGGCGACCATGCGATCCGGCTCACCGATCACCGCGCCGTTGCGGCCGCGGCCGCGCTTGATCGCGTCGACCACCTCCATGC
>CAZGHJ010000235.1:0-4604 GCA_964525355.1 uncultured Roseicyclus sp.
CTCTATCACGGCGTGCAGCAGATCAACCAGGCGCAGATGGACCGCTGGAGCCTGGTCGCGACGCTGAACTACCTCAGCCACGACGCCGAGACCGCGATCGTGCTGGCCAAGAACCCCCATTACAACACCGAGCAGGGCCGCCGGACGGTCAGCCAGATGGTGACCGTGGGCGACCTGACGCGCACCGCCTTCATGAATGGCGAGCTGTCCACCGTGATGAGCCCGCGCACGATCATCAACTGGGCGCAGAACGCCGAGATCTTCCGCGATGTGGGCTACGCCTTCCGGGTCTCGTTCCTCAACAAGTGCGACGAACTGGAACGCCAGACGGTGGCGGAGTTCTACCAGCGCTGCTTCGACGAGGAACTGCCCGAGAGCGCGGCCTCCATGAGCCTGGGCTGAGGCCCGCGCCGGGCGCGCCCTGCCCGGATTTCGCGCCATTCAAGGCCGGGGCGCCCCGGATCCGTCCCCTGCGCGCGCCGTTCACGGGATGGTTAGCGGGATCGTAAGGCTTTCGTGGTTAACCTTCGGGCCATGTCACGAAAGCGTCACGCCGCATCCCTCATCGCCCTGACCCTGCTGGCCGCACCGCCGGCGGCGGGAAACCCCCTGCCCGAGCCCCTGCCGGAGATCGTGCGCTTCTTCAACGACTGCGCGGGCCGGATCGCGGGACATCTCTCGGTGCATGGATGGCAGGCCGGGTCCGCGATCACCCGCAACCATCTGGAGCGGATCGACGAGATCCTCCTCAGCGTCACGACGCCCGAGCAGGCGCGCGACCTCGCCGCCCGGCAAAGTGCGGCGCGCGCGGCCCATGTGGCGCTTCTCGCCCATGCGATGGAACACGGCGACCTCGGCGCGCTGCGCATGGCGCGCGAGGATCTGACCCGCTGCCGCGAGGCGGTGCTGCTTCCCTCGGATGCGGGCTAGCCAGCGCGAAAGGCCTCTGCCGCGCCTCTTTTTTGCCGTGATGCGGGGGTACCGCCCGTGCCATGGCGAAATTCCCGACATCGTGGCGATCCCTGACAAGCCTTGGATTGGGCGTTCTCGGCGCGGCGGCCGCGTTGTTCCTTGCGTCCTGCCAGCCGGTCGAGGTGAGCGCGACCGCCGTGTCCCCGGACCCGGTTGCGTGCCGTGTCACCTCGGTCGTCGATGGCGATACGGTGGACATGACCTGCGCCGCGACGGGCCCGTTTCGCGCGCGGCTCACCGGGTTCGACACGCCCGAGTCCTTCGAACCGGGCTGCGCCGCCGAGGCGCGGCTGGCCCGGCAGGCCACGCAGCGGCTGCGGGCGCTGGTCGCGCAGGCGCGAAGGGTGGACGCGGCACTCGCCGGGTCGGACCGTTTCGGCCGCAGACTGGTGCGCCTGTCGCTCGACGGTCGGGACGTGGGTGCGGTGCTGATCGCCGAGGGGTTGGCGCTGCCCTATGACGGCGGGCGGCGCATCGACTGGTGCGCCCGCCTGACCTGAGCCTCCCGCGTTGACGCCGCCGCGCGCGGCGGCCAAGGTCGCGCCCATGGCATACCCGACCCAAGACGACATCGCCGCCGCCGCGACCCGCATCGGCCCCCATCTGCGGCAGACCCCGATCCTGACGCTTGAGCCGGCCGCGCTCGGCCTGCCCTGCCCCGTGACGCTGAAGCTCGAGCAGACGCAGGTCACGGGCTCCTTCAAGGTGCGCGGCGCCTTCAACAACATGCTGGCCCGCGCCGTGCCAAAGGCGGGCGTCGTCGCGGCCTCGGGCGGCAATCACGGCGCGGCGGTGGCCCATGCGGCGACCGAACTGGGCCATGCCTCGAAGATCTACGTGCCGCGCGCCATCGCGAAGGAGGAAAAACTCCGCCGGATGCGCGCCTTCGGGGGCGAGGTGGTCTTGACCGAGGGTTCCGTGGCCGACTGCATGGCCGAATACGCCGAGGCGGCTAAGGCCACGGGCGCGCTGTCGGTGCATCCCTACGACACCCACTGGACGCTGGCGGGCCAGGGCACCGTCGCGCGCGAGATCGAGGCGCAGATGGGCGGGCCCGGATCGCTCGACACGATCCTGGTGGCCACGGGCGGCGGCGGGCTGATCGGCGGCATCGCGGCGTGGTTCGGCGACCGGGTCAACGTGGTCTCGGTGGAAACGGAAGGGACCGACACGCTGGCGCGCTCGTTGCGCGAGGGCCCGGAGATCGACGTGCAGGCCGCGGGCGTCGCGGCCGGCTCGCTCGGCGGCCCGCGGCTCGGGCTCGACGCCTGGGACGTGATCCGCGAGCGGGTCTCCACGGCCCTCGTCCTGAGCGACGCGGAGGTCTACCGCGCGGGCCAGGCGCTGTGGGAGGCCGCGCGCCTGGTGGGCGAGCCCGGCGCGGCGGTGGCGCTCGCGGCGCTGACCTCGGGCGCCTATGTGCCGCGAAAGGACGAACGCCTCGCGGTGCTGATCTGCGGCGGCAACGCGGATGTCGACTGGTTCGTGACCTGACATGGCCCCTGTTCCGACCGGCGCCCTTGCGGCCTGTCCGCCGCTGCGCGCCCTCGCCCTGGCCCTCTGCGTCAGCCTCCTCGCCCCCGCAGCCCCGGCGCAGACGGAGGGCGAGGCGCTCGACCGCGCCATGGCCGACGCGCTGGCCCAGGCGGGCGCGGCCCGCCCGCTGCTGCGCTGCACGGGCCTCTTCCGGGCCCTGCGCCTCCATCCCGCGGCCCCCGACGGCTCCGCCGCGGGCGCGGCGCTGCGCGAGGCCGATCTTGCCACCACGGCCGCCGTGATCTGGCAGGACGAGGCCGGCATGGCCGAGATTCAGGCCGCCTTCGACGCGATCGTGCCGATGATCGGCGCGGCCAGCGCGGTCTACCAGCGGCGCATGTCCCGCAACGCCGAGACCACCGGTGGCATATTCGACGCGGAGCTGGAGGACGACCTGATCTACTGCGACGCGCTCCACGCGGGCATCACGGCGCCGCGCGGCGACTAGGTGGATCCGACTTGCTCTCGGGGCCCGGGCGCGCCACATATCGGGGCATGAGCAAATCGCCCTCCGACAACCCCGCCGAACCGTTCAAGAAGGCGCTGGCCGAGGCCACGCGGGTCATGGCCGACGACCCCGACCTCGCCGTCAGCTACTCGGTCGACCCGCCGGGGCTGGCCACCGACAGCGTGCGCCTGCCGCAGATCAGCCGCCGCATGACGCGCGAGGAGGTGCTGCTGGCGCGCGGCACGGCCGATGCGCTGGCGCTGCGCCACAGGTATCACGACACCGGCACGGCCGCGCGCTACGCCCCGCAAGGCGCCATGGCCCGCGACCTGATGGAGGCGATGGAAACCGCCCGCTGCGAGGCCGTGGGCGCGCGCGACATGCCCGGCACCGCCAGCAACATCGACGCGCGCATCGCCAATGACGCCCGCCGCAAGGGCTATGGCGAGATCCGCGACGCCGCCGACGCGCCGCTGGCCACCGCCGCGGGCTACCTGATCCGGCATCTGGCCACGGGCCGCCCCCTTCCGCCCGAGGCCGCCAACGTGATGGAGCTCTGGCGCGGCTTCATCGAGGACCGCTGCGACACGACGCTCGAGGATCTCGACACCGTCCTGCGCGACCAGACCGCCTTCGCCCGCTTCGCCCGGAGGATGATCGACGATCTGGGCTATGGCGACCAGTTGGGCGACGACCCGGACGAGCTTGACGACGAAGGCGACGAGGAAGGGGCCGAGGACGACCAGGAGGACGCCCCGGACAGTACCGGCGAGGACGACAGCGAGGAAGAGGATGCCGAAGCCTCGCCCGAGCGCTCGCAGGAGCAGGAACAGGACGCGGCCCAGGCGCAGGTCGACATGGACGACAGCGCCGACATGGAGGACGCCGAGGAGCAGGAACTGCCCGAAGGCGACGCGCCCGAGACGCCGCCACCGCCGCCCGCCCATTCCGAGGCCGATCCCGATTACACGGTGTTCTCGACGGAGCATGACGAGGAGATCGAGGCCACGGACCTGGCCGAGCCGCTGGAGCTCGAACGCCTGCGCGCCTATCTCGACCAGCAGCTCGAGCCCCTCAAGGGCGCGGTCAGCCGGCTGGCCAACAAGCTCCAGCGCCGGCTTCAGGCACAACAGAACCGCTCGTGGGAGTTCGACCGCGAGGAAGGCATCCTCGATGCCGGCCGTCTTGCGCGGGTCGTGGCCAACCCCACGACGCCGCTCAGCTTCAAGGTGGAGCGCGACACCGAGTTCCGCGACACGGTCGTGACGCTGTTGCTGGACAATTCCGGCTCCATGCGCGGGCGGCCCATCTCCATCGCCGCGATCTGCGCCGACGTGCTGGCGCGCACGCTGGAGCGCTGCGGCGTGAAGGTGGAGATCCTGGGCTTCACCACCCGCGCCTGGAAGGGCGGCAAGGCGCGCGAGGAATGGCTCGCCCAGGGCCGCCCGCAGCAGCCGGGCCGGCTGAACGACCTGCGCCACATCATCTACAAGCCCGCCGACGCGCCCTGGCGGCGCGTGCGCGACAATCTCGGGCTGATGATGAAGGAGGGGCTACTGAAGGAGAATATCGACGGCGAGGCGCTGGAATGGGCGCATCGCCGGATGCTCGCGCGGCCCGAGGCGCGCAAGATCCTGATGGTGATCTC
>CAZGHJ010000236.1:0-4569 GCA_964525355.1 uncultured Roseicyclus sp.
CCGATCTTGGCGCGGATCAGCTCGGCCGCGTCGGGGTTCTTCTTCTGCGGCATGATCGAGGAGCCGGTCGAGAACCGGTCGGACAGCACAACGAAGCGGAACTGCGCCGAGGTCCAGATCACCAGCTCCTCGGCAAGGCGGCTGAGATGCATCGCGCAGATCGAGGCTGCCGCAAGGAACTCCAGCGCGAAGTCGCGGTCGGACACCGCGTCGAGCGAGTTGGCGCAAGGCCGGTCGAAGCCCAGCGCCTCGGCCGTCATCTCCCGGTCGATCGGGAAGGACGTGCCCGCCAGCGCCGCCGCGCCGAGGGGGCACTCGTTCATCCGCACCCGCGCGTCGCGGAAGCGGGAAGCGTCGCGGCCGAACATCTCGACATAGGCCATCATGTGATGGCCCCATGTCACGGGCTGCGCGGTCTGCAGATGCGTGAAGCCCGGCATGACCCAGTCCGCACCCGCCTCGGCCTGTCCGAGCAGCGCGCGTTGCAGCGCCTCGAGGCCGGTGACGGCGGCGTCGATCTGCTCCCGCACCCAGAGGCGGAAATCGGTCGCCACCTGGTCGTTGCGCGACCGCGCCGTGTGCAGCCGGCCGGCGGGCGCGCCCACGATCTCCTTCAGCCGCGCCTCCACGTTCATGTGGATATCCTCGAGCGCCGTGGAAAAGGTGAAATCGCCCGCCTCGATCTCTGACAAGACCGTGAGCAAGCCTTCCCGGATCGCCTCGGCGTCGCTATTGCTGATGATGCTTGCGCTGGCCAGCATGGCGGCGTGGGCGCGGGATCCCTCGATGTCCTGCCGCGCGAGGCGGCGGTCGAACCCGATCGAGGCGTTGATCGCCTCCATGATCGCGTCCGGCCCGGCGGCGAAGCGGCCGCCCCACATCGTGTTGGACCCCGGTCTGGTCATGTCCTGTCGCCTTCTTCAGGGAGAGAAATCGGTGTTTCGCACAACTCTTGCCGTCGTCCTCTACCTCGCGCTCCCGCTGGGTGCAAACGCCGAAGACCTTGACGATCTGCTGACCGGCGAGATGCGGGGCCTCGTGATCCACGACACGCCCGTGGCCGCATCGGACCTGCCGTTCGAGCGCGCCGACGGCACCGAGGGCTCGCTTGGGGATTACGCCGGGCGGATGGTGGTGCTGAACTTCTGGGCGACGTGGTGCGCGCCCTGCCGCGAGGAGATGCCCTCGCTCCAGAACCTGCACGACACGCTCGGCGGCGACGATTTCGGCGTGGTGACGCTGGCCACCGGCTTCAACCAGCCCCAGGCGATCCGGCGCTTCTTCGACGAAACCGGCGTCACCGACCTGCCGCAATACCGCGACATCAACCAGCAGATCGCGCGCGAGATGGGCGTCTTCGGCCTTCCGATCACGGTCATCCTGGACGCGCAGGGCCGTGAGATCGCGCGGCTGCGCGGCGACGCCCACTGGGACAGCCCCGAGGCCATCTCGGTCATCGAGGCGCTTCTGCGCGGCTCCTGAAACCTCCGCGTCCGCCGCGGCGCCTGGGCACCGACCGCCCCTCGGCGGGCGGCTTTCGGCTTTTTTGTCGAATGCCCGCTTTCAGGTCTTCTTAACGGATGGCGGCCACACACGCGCATGATCCCGCTCGCGGGATGGCCTGCGCAGGCCCCCTCGATACCGTTGACGCGCCGGAGGACAGAATGAGACCAGACATCGAACGGCGCGATCCCACGCGCCAGGGCGGCCGGCGGCGCGGGCACCTTCTGGAGCCGGGCTTCGGCAACCCGCTCGAGGTCGCGGTGTCGCAACGGGATCGCAACACACTGAACCTGGTGGAGGAGGCGCTGGATCGCGGCGACGCGGCGCTTGCCTACCAGCCCGTGATGCGCGCCGACGGCCAGGGCGTCGCCTTCCACGAGGGACTGACGCGGGTGCTCGACGCAGAGGGGCGGATCATCCCCGCCGGCGATTTCATGGGCGCCGTGGAGGAACGCGACCTCGGGCGGCGCATCGACTGCGCCGCGCTGTCGGTGGGGCTGCGTGCCCTGCGCGCCCATCCCGCGCTGCGGCTCTCGGTCAACATGTCGGCACGGTCCATCGGGTATCCGCAATGGATGGGCATCCTGCGGCGGTTCATTCGCAACCATCCCGAAACCGTGGAACGTCTGGTGCTGGAGATCACCGAAAGCTCCGTCATGCTGATGCCGGAAATCGTCCACGCGTTCATGGACGAGTTCCAGGACAAGGGCGTCACCTTCGCGCTCGACGATTTCGGCGCGGGCTTCACCGCGTTCCGGCACCTCAAGCGGTTCTGCTTCGACATCCTGAAGATCGACGGGCAGTTCGTGCGCGATGTCGACAAGGATGCCGACAATCAGGTCGCGACCGAGGTGCTGATCTCGCTCGGCCGGCATTTCGACATGCTGGTCGTGGCGGAAAACGTAGAAACCGCGGCCGAGGCGGAGTGGCTGACACAAGCCGGTGTCGACTGTCTTCAGGGGTTCTATTTCGCGGTCCCGTCGATGACGCCGCCCTGGGAACACGGCAAGGACAGGGCGCTGGGCGGAATGGGCCGCTGACGCCGACGCACCCCGCCGCAGGTCCGCGCCGACAGTCCGGACATCGCCCGCGTACGACGCTTCGTCGGCGCCGCTTCCCCGCGCCCGGGCCGCCGTTTGCAGCGCCCTGAGACACACTGTCTGTTGTGTCGCGCCATCCCGAACCTTATCACCTGCGCGAGGATGGGCGTGTCGTTTCGCGTCAAGCGGGAATGCCGCCTGTCCCGAAAACGGGAGAAGGCCCTGCGCGCGAGACGGCGCTCGGGGACAGGGACAAGGGAAAGGATCCCCATGACCAATGTCGTCATCGCCAGTGCCGCGCGCACGCCTGTCGGGAGTTTCCTCGGCTCCTACGCAAACACGCCGGCGCACGAGCTTGGCCGCGTCGTCCTCGAGGCCGTGGTCGAGCGGGCCGGCGTGGACAAGTCCGAGATCTCCGAGACCATCCTGGGCCAGGTCCTGACCGCCGCTCAGGGCCAGAACCCCGCGCGCCAGGCGCATATCAACGCGGGCTTTCCCAAGGAAAGCGCGGCCTGGGGCATAAACCAGGTCTGCGGCTCGGGCCTGCGCGCTGTGGCGCTGGGCGCGCAGCACATCATGCTGGGCGACGCGCAGATCGTGGTGGCCGGCGGGCAGGAGAACATGTCCATGAGCCCCCATGCCGCGCCCCTGCGGCAAGGCCAGAAGATGGGCGACCTCACCTATATCGACACGATGATCCGCGACGGGCTCTGGGACGCGTTCAACGGCTATCACATGGGCCAGACCGCCGAGAACGTGGCCCAGCAATGGCAGATCTCGCGCGAGATGCAGGACGAGTTCGCCGTGGCCTCCCAGAACAAGGCCGAAGCGGCGCAGAAGGCCGGCAAGTTCGCCGACGAGATCACGGCCGTCACGATCAGGACGCGCAAGGGCGACGTGGTCGTGGAAAACGACGAGTATATCCGCCACGGCGCCACGATGGACGCGATGCAGAAGCTGCGTCCCGCCTTCACCAAGGATGGCTCCGTCACCGCGGCCAACGCGTCGGGCCTGAATGACGGGGCGGCCGCGACGCTTCTGATGTCCGCCGACGAGGCCGAGAAGCGCGGCATCGAACCGCTGGCGCGGATCGCCTCTTACGCGACCGCGGGCCTCGATCCGTCGATCATGGGCGTGGGCCCGATCTACGCCTCGCGCAAGGCGCTGGAAAAGGCGGGCTGGAAGGTCGAGGATCTCGACCTCGTGGAGGCGAACGAAGCCTTCGCCGCCCAGGCCTGCGCGGTGAACAAGGACATGGGCTGGGACCCCGAAATCGTGAACGTGAACGGCGGCGCCATCGCCATCGGCCACCCGATCGGGGCGTCGGGCGCGCGCGTGCTGAACACGCTTCTCTTCGAGATGCAGCGCCGGGACGCCAAGAAAGGGCTCGCGACGCTGTGCATCGGCGGCGGCATGGGCGTGGCGCTCTGCGTCGAGCGGCCCTGATCTGACACGGGGCGTAGGGCGGGACTTGTCCCGCCGCCCCCGAAGAAAAAAACTGGAGGAGACAGACGATGGGACGTGTAGCACTGGTGACCGGCGGGTCGCGCGGGATCGGGGAGGCGATCTCGAAGGCGCTTCAGGCCGAAGGATACACCGTGGCCGCCACCTATGCCGGCAATGACGAGAAGGCCGCGGCCTTCACCGAAGCCACCGGCATCAAGACCTACAAATGGGACGTGGCCGATTACGAAAGCTCGAAGGCCGGGATCGCGCAGGTCGAGGCCGATCTCGGACCCATCGAGGTGGTCGTCGCCAACGCGGGCATCACCCGCGACGCGATGTTCCACCGCATGACGCCCGAGCAGTGGAACGAGGTCATCGCCACGAACCTCACGGGCGTTTTCAACACCATCCACCCGATCTGGCCCGGCATGCGCGAGCGCAAGTTCGGCCGCATCGTCGTGATCTCGTCGATCAATGGCCAGAAGGGCCAGGCGGGCCAGGTGAACTACGCCGCCACCAAGGCGGGCGATCTGGGCATCGTGAAATCGCTGGCGCAGGAAGGCGCGCGCGCGGGCATCAC
>CAZGHJ010000237.1:0-4549 GCA_964525355.1 uncultured Roseicyclus sp.
AGACGCGCTCGGGCAAGATCATGCGCCGCATCCTGCGCAAGATCGCCGAGAACGACTTCGGCAGCTTGGGCGACACCTCCACGCTGGCCGAACCGCAGGTGGTCGACGAGTTGATCGAGAACCGCATGAACCGCGGCTGAATAGCCTGCGGTCCCGCGCGCGCCGCGCCGTATCAACGTTGCAAGGTCCCGGGCCCTGGCCCGGGACCTTTCGTTCTTGACGGAACCTTTACCCGAAGGGGCCATGCTCCCCGCGACCGTATCCGCAGGGGGGGCTCGTGCCGCCGGCTCGGTCGGCCGCCATGCGGCGCTGACGGACGAACAAGGACCGGGGACCGGAGCACGATGACACCGCTTGCAGTGCAGCAGGGCGGCGCCGCCGGGGCGCTTGACGGACGCGCCGCCATGCCCCGCCTCGCCTTCCTTCTGGCCGCGGCCGCGATCCTCGGCACGGCGGCGGCCCACGCCGCATGGGACATCTCGGCCGGCCAGCCGAACGAGGATATCTGGCAGCACGCCGCGGCCCTTCTCGCGCTGATGGAGGCCCCGTGGAACCCCGCCAATCCCTTCGTCGCCACCGACGAGACCAGCCGCCATTTCCATCCGCTCTGGCTCGCCTTCGCGGCTGCGGGACGGGCCTTCGACCTGTCGGCCTGGCAGCTTCTGGCCGCCGCGTCCTGGCTGTCCATGGCGATCCTGGGGCTCGGCATCCACCTCTTCGCGCGCCGCTATTTCCCTGCATCGCCCTGGGCGCCCCTCGTGCTGCTTCTGACCATGACGACCGCCTGGGGGCTGCAGCCGCAGCACACGGGTTTTCATTCCTTCCACACCCTGCTCTACGCCGCGCCCTACCCCGCCACGGCGATGATCGGCGCGGGCCTGATCCTGTGGGCCCTGACCATCCGCGCGCTCGAGGCGCCCCGCGCCCGCGCCGCGCTGGCGCCGCTTGTCCTGGCCGCGCTGATGCTCGCCACCCATCAGCTGGGCGCCGTGATCGCGCTGATCGGGGCGGGGTGCTTCGTGCTCTGCTGGCCCGGCGCGGACCTGCGCAGGCGGACCATCGTCGGCGCGAGCCTGATACTCGGGGCAGGCCTGTCCCTCGCCTGGCCCCATCACAACCCCATCGGCCTGATCCTGACCCCAGGCAACTCCACCTGGGAGGGCGGGTTTCCCTTCTACAACCCCCTGATCCTCCTGATCGTCCTGATCCCGGCGATCCTTGGGGTGCTCGGCCTGCGTGGGGCGCGGGCGCGCGCGCTGGCCCTGGCGCTGGCGATCTACACGATCCTCTATCTTTTGGGCCTCGCGGGTCCGCAGGTCGCCGGGCGCTTCCTGATGCCGATGACGCTTGTCCTGCATATCGGGCTTTCCGCACTCGTGCTGGGGTTGATCGCTGCGTCGCGCCTGCGGCTTTCGCCCCGCGTGGCCGTCACGGCCGTCGCGATGCTGGTGCCCGGCTGGGTCGCGGTCTCGCTCACCATGTTCGCGTCGCGCGCCGATCCGCCCCCGCCCGGAGACCTCGGCTACCACGAAGCCGCGCGCGTGCTGACGGCCGACATCCCCGACACGCAGGAGGTGGCGGCCCACGGGCTGCTGGCCTGGCCCGTGGTCGGCACCGGGCAGCGCGTGCTCTCCATCCCCTGGCCGGAGCCCGGCATCGCCGACCTGGCCGCGCGCCAGGCGGCCACGCGCGACCTCTTCGACCCGACGCTCTCGGCGCGCGCGCGCATCGGCCGCGCCCGTGCGGCCGGGATCCGTACGCTGCTGACAAGCGCCGCGGCCCGCGACGCCCCCGCCATCGCCGCGCTGATCGAACTGGGGGCCGTGGTCACCGTGGCGGGCCCCTACCTGCGCGTCGATCTTCACGACTGAGCCCGAACCGTGGCGGGCGCAGATGCGATTCCCCGTCCCGTGCCGGGCCATGTTGCGAAAATTTCCTAAGCTTTTAGCCAAGCCCTTGGGGATAAGCCAATTCTGTGGCATATGCCTTCTAGGTGGGGGCGCCAGCAGATGGAGCGAACGGATGTTACCGACCGCACCTGTCCCACTCGCGCCCAGCCCGTCACAGATGCCGACGGCCCTGGTGCAACGCATGAGCCCTACCGGGGTCGAGGCGCCCGCCTCCCCCCAACCGGAACTCGGCCGCGCCGCTGTGACGGAGGCCCAGGCCTCCGCAAAGGCCTCGCTCGGCCTCGCAGGCTCCAACGACGAAATCCCCGAGATCCCGCCAGACCCGCCCCCGGTCAAGGGTCTCGGTATCCCGCCGCTGAACACCGTTCAGGTGGGCGACATGGATGACGTGCCGACACCGCCGGAAACGCGCACGATGAACGATCTGCTGGGCGCCCTGCAAGCCCCGGCGCCGAATGGCGTGGACATGCGCCTCTGAGCGCAGCACCACACCGCCCCGAAAAAGACCCCGGCGCCATGACGCCGAGGCCCGATCATGTCGTTCACGTGACCCGGAGGTGCCCCCGTCGGGCCGCGAAAGCGCCTATTGCAGCGCCGCGTCCGTGACCACGGAGGTCCAGGCGCCTTCCGGCTCGGCCGAGATCACCGGGTCCGAGCCGCCCGCCAGAAGCGTGTCCACCGTCCGCCGGTAGGCCGCCGGGTCGAGCGTGCCGTCGCCGCCTTCCACCAAGAGCGCGATCTCGCCCATCATGCGCAACTGGTGCTCCTCGGTCTGCGCACCGGTCTCGTCGTAATCCAGCACGATCATCGCCGCCTCGTCGGGATTCTCCGCGGCCCAGGCCCAGCCACGCATGGAGGCGCGCACGAAGCGGGCCATCTTGTCGACGAAGGCCGGATCCTCGAGGTTCTCCTCCAGCGTCCAGATCCCGTCCTCCAGCGTCGCCACGCCGTAATCCTCGTACTTGAAGGTCACCAGTTCCTCGGGCGTCACGCCCGCGTCGATGATCTGCCAGTACTCGTTATAGGTCATGGTCGAGATGCAGTCGGCCTGCCGCTGCAACAGCGGATCGACGTTGAAGCCCGCCTGCAGGAGCGTGATGCCGCCTTCCGAGCCGTCCACCGGGATGCCAAGCTGGCTCATCCACGACAGGAACGGGTATTCGTTGCCGAAGAACCAGTGCGCCACGGTCCGGCCGGCCAGGTCCTCGGGCGTCTCGATGCCCGTGTCGGCCCAGCACGACAGCATCAGCCCCGAGCGGACGAAGGGCTGGGCGATGTTGACCACCGGCAGCCCCGCCTCGCGCGCGGCCAGCGCGGACGGCATCCAGTTCAGCATCACGTCGGCCGCGCCGCCGGCCAGCACCTGCGGCGGCGCGATGTCGGGCCCGCCGGGCATGATGTTCACGTCGAGGTTTTCCTCGTCGTAATAGCCGTTCTCCAGCGCCACGTAATAGCCCGCGAACTGCGCCTGGGTGACCCATTGCAGTTGCAGGTTCACCTGGTCCTGCGCCTGCGCCGCGCCTGCCACCCCAAGTCCCGCGGCCAGCGCCGTCATCGTTATCCGTTTCATTCTTCCCTCCGTGTTGGATCTTTTCACGCGCAAAGACACGCTCTCAGCTTGTCCGCTGCGACGGGTGCCAGAAGGTCAGCCGCCGCTCGACCACGCTCACGAGCCCGTAGAACGCCGTCCCGGCCATGGCCGCGACCGCGATCGACGCCCAGACCATATCCATGGCCAGACGCCCCACCTCGATTTTTATGCGAAAGCCCATGCCCACCACCGGAGAGCCGAAAAATTCGGCAACGATGGCCCCGATCAGCGCAAGCGTGGTGCAGATCTTCAACCCGTTGAACAGGAACGGCAGCGCCGTGGGCAGGCGCAGCTTGACCAGGCTCTGCCAGTAGCTTGCGGCATAGGTGTGCATCAGGTCGCGCTGCATCGGCTCGGAGGCCTTCAGCCCCTGCACCGCGTTGACCAGCATCGGGAAGAACACCATGGCCACCACCACGGCGGCCTTCGACTGCCAGCCGAAGCCGAACCACATCACCAGGATCGGCGCCGTGCCCACGATGGGCAGCGCCGCGATGAAATTGCCCACCGGCAGAAGCCCCCGCTGCAGGAAGGGCGAGCGGTCGATCGCCACCGCCGTGAGAAACGCCGCGCCGCAGCCGATGGCATAGCCCGACAGCGCGCCCTTGAGGATCGTCTGCACGAAATCCGCCCAGAGCGTCTCCGTGTTCTCGGCAAAGGCCGCCGCGATGGCCGTGGGCGCGGGCAGGATGATGGGCGAGATCTCGTAAAGCCGCACCGCCGCCTCCCAGAGCCCCAGAAGCGTCGCGCCGAAGACGAGGGGCACCGCAAGGCGCACGCCCGCGCCCTTGCCCTGCACCGCCATCCGCGCGTTCAGCCACCACGCCCCGAGCCACAGGCCGGCAAGCGCCCCCAGGCGCCAGTCCGCAAGCGCCGCCAGCGCCACCAGCGCGGCACCCATGGCCGGCATCGCGTAGGGCAGGCCCGCAAGCGCCCTCACCGGTCGAGCCCCATGCGCCGGAGCGTCGCCCGTTCCAGCGCACTCAAGGCCGCCACCAGCGCCGCGGCACAGATCGCCGCCATGAACAGCGCCGACCAGATCTGGATC
>CAZGHJ010000238.1:0-4527 GCA_964525355.1 uncultured Roseicyclus sp.
CCGCCCTTGCCCTCCTTCACGTTGGGCTCGAGCATGTAGCGCTGCCCGCCCTGCTTGCGGTGGCGCGTGCCGCGCTCGTCGAGCTTGGCCTCGATGAACTCGCCCACCGTCCCGTCGAAAAGCTGCGTGCGCAAGGCGGTCTGCAACTCCTGCCCCACGGCCTCGGTGCCGCAGAGGAAGCGCATTTCCAGAAGGCTCGTTCGGATCGTGATGTCCTGCCGGCCGAGCCGCAGGCATTCCTTGATCGTGCGCGAGGCGTGGCCGACCTTCATGTGCAGGTCCCACAGCATGTAGAGCGCCGATTCTATCACGTTTTCGACCGCCGGCGTCATCTTCCAGGGCGTGACGAACAGCAGGTCGACGTCCGAATAGGGCGCCATCTCGCCGCGGCCGTAGCCGCCGACGGCCATGACCGCCATGCGCTCGGCCTCGGAAGGCAGCGCGTTGGGGTGCAGGCGCGTCTCGGCCACGTGCAGCACCTCCCGCACGAGGCAGTCGGTCAGGTAGCACCAGGCGCGTGTCGCGCGCCGCGCGGCCAGCGGGCGTTCGGCGAAGGCGGCCTCGATGGCGGCGCGGCCCGCGGCATTGGCGGCCTGAAGCTCGGCCACGGTCGCGGCGCGGATCTCCGAGGCCGACCCGGCCGCCGCGCAGGCGGCGTCGATGCGCGTGCGCACGGCGCCCGCGTCGAAGATCGCGTCGCGGTCGAGGATGAGCGTCCCGGGCTCGGTCGGATCGGTGAGGCGCGGGTTCCGGTCAGAGACCGGGACCGCCAAGGCGTCTTGGGGCGGGGTCAATGATGGCCACCTGGTTGTCGATCACCCGGGCGATCGCGAGCGCCCTGCGATTGGTTCCGTCCGGCAGAAGCTGCAGCGCGCCGCTGGCACCCTCGATACCGCCCGAGGCCACGAGATCCGCGCCGCCGACGCGGCCCGTGGCGGCCACGGTCGCGGCGATCAGGCGGATGCCGTCATAGGCGAGCGGGGCCAGCGTGTGCGGCGGCGCGCCGTAGCTGGCGGTGTAGCGGGCCTCGAAACCCGCGGCGGCGCCGGGATCGGGCAGAGCGAACCAGCCGCCCTGAAGCCCCGCGAATTCGAGGGTCTGGGGCGGGGTGTCCCAGCGCGTCAGGCCCATCATGCGGACGGTTTCGATATCGAGCCCGTTCTCGGGCAGAAGCTGCGCGAAGAAGGGCAGGGCGCCCGCGCTGTCCGAGCTCAGCAGCACGCCCGTGGCGCCAGTCTCGCGCACGGCCTCGACCACGCGCGGGACTGCGTTGATCACGCCGGTCTGCGAGAACTCGTAGGGGATCGTTGCCGCGATCGTGGCGCCCGAGCGCCGGGCGGCGGCGTTGACCGCGTCGCGCGCGACCTCGCCGGCGAGGTTGGCCGCATGCACCAGCACGATCGTGCCTGCGCCGTTGCGCGCCGCATATCCCACCACGCGGTCGGCCGTGTTGGCGAAGGTGCTGCCCATGACGAAGACGTTGCCGCCGGCCACCTCGGTGTTGTTGGAGAAGCTCAGGACCGGCACCCCGGAATTGGCGATGGCGACGCCGACCGCCGCGGTGGCCTCCGAGCGCAGGGGCCCGAGGATGACATCGGCGCCCTCCTGCACCGCCTGCCGCGCCATGCCGGCCGCCGTGGCCGAGGTGCCGTCGGTGTTGTAGACACGCAGGTTGACGGTCACGGCGCCCTGTTCCGACGCCGCCAGCCGGGCCGCGTTCTCCATCGACCGCGCGATCAGTGCGTCGCCGCCCTGCTGGGAGCCCAGCGGCAGGAGCATCGCCACCTCGACGCTGTTGCCGCCGAGGCGCGGCCCGGTCCCGAGGGTGGGCGCGGCGACCTGGCAACCGGTCAGCGCAAGCGCCCCGAGCCCGAGGACGAGCGCGCGTCGCAGGTGGCCGGGTCGGCGTAAATCGGAGGACATTGGCTCGGCCCCTTGGTCAATGCTGTTCCCTGCGCCGGCGACCGATGCGGTGCGACGCGACGCGCCGGGCCGCGCGGTTGCACCGGCGTGACCCGACGCCTACGGTAAGGCCTCGGCGCGGGCAAGTAAACGCACCTCGCCCGTGGGGCAAGCGCCGGATCGCCGGGCCGGACCGCGCAGACGCCACGAATCAGGCCGGAGGGAATGGCATGGAGGGCCCGCAGAACGAGCGGCGGCGCGCGCGGTCGCCCGGCGGAGAGGACGACGCGGCCCTCTCGCCGGCGGCGCTGGCGCCGGGCCTGCATTTCGTGGCGACGCCGATCGGCACGGCGCGGGACATCACCCTCAGGGCGCTCGACACGCTGCGCGCGGCCGATGTGCTCGCGGCGGAGGACACGCGGACCGCCAAGCGTCTGCTGGAGATCCACGGCATCCCGCTCGCCGGCCGGCCGCTACTGCCCTATCACGATCACAACGGCGCGCGGATGCGTCCCCGGCTTCTGGCCCATCTGCAGGAGGGCCGGCGCGTCGCCTACCTGTCGGATGCGGGAACCCCGCTGGTGGCCGATCCGGGCTATCAGCTTGCGCGCGCCGCCATCGACGCGGGCATCCCGCTCACCTCGGCGCCCGGACCCTCCGCGGTGCTGGCCGCCCTGACGGTGTCCGGGCTGCCCTCCGACCGGTTCCTCTTCGCCGGGTTCCCGCCGCCCCAGGCCGCGGCGCGGCGCGCATGGCTGAAAAAGCTCGACGCGGCCGAAGCGACGGTGGTGATCTTCGAAAGCCCCCGGCGCATTCATGGACTGTTAGGCGAGTTGTGCGATGTTGCCGGTGAGGAGCGACAGGGGGCGCTGTGCCGGGAACTTACCAAACGGTTCGAGGATGTGCGCCGCGGCTCTCTTGCCGATCTGCGCGATGCGGTCGGCCGGACACCGCCGAAGGGGGAATGCGTGCTGCTGCTGGATCGACCGCCGCCCGCCTCGACCTCGACGGCGGAAATCGAGACGGCGCTGCGCGGCGCGCTCGCGGAGATGAGCCTGAAGGCCGCCGCCGCGGAGGTGGCGAAGGCCTTCGATGTGCCGCGCCGCGACGTGTACCAACTGGCGCTTCGGCTCAAGGATGAGGCAGGGGATGACTGAACAGGCAATGACATGCGAGGCGCCGGCCTCGGCCGACAGGCAGGCCCACGCTGTTGCAAGCGGCGGCCTCGGTCCGGCCCCACGGCGGTCGCCCCGCACCCATCGCGGCAGCCGCAACCACCATGCGGGCCAGGCCGCGGAGGAGCAGGTGGCGCGCGCCTACGAGGCGACGGGACATCGCGTGCGCGCCCGCCGCTGGCGCGGCGGCGTGGGCGAGATCGATCTGGTCCTCGAAAAGGACGGAGAGATCGTCTTCGTCGAGGTGAAAGCCTCGAAAAGCCATGCCGAGGCGGCATGTTCCGTGACGCCGCGGCAGATCTCGCGGCTTCTGCGAAGCGCGGAGGCGTATCTGGGCCAGCTTGCCACGGGCGCGCTCACGCCGATGCGCTTCGACGTGGCGCTCGTCGATCGGGTGGGGCGGCTGGACATCATCCCGAACGCTCTTTGCGCCTGACCCGTCGCCCCCCATTGCGCTCGGGGCGCGACCGCGCCATCTAGGCCAGCGCAGCGGCAGGTGAGGCATGTCATGAAGATAGCGTTTCAGATGGACCCGATCGGCGCCGTCGACCCGGAGGCCGACAGCACCTTCCGGCTGGCGGAGGAAGCGCAGGCGCGCGGCTGCGAACTGTGGCACTACACGCCCGGCCGCCTCTCCTACCGCGAGGGCCGCGTCATCGCGCGGGCGGAGCCGCTTTCGGTTCGTCGCGTGCCCGGCGACCACGCGACGCTCGGGGAGACCGTCGATCTCGATCTGGGGGACGTGGACGTGGTCTGGCTGCGGCAGGATCCGCCCTTCGACATGGGCTATATCACGACCACCCATATCCTCGATCGTCTCAAGGGGCAGACGCTGGTCGTCAACGATCCCTTCTGGGTCCGCAACTCGCCCGAAAAGCTGCTGGTTCTCGATTTTCCCGACCTCACGCCGCCGACCACCATCGCGCGCGACATCGAGGTTCTGCGTGCCTTCAAGGCCCGGCACGGCGATATCATCCTGAAACCGCTTTACGGCAACGGCGGCGCGGGCGTGTTCCGGCTCGACCCCAACGACCGCAACCTCGCATCGCTGCACGAACTCTTCACTTCGATGAGCCGCGAGCCGCTCATCGTGCAGAAATTCCTGCCCGATGTCGCGCAGGGCGACAAGCGCATCATCCTCGTGGACGGAGAGCCCGCCGGCGCGATCAACCGCGTTCCGGCCGCAGGCGAGACACGGTCGAACATGCATGTGGGCGGCCGGGCCGAGAAGACCGTGCTGACCGAGCGCGACCGGGAGATCTGTGCCGCCATCGGCCCGCGGTTGCGCGAGATGGGGCAGGTTTTCGTCGGCATCGACGTGATCGGCGGCTGGCTGACGGAGATCAACGTGACCTCGCCCACCGGCATCCAGGAGCTGGAGCGCTTCGACGGCACGAACGTGGCGGGGTTGATCTGGGACGCCATCGCGCGCCGGCTCGGGACCGGCTAG
>CAZGHJ010000239.1:0-4483 GCA_964525355.1 uncultured Roseicyclus sp.
AGGCATACCAGGCGGCGTAATCCTGGCTGTGCTGGGCGGCCACGCGGGCGGCGGCACCGTTGGGGCCGCGGAAGACCATGGGTGCGCCCATCTGGCCGCCCGACATGTAGAGCGTCTTGGCGGCCGAGTTGACGATCTGATCCATCGCCTGCATGGCGAAGTTGAAGGTCATGAACTCCACGATGGGCTTGAGGCCGCCGAAGGCCGCACCGACGCCGAGACCGGCGAAGCCATGCTCGGTGATCGGCGTGTCGATGACACGCTTGGCACCGAACTCGTCGAGCAATCCTTGCGTCACCTTGTAGGCGCCCTGGTACTCGGCCACCTCTTCGCCCATGACGAAGACGGTGTCGTCGCGGCGCATCTCTTCGGCCATCGCGTCGCGCAGCGCCTCGCGGACGGTGGTCTTGACCATCTCGGCATCCGCGGGCCAGTCGGGAGAGGCGTTCGATTTCGGCGCGGCGGGGGCAGGCTGGGCCATGGCGGGCGTGGTCTCGGCCTTGCCCTCCGAGGTTTCCAGCGCGACAGGGGCGGGGGCCGTCTCGCCATTGCCGGTCGCACCCGCCTCGGGCACGTCTTCGCCTTCCTCGACGAGAATGGCGATGGCGCTGTTGACCTTCACGCCCTCGGTGCCTTCGGCGATCAGGATCTTGCCCATGATGCCTTCGTCCACGGCCTCGAATTCCATCGTGGCCTTGTCGGTCTCGATCTCGGCGAGGATATCGCCGGCCGAGACCGTGTCGCCCTCCTTCACCAGCCATTTGGCCAGCGTGCCCTCTTCCATGGTGGGCGACAGGGCGGGCATGAGAATTTCGGTGGCCATCGGAATATGTCCTCTAGTTCGTGTGCGCCGGCGCCACCGGCGGGGTGGCGAGACCGTCGCGCAGCGCCTCCCACAGTCGATGATCCGGTGCGTAATGATCGGCGATGAAGTCCCTCACGTTCGAGGAGGACAGCAGCGCCTGGACGGGGGCCGGGATGCTCGGCTCCGGCAGGGTCCGGTTCACGAGGGACAGGATCTGCCTTCGCACCCGGAGGGGCAGGGTCTTCCAGACGGCGCGGGCCGCGCGGTCGAGCACACCCTTCGGCAGCCCGAATTTCAGCGACTTGTCCTTGCGTGAATTGTAGATGGCGTGCGGATTGACGTGCAGACCATGGGCGTCGCGCAAATCCTGCGCCAGCCGTTCGAGATCCTCGACCGCGTAGAGATTGTCGATCAGGCGTTCACCGTCGAGGTCGACGAAATCCGCTTGGCGCGTGAAATGCACGTGACGCTCGCTCAGCCAGACGGGTGATGCGGTCGTCGCCCCGATTATTTCGTCGAGGATCGCGCCAAGCTCTCGCTCGTCGATCTGGAGGAACGAACTTCGATGATTGTTGCGCAGGTACTCTCCCAGGGCCGAGCGGAAGCGGGCCTCGGGTTCGCGCAGGATCGCATAGCTGCGATAGCTGCGGAACTTCTCCAGCGCGTCGGGATAGATCTCGCGGATGACCGCGAGCGGCATGTGACTGCCGCGCATCGTACCCACACCCTCGACCTCGACGCGGTGGCTCCAGAAAAATCGCGGGTCGGTCTTCACCTGCTCCGTCAATTGCGCCGACACGGTCGTGCCGGCACATTTCGGGATGTGCTGGAAGATCAGGCGCGCGTCGTCAGACATGACCGTGGCCAACCGCCGGCTCCCCCATCAGGCGTTCTGCGGCGCCACGTCGGCGTAGATATCGGTCCAGAGTTCCTCGAGCGCGGGCTCGGGGCTTTCCTTGGAGAACTCCGCGGCCTCGTTGATGATGTCCTTGATTTCCTTGTCGATCTTCTTGAGGTCATCCTCGGTGGCGTGCTTTCCGGTCAGCAGCATCTGGCGCACGTTCTCGATCGCGTCGCGTTTCTCGCGCATTTCCTGCACCTCTTCGCGGGTGCGGTATTTCGCGGGGTCCGACATGGAATGGCCGCGGTAGCGGTAGGTCATGACCTCGAGGATGTAGGGCCCCTTGCCCGCGCGGCAGTGCGCGACGGCCTTTTCGCCGGCGGCCTTCACCGCCAGCACGTCCATGCCGTCCACGGCCTCGCCTGCAATGCCGTAGGCAGCACCCCGTTCCCAGAAATCGGGGGATTTCGTCGCGCGCTGCACGCTGGTGCCCATGGCGTACTGGTTGTTCTCGATGACGAAGATCACGGGCAGGTCCCACAGCTCGGCCATGTTGTAGGTCTCGGCCACCTGGCCCTGGTTCGCCGCGCCGTCGCCGAAATAGGTGAAGGTCACGCGGTCGTTGCCGAGATACTTGTCGGCGAAGGCAAGGCCCGCGCCGATCGGCACCTGGGCCGCGACGATGCCGTGGCCGCCGTAGAAATGCTTCTCCTTGGAGAACATGTGCATCGAGCCGCCCTTGCCCTTGGAGTAGCCCCCCTCGCGGCCCGTCAGCTCGGCCATGACGCCCTTGGGGTCCATCCCGCAGGCCAGCATGTGCCCGTGGTCGCGGTAGGAGGTGACGCGCTTGTCGCCCTCGCTCGCCGCCGCCTCGAGGCCCACGACAACAGCTTCCTGGCCGATGTAGAGGTGACAGAACCCCCCGATCAGGCCCATGCCGTAAAGCTGGCCGGCCTTTTCCTCGAATCGCCGGATCAGCAGCATGTCGCGGTAATACGCCTTCAGCTCATCGGCCGAGACATTGGGTTTGGCACTTGTTCTGGAAGATGTTTTCCGGGTCGCCATATGGCTTTGATCCTCCCCCGTGATCCCCGCGGCTCCGGTTCTGGCCGAGATGGTTTAACGTTGAACATTCTTTAACAAAAGCCTGCGCGCCCTGACACCCCCTTTCCGGGCGGATAAGGTGACGCAGGGCGGCGCGGCTCGGTTTCGCGGATCTGTGGGGGCCGGCCGGGTCAGGGCAGGACGACGTCCTGCGGTCTTGCATAGCCCAGGACGTTGCGCGCGCGTTCGTCCAGCAGGTCGAGATCGAGGAAATCATCGGACAGACGGTGGGTCAGCACCTCCATCCGCGCGGTCTCGGCGCGCAGGTCGGACAACTGCGCGTCCAGCCGTTCGGCCTCTGCTTCGATCTGGATGCGCTGGAACAGGCCGTATGTCCCTTGCACCGCGGTGAAGGTGAAATACGCGCCGATCAGCATCAGCGCGGCGGTAAGACCGAAGCCGGTCCAGTAAAGGGTGCGCATGGTCGTGACTGCCTCTTGTCAGGGCGGCCTCTGACGGGCGCCTCTCGGGAAGAGAATCGCACAGCTTGCGCCAAAAGGGAATCCCCCCGTGACCGAATGCGGCACGGCCGTTCTGCTCGGGCCGGGTGGCGGGGGCGTGGGGCCGGATCGGATCGCGGGCATGGACCTGCCCGCGCCGCTTGCAAGACCCGGTGCGGGGCTCAGGTGATCGAGGCCGCGTGGATCGCGGAGATCGTCTCTGCGATGGTCGCGTTGAACTCCGCGTCCGATTGCTGCGCCGACAATCCTTCGGTCAGCGCGCGGCTGAAGCTGGCGATCATGCCGGTATTCTCGGCCAGTTTCGCATTGGCCTCGTCGCGCGCGTAGCCGCCGGAAAGGGCCACGACCCGCAACACCTTGGGATGGGCAATGAGCGGCGCGTAGAGGTTGGCCTTTGTCGGCAGCGACAGCTTCAGCATCACGGGCTGATCCTGCGCCTCGAGGTGCTTCAGGATCTCGGCCAGCAGCAGGTCCTCGGCCTCGGCCTTGTCGGCGATCGAGATGGTCACCTCGGGTTCCAGGATCGGCACGAGCCCCTTGGCGAGCACCTTTTGGCCAAGCTCGAACTGCTGATCCACGATGGCCGCGATGCCGCCCTCGTTCGCCGCCGAGATCACCGAGCGCTCCTTGGTGCCGAAGATGCCATGTGCCACCGCCCGGTCCAGCAGCTCGTCGAGCCCCGGGATCGGCTTCATCAGCTGGACGCCATTCTCCTCGGCCTCGAGCCCCTTGTCGATCTTCAGGAACGGCACCACGCCGCGGTCTTCCCAGAGGAACCGGGCCGAAGGCTTGCCGCCCATCTCGCGGTCCATGGTCTTCTCGAAGAGGATCGCGCCGATCACCTTCTCGCCGGTGAAGGCGGGCGCGGTGGCGATGCGGCTGCGCATGGCGTGGATGAGGTCGAACATCTCGTCCTCGGAGGCATAGGCGTCCTCTCCGATGCCGTAGAGCCTGAGCGCCTTGGGCGTGGAGCCGCCCGACTGGTCGAGGGCCGCGATAAAGCCCTGGCCATCCTTCATCTGCGCGCGCATCGCCTCGTTCGTCATCGTCCCTGATCCCTCTTGTGCAGCCCTGTTTCGCGCGCCTGTGTAGGCAGGCACGCGGGGCCTGTCCATCATGGTGGCGCAAACATCTCAGCCCGCTTCGAGCGCGGCGACGCCCGGCAGCGTCTTGCCCTCCATCCACTCGAGGAACGCGCCGCCCGCGGTCGAGATGTAGCTGAACCGCTCCGCCGCGCCGGCCCTGTTGAGCGCGGCCACCGTGTCGCCGCCG
>CAZGHJ010000240.1:0-4479 GCA_964525355.1 uncultured Roseicyclus sp.
CTGTTGCCCCGGTAGTCCTCGAAGCAGCGTGCACTCACTCGTCGGCTCGTCCAGAGCAACAAAGAGGCATCGGATGGCGCAGAACAGCAGCCGCCAGCAGCAAGACGGTACAGAAACCGCGGAAATACTGATCCCCGTCATAGGTATCGGTGCATCGGCTGGCGGACTGCAGGCGCTCGAGCAATTCTTCGACTCATGCCCGTCCGACTCCGGTGCAGCCTTTGTTGTTGTGCAGCACCTGTCACCGTCCCATGACAGCCTGATGGAAGGCTTGCTGGCAAGGCACAATCCCATGCCTGTCAAGATGCTTAAGGAAAGCACGCGGATCGCACCGAACAATATCTACCTGATCCCGCCCGGCCACATGATGCGGCTGAAGGGGAATGCGCTGAACCTCACGCCGCGCGAGAGCGGGTTCTTCCTGCCGATCGATGTCTTCTTCGAAAGCCTCGCTCAGGAGCGGGACGAACGCTCGGTCGTCGTGATCCTGTCGGGCACCGGATCGGACGGCACCCGCGGAGCCGAGGCGGTGAACGCCGCCAATGGCTTTGTCCTGGCGCAGGCTCCCGAAGACGCCAGCTTCGACGGCATGCCCAAATCGGTGATCCACAGCGGCATCGTGGATGATTGTCTGCCCGCGGCACAACTGGCGCAGCGTGCTTTGGCTCTGTGTCTCGGCGCCGCAAAGGACCTTCGCAGGGCGATCGCACCCGGCGCAGCTCTGGTGCCTGCGGTTGTCGCGAGCGACGGGATGGAGACGCTTTATGAACTCCTGCTCTCACAGTGCGGCATCGACTTCCGCGGCTACAAACAGAAGACACTCGACCGGCGTATTCTGCGCCGCATGCATGGCATGGGTCTGGACGACCTGCGCGACTACCTCGCCGTTCTGCAGGAACGCCCGTCAGAAACGACGACGCTGATCAGCGACCTGCTCATTGGCGTCACCAGCTTCTTTCGCGACAAGGACGCCTTCACGGCGCTCGAACAGAAGGTGATACCTGAGATCGTCAGGAACCTGGGCGATGACGACGAGGCGCGCATCTGGGTGGCAGGCTGTTCGACCGGGGAAGAAGCCTATTCGATCGCAATGCTGCTCATCGAGGCTTTCGAGGCTGCGGGCCGAAACCCGAGGTTCCGCCTCTTTGCAACGGATGTGAACCAGGCTGCACTCGATCGCGCATCAGCCGGGCTCTATCCCGCCGAGATCGCCGGAGAGGTGTCGCCCGAGCGGCTACAAACCTTCTTCGATGTCGAGAACGACCAGTACCGGGTCAGCGCCGACCTGCGCAAGAATCTGGTTTTTGCCCGACACGATCTGCTCAGCAATCCGCCCTTCACGCGGCTGATGCTGGTGTCCTGCCGCAACACGCTGATCTACCTGAAGCCGGCCGCACAGGAGCGCGCCCTTCACATGATGCGCTTCTCTGTCCAGAAGGGCGGTTATATCTTCTTGGGCCGCTCCGAGACGCTGCTGGACGCAGGCCAGGAATTCAGAGTGATCGATGGAAGCGCGAAAATCTTCCAGCGTGTTCGACGTGATATGGGCCAAAGTATCGGCATGGGCCGCAACGCCGTGCCGCCGCCCGGAAACAAACGGCCGACGGCAACGCTTGCGGCACGCCCACCCCATGAAAGCGGCATACTGGCCTACGAGGCCTCGCAACGCAGCCTTCGCGAAGCCGAGCGTGCCCTGCTCGATCATTGGGCACCGCCTGCGCTCCTGGTCGATCGCAAGCATCGTGTTCTGCAATTTCAGGGTGATTTGAGTGCGTTCCTGAGCACCCGGACCGGTACCGCACACCTCTCGCTCGACGCGCTTCTACCCGACACGCTGAACGGCATTGGCGGTCTGCTGGTCGACGAAGTCATGGAGTCGGGATCCGTGCGCGTGTCCGAACCGATGGACTTCGTCACGCGCGATCGCTCGCTCAAGCTGCGGCTTTCCGGCATCCCGGTGCTTCAGGACGGCTCGACGCAGATGGTCTATCTGTGCTTCGAGTCGCCGGGCGACCGGCAACGCGCACCGGACGAAATCATGCACATCGATGCCGACCTCCTTTCACGCAATCGGATCTCCCATCTGGAACAGATGCTGCGCGAGAACCGCGCCAACCTGCAGAACGCAATCGAGGAGCTGGAGACCTCGAACGAGGAATTGCAGTCCACCAACGAAGAACTGATGGCCTCGAACGAGGAGCTGCAATCCACCAACGAAGAACTGCAGTCGGTCAACGAAGAGATCAACACCGTGAACGCGGAGTATCAGCAGAAGCTGGACGAGTTGAGCCGCGTGTCGAGTGAACTGGAATCGGTGCTCAAGGGCGCAGGCCTGGCGACGATCTTCCTGGACGAGGCGCAACGGGTGATAAGGTTCTCGTCTGGTGCCCGCAGCTATTTCCGCCTGCGCGACAGCGATATCGGGCGGCCCTTGTCAGAGCTTACACACTCGCTGCGCCACAACCATATCCAGGATGACATCGAGGATGCGATGCATTCCTATGAGATTGTCGAACGCGAACTGTCGACGGATGCAAACGAGGTCGTTCGCCTGCGTGTGGTGCCCTATGACCAGCGTCCAGGCAAGCCGCCACGCACGGTCGTCACATTGTTCGACATCACCGCTTACCGCGTGGTGCAGCGTCTGCAACAGGTGCTCGACGCGCTACCTGCGCATGTGGCGGTACTGAATTTCGACGGTACCATCGCGATGACCAACGAGGCATGGAACCGGTTCGCCATCGCCAATGGCGACACCAACCTCGAACATTCGGGCGTGGGCTGCAATTACCTGTCGGTCTGCGCCCAGGACCGCACACCGCCCTTGCCCGACCGCGATCAGGCGATCGCAGCCTATCGGGGCATCAAGACTGTTCTGGAAGGCACCTTGCCGCTGTTCTCGATGCACTACCCCTGCCACAGCCCCGAAAGGAAGCGCTGGTTTTACATGGCCGCCGCACCGGTGGCAGGCCAGGAATTCGGCGCTGTCGTCACGCATATCGACATCACCGAATGGCAACTCGCGGCTCTCGACAATGAAGACTGATCGGGTTCAGGCGAGCGCGGCGAGGCGCGACGTGGGCACCTCCTGGCTTGGGATCGGCGGCGACAGGTAATAGCCCTGACCGACGTTGCAGCCTCTCGCCGCCAGCCAGTCGAGCTGCTCCTCTGTCTCGATACCCTCGGCCACAGTGCGCAGACCCAGCGTGCGCGCCAGCGCCAGGATCAGCTCCAGCGGCTTCGTAGCCATTTCGTCGCTCTCACCAATCCGTGCGACGAAACTGCGGTCGATCTTGAGTTCCGACGGGAGGAGATTGTGGATCATCGCCAGTGAGGAAAACCCGGTACCGAAATCGTCGACCGATATGCTGACGCCGGCCTCGCGCAGTATGCGCAGGTTCTCGACGCTGCTTTCGGCTTTCTGCATCAGAGTGCCTTCGGTCACCTCGATCTGCACCTGGCGCGGATCCAGCTGATAGAGGCGGATCATGGAAACCACGTTACGCCCGAAACCCACCGAGAGGAAGGACGAGGCCGAGGTATTGATCGACATGTTCAGGCTTTCGCCACGCATCTGCCAGGCCGCTTTCTGTTGCAGGGCGTTCTTCAGAACCCACAGGTCGATGGACAGGCCCAGTCCGCACTGGTGCGACAGAGGAATGAACTCGGACGGCGGCACTTCGCCAAGGTCAGGATCGGTCCAGCGCAGCAAGACTTCGAGGCCCACACGGCGGCCTGGAGCGGAAATGTCGTATTGTGGCTGAAAGACGAGATGAAACTCGTCGCGCGCCACGGCACGGTGCAGGGCGCTCATGATCTTGAGCTTTCGCTCGCTTTCGATGCTCATGCCCTGCTCGAACACCGAAAACATGTCGCGGCCCAACGCCTTCGACCGATAAAGGGCCAGATCTGCAGCGCGCATCAGGTCAATTCCGTTGTCACCATGCGCTGGAAAACAGGCCAGACCCATACTGCAGGTCGAGACAAGCTCGGTGCCCGAGATCGTCATCGGCTTGCGCAGCTCATCCGTCAGATCCTGCAGGAGCGCACGGGCGGCCGGCCCATCGAGTCCTGGCAGCAGGATCAGGAATTCGTCGCCTGACAGGCGCCCCACTTTGCCTGCGGTGCCGATCGTCTGACGCAGGCGGAGCGCGACAGTCTTGAGCAGTGCATCTCCGAACTGGTGGCCCATGCCGTCGTTGATGCTCTTGAACGAATCCAGATCCACGCAGACGATGCTGAGGGGGCTGCACATGCGGCGAGCTTGCGCGATCTCCGTCTCGAGCTGACCTAGAATCGCGCTGCGGGTGCTGCATCCGCTCAGCATGTCCAGATCCGCAAGCTTGGCGCTGATCGGCTCGGCACAGTCAGACGCAACGACATCACCCAGACCGGACAAGGCGAAGCCGATCGTACCCACATGGGAGATATCGCCATGGGAGTCGCACACGGGAAACTTGTGCATGATCAGCGGATGTG
>CAZGHJ010000241.1:0-4448 GCA_964525355.1 uncultured Roseicyclus sp.
ACGGCAGTGAACACGCCGGCCTCGCGTGCGTTGACCCGAGGTGATATAAACAGGGCTCGTCGCGAACCGGGGCTCGTCTCGAACAGGGAAATGACACCATGAGCACGTATGCGAACCTTCCCGCACCGTCCCCCGAGCAGGGGTTGAACCGGTATTTGCAGGAAATCCGCAAGTTCCCCATGCTGGAGCCCGAGCAGGAATACATGCTCGCCAAGCGCTGGGTGGAGGATCAGGACACCGATGCGGCGCACCAGCTGGTGACAAGCCACCTGCGCCTCGCGGCCAAGATCGCCATGGGCTATCGCGGCTACGGCCTGCCGCAGGCGGAGGTGATCTCGGAGGCGAATGTCGGCCTGATGCAGGCGGTCAAGCGCTTCGACCCGGAAAAGGGGTTCCGGCTGGCCACCTACGCGATGTGGTGGATCCGCGCCGCGATCCAGGAGTACATCCTGCGGTCCTGGAGCCTTGTGAAGCTGGGCACCACGAGCGCGCAGAAGAAGCTGTTCTTCAACCTGCGCAAGGCCAAGGCGCGGATCGGCGCGCTGGAGGAGGGCGATCTGCGGCCCGAGAACGTGGCGCGCATCGCCAACGATCTCGGCGTGACCGAGGACGAGGTGATCTCGATGAACCGGCGGCTGTCGGGGGGCGACGCCTCGCTCAACGCCACGATCGGGACCGAGGACGACAGCGCGACCCAGTGGCAGGACTGGCTGGAGGACGAGGAGGCCAACCAGGCCGACGATTACGCCGAGCGGGACGAGTTCACCCAGCGCATGGCCCTGATGGAGCAGGCGATGGAGGTGCTGAACGAGCGCGAGCGCGACATCCTGACCCAGCGCCGCCTTCAGGACAGCCCGGTGACGCTGGAGGATCTGTCGAGCGTCTACGATGTCAGCCGCGAGCGTATCCGCCAGATCGAGGTGCGCGCCTTCGAGAAGCTGCAGAAGCGCATGCGCGACCTGGCGCGCGAGCAGGGGATGACGGCCCAGGCCTGAGCGGCGCGGGGGCTTTCGCCGGTTCCGCCGGCGCGGTATCGGACGCCCCATGACACGGGCCGTGACCTGGGGCGTTCTGGGCGCCTCGACCTTCGCTCTCGAGATCATGGCGCCGGCGATCCACGCCGCCCGCCGCGCGCGGCTTGGCGCGCTGGCCACCCGCGACACGCGGCGGGCGGCCCCGTTCCGGGCCCTCGTCCCGGACCTCGCGATCCATGACAGCTATGACGCGCTGCTGGCCGATCCGGCGATCGACGCGGTCTACATTCCACTGCCCAACGCGCTGCACATGATCTGGACCGAGCGGGCCGTGGCGGCCGGCAAGGCGGTTCTGTGCGAAAAACCCATCGGCATGACCGCGCGCGATCTGGACCGGCTCTGCGCGCTGCGCGAGGCCAGCGGCCGGTTCATCGCCGAGGCCTGGATGCCCGCGCATCACCCGCAATGGGCGCGCGTGCGCCGGATGCTGGCCGATGGCGTTCTGGGACGGCTTCACACGGTGACGGGGGTCTTCACCTACGGGCTGTCGGACCCCGCAGATGTGCGCAACGACGCGGGTCTGGGCGGCGGCGCGCTGCGCGATGTGGGGGTCTACCCGATCGGCGCGTTTCGACACGCCACGGGGCTTGAACCGGAGGTGACCGGCGCCGAGGCGCTGTGGGAGAACGGCGTGGATACCTCGGCCTGGGTGCAGGCGCGCGCGGGCGCGGTTCGGTTTTCCTTCCACGTCTCCATGCGCACGACCCGGCGGCAGGAGATGGTCTTCGAGGGCGACGCCGGCTGGCTGGTGGTGCGCGCGCCCTTCAACCCCGGACCCTATGGCGAGGCCGCGCTGCACCTGTGCCGGCCGGGCCAGCCCGACCATGTCGAGCGCTTTCCCGATGTCCGGCAATACGAGGCGCAGGTGGAGGCCGTCTGTGCCAGCCTTCTCGACGGGGCGCCCTTCGCCATGCCGCTCGAGGCGTCGCGCGGCACGCAGGCGGTGATCGACGCAGTGTTCGACAGGCTCGGCGCGGCGCGGTAGGATCAAGGTCGGATCTCAGACCGGGGGAGGGTGTCATGCCCCGCAACGACGATACGAACGTGGATGGCCGCGTGCATGGCGAACAGCCCGACGCGCCCGGGAGGGACCACCTGGGGTTGCGGCTGATCTTCATGCTGCTGATCGCCCTGATGCTGTCGATCTCGCAGACCGTGCTGACGGTTCTGACGGTGGTCCAGTTCATCATCATGCTGGTGAACAACGGCGAACGGAACGTGCGGCTGGCGGATTTCGGGACCGACCTGGGCATCTGGATGGCCAAGGCCGCGCGCTACCAGGCCGCCGCCTCGGAGGTGAAGCCCTGGCCGTGGACGGATCTCGACTGAGGCGCGGGCCGCGCGGCGTGTCCCGGATTTCTGGTTGATAAAAAAAGTCGGGATTGACGAGCCCGAGTAAAATCGTCAGGCTTCGGGGTGTCGGACAACCGCAAGCTGAGTCGCCCCATGACACCGTCCCGCATTTCACCCCGAACGACGCCGCGCCGCGCACCTTTCCCGGGCGTGGTCGCATGATCGTCTGCCATTGCACCAACATCGCCGATCACGAGATCCGCGCCGCCATCGACTGGATGCGGGCGGCCGATCCGGACACGATCATCACCCCCGGCAAGGTCTATCGCGCGCTGGGAAAGAAGGCGGAATGCGGCGGGTGCCTGCCGCTGTTCCTGTCGACGATGGAGACCTCGCCGCAACTGGGCGTGCCGTCGGAACTGCGCGGTTTGCGGCGGCCGGCGCGCGCCCGCGGGTGACAGCGCCGCAAGGGCCGACAGGCCCGGCTGCGACCCCGTGACGATTGTGCTTTCCCCATGTTAGAATTATTCTAAACTATATGGCGCGCCGACGCGCGCAGCCTGATGCCCTCGCGGGTCTCGCGAGCGGTGCGATCAAGACCACGCCAGGAGATTTGCCATGAAGGGCGACCCCAAAGTCATCGAGTATCTCAACGACGCGCTGCGCAGCGAGTTGACCGCAGTCAGCCAGTACTGGCTGCATTATCGCCTGCAGGAGGACTGGGGGTTCGGCCGCATCGCGGAGAAATCGCGCGAGGAGAGCATCGAGGAGATGCACCACGCCGACAAGCTGATCGCGCGGATCATCTTTCTCGGCGGGCACCCGAACCTGCAAAAACTGGACCCGCTGCGCATCGGGCAGAATCTGAAGGAGACGCTGGAGGCCGACCTCGCCGCCGAGCACGACGCGCGGACCCTCTATATCGAGGCGCGCGACCATTGCGAGTCGGTCAAGGATTACGTGTCCAAGGACCTCTTCGAAGAGCTGATCGCCGACGAGGAAGGCCATATCGACTTTCTGGAAACGCAGCTCGACCTTTACGGCACGATCGGCGAGGGCAATTACGGCCTGCTTCAGGCCAAGCCCGCGAACGAGGCGGAATAAGGCGGCCCGACGGGTCGCCGGGCGGGCGTGTCAGGACGGGTCGTCCCCGTCCTGTCGCGCCCGCTCGCGCAGCACGGCCTTGCGCAGCACGCCGGCATCGCCGTCCTTGCGCATCTGGCGCCGCGCCTCTTCGACGATCGGATCGTAATCGGACGGAAGCTGCGGGGCGCAGCGCGTGATGTAGCGCACGGCGCCACGCTGGAGCGCCTGCGCCGCCTCGGTGGTGGGGCAGCGCGCGAGAAGGCGGGACATGACGAGCAACGTGAACTCCTCGGGGGTCACCTCGACCCGGATCTCGCTGAGGTGATCGTAGGCGGTTTCGAGGATCGACAGGATCGCCTCGGGCGCGTCCGACAGGGGCCCCGCCTCGACATGGGTCGACATGGCGCGCAGGGCTTCGCCGTAACAGGCGATGCGGTCCACGGGGTCCGGCCCCAGTTCGCGGACCAGGGCCGACATGTCGCGCGACGAATGGTGTCCAGCGTCCATCGACGCCTCCCGAGCAAGTGTCATCCTGGCGATGAACGCCCCCGGCCATTCTGCCCGTCGTATCGGCGTTTCCATATGGACCGCGCCGTGCGTCCGAGGCCGGAGTGTACCGCCATGGCGCGGTCGATCAACCGGAAACGAGACATGTCCACAGCCTGTGGACAAAGGGTGGCGGGGCAGGCCCGTCCCGCCATGGCCCGGGCCTGCGGGAGGGGTGCGCCGGTCAGTCCTCCATCGCCTCGAGGTCGTCGATGAACCGCTCGATCATGCCAAGGCCCTTGTCCCAGAAGGCCGGGTCGCTCGCATCGAGGCCGAAGGGGGCGAGAAGATCCTTGTGATGCTTGGAACCGCCGGCCTTCAGCATCTCGAAATATTTCTCCTCGAACCCCTCCGCGCCGCTTTCGTAGACGGCGTAAAGCGCGTTCACCAGCCCGTCGCCGAAGGCATAGGCGTAGACGTAGAAGGGCGAATGCACGAAATGCGGGATATAGGCCCAGAAGGTCTCGTAGCCCTCCATGAACTCGAAGA
>CAZGHJ010000242.1:0-4440 GCA_964525355.1 uncultured Roseicyclus sp.
CTAGGCGCCGGGCTGGGAGGGGCCCGACTTGCGCTGGCGCGCGCGTTCGAGCCCCAGTTGCCGCTCGCGCCAGATGATGAGGATGCCGGCGGCCACGATCATCGCCCCGCCCGTCAGCATGGCCGGCGTCGGCACCTCGGCGAAGACGGTGTAGCCCACGACGATCGCGAGGATCATCGAGGCGTATTCGAAGGGCGCGATCAGCGAGGCGTCCGCGTGGCGGTAGGAGGAGGTCAGCAGGATCTGGCCCACCCCGCCCAGGAAGCCGGCAAGGACCAGGAGCCCGAGCGCCCAGGCCGGCGGCCAGGCCCAGCCCCAGGGCAGCGTCAGCAGCGACAGCGCCGAGGCCGTGAGGGAGAAGTAGAAGACGATGGCCGAGGTGCTCTCGGTGTCGACCATCTTGCGCACGAAGACCTGCGCGAGCGCCGCGCAGACCGCCGCCAGAAGCACCACGACGGCGCCCAGGGTCTGTGCCGCGTCGACGGTGCCGGCCTCGACCTGAAGGCGCGGCGACAGCACCACGAGGACGCCGGCGAGGCCGAGGGCGACCATCGACAGGCGGAAGGCGCGCACCCGCTCGCCCAGGAACATGGCGGCGAAGACGACCACGAGGATCGGCGCGGCATAGCCGATGGCGGTGACCTCGGGTAGCGGCAGAAGGCCGAGGCCGGTGAAGCTGAGCCCCATGGCGGAGGTGCCGACGAGGCCGCGCCAGACATGGGCCATGGGGTTCGCGGTTCTCAGCCCGACATGCATCTCGCGCCGGAACGCCAGCCAGACGACGATCACCGGGATGGCGAAGAAGGAGCGGAAGAACACCGCCTGCCCGGGAGGGACGAGGTCGGAGGTGGCCTTGATGAGGCTGGCCATCGCGACGAACACGCAGACGGAGGCCAGTTTCAGCGCGATGCCGCGAAGGGGGTTCATGATGCGATGTCAATGCGCCCGAACGCGGGGCCTTGCAAGGGAAGGATGGGGGTGGCGCGGGTCGTCAACCGGGGCGCTGGACCGTTGGCTTGCGCCAGCCGGCGGCTTTCGGGGCGTCCCGCGGAGCGTGGCGGCGGGGCAGGGGCGGCTGCGGCAAACGGGGGCGGACGGCGGGCAGCCCGTACAGGCGCCGTGTGTCTTGCGCGGCCCGTCCCGCGCGCGGAAATCCAGCCGGATCACGCAGGTGTGAGCCTGTTTTACGCCGAGTTTACGGGGCGTTACCGGCTCTCTCATCCTGTCGGCTAGATTGTGCATATGCGCACCATAATAACCGAAATATCACTAATTTGTGGGGTGAAACGGAGGTCGGTCGGCACCAGATCGGGGTCATCGGCGCCGCGAGGTGCCGCCGGAAACCAAAATCGAAGCTGCAAAAGGAAAATGACATGAAACGCTTTGCACTCAGCACCGCCCTCGTCGCCGGCCTGGCCGCCCCCGCAATCGCCAGCGACCAGCTTGCCCTGACCCTCGGCGTCGAGCCCGGTGCCTACACGACCGCCGAACTGATCGAACTGCGGCGCGCGATGGAAGAGGGCGACCGGACCCGGATCAACTTCATCCTGTCCGGAGAGGCCTCGGAGTCGACTGCGGCGGATCGTGCGCGCGCCCTCGAGGCTGCCGCGCTGCGCGCCGAGGAAGAAGGCGACTATCGTCAGGCCGATTTCCTGCGCGGCCAGATCGACGGTGATGACCTCTCGGTATCCTCGCGCGGCGGTGCCGCGGCTCCGACCGGGGCCGAGGCCGCGATTGCCGCCGTGGGCATCGACACGGACGGCCTGAGCGCCAGCGAGATCGTCGTCCTGGCCCGCGCTCTCGAGGAAGGCGACGGGACCCGGGTGTTCGGCATCCTCAGCCGCACCGAGCGTTGAGCCGGACGGCGGGATCATGATGCCGGGCTCGGGGCCGCATCCCCACTGCGGATCCCGGGCCGGACACCCGCACGCGGCCGCCCCCGAAAGGAGGCGGTCGCGCTGCGTTCGGGACGCATCGCCGGTGACGCCTGCGTGATCGGAAGCCGCGGGCGATTGTTGGAACACGGCCCCCTGTGCTAATGTTCAAAAAAACCGAGGCAGAACGAGCAGAGCAATGAAAATGGAACTGTGGGGCGTCCTGGGCCTTTGCGGGTTCGCGGCGCTTTTCCTGGCCTCGCCCGACGCCGCCGACGCGCGCGAGGCGATGTGGTCGGTGGTTACCGGCGTTGTCACGCGCTGAGGCGGGCATGGCGGGGCGGTCTCCGACGGAGCCGCCCGCGCGCCTGTGGGCTCGGGCCGGTCGCGTGCCGTTCAGTGGCCACGCCGATGGCTGACAGGGCACGCAGCGGCGGTCTGCGCCGGTCCTTCGACGTCTATTATCGCGACAGCGCGCGGACCGAACGCATGGATCGGCTGAATGCCGGTTTCGTGGGGCGTGGCGCGCGGGTCTTCGATATCGGTGCCCATGTGGGCGACCGGACCGGCAGTTTCCTGCGGCTGGGTGCGACCGTCGTGGCGCTGGAGCCGCAGGCGCGGCCTTATCGGGCCCTGCGCCTGCTTTACGGACGCTGCTCGCGCGCGACGCTGCTGCCGGTCGCCGCGGGCGCGGCGGCGGGCGAGGCCGAGCTTCTGCTCAACCCGGCGAACCCGACGGTGGCGACGGTCGCGCCGGAGTTCGTGGCCGCCGCGACCGGCGCGCCCGGCTGGGAGGGCGAGGTCTGGGCCGACCGCGTGACGGTGCCGGTGACGACGCTCGACGCGCTGATCGCGCAACACGGGACCCCGGATTTCGTGAAGATCGACGTGGAGGGCCACGAGGCCGAGGTGCTGGAAGGGGTGTCTGTGCCGCTGCCGGCGCTGTCCTTCGAGGTGACGACGATCCAGCGCGCGGCGGGGCTTGCGGCGATTGCGCGGCTTGCGGCGCTGGGGCGCTACGAATTCAATCTCAGCCTCGGAGAGGACCACGCGCTGCGGTTCCCGTCATGGCTGGACCCCGAGGCGATGCGGCGCGAGATCGAGACCCTGCCCCAGGCGGCGAATTCGGGCGACGTGTTCGCCCGCCGCGTCCCCGGCCGCTAGAGCAGCGCCCGGGCGGCGTCTACCACGGTCGCCACGAAGCCGGGGCCCAGGACCGCGCCGATATGGGAGATCCCGTAGCTCAGGCACATCGCGACGAGCACCGCGAAGGCCCAGGCCGGCAAGGGACGGTAGAGCGTCTCGGGTCGGGCGAGCAGGATCAGGAAGGTGAGCGAGAAGATGTGCATCGCGACCCAGCGGCCCCAGTCGTTCGCGATGACGTAAAGCGGCAGGAACACCAGGCCGGACACGATCGCCGGTGCGATCCACTTCCGCGGCAGGCACAGGACGACCGGCACGAGCGCGAGCGTGTACGCGGCGGCGAAAGACCAGCGGCTGTAGTCGGCGAGTTTGTCGCGCACGCGCCCGATCTCGCCGTCGAGAGAATTGCCCATATACGCGAACGCGCCCTGGCACAGGCGGTCGGGTCCGCCACGGTCGGTCAGGGCCCGGCACAAGACGTCCGGGTCCGCGGTCGAGAAAATCACCGAAAAGAGCACCGCAAGCCCGGACAGGACCGTGACCGAGATCTTCTGCCGGACGGTCGCCTCGCTCAGATGAAGCCCCACGAGGAAGAACGGCAGGAGAAAGATCAGCGCCTCGTGACTCCAGACGCCGAGGGAAAACAGGGCCACCGATGCCCAGCGGTACCGGAACAGGAGAAGGGCGAAGGCGAGGTAGACGAAGAGCGATTTCTGCATGCCGGCGGAGTAGTTGGTGAACCACATCACCACGAAGGCCGGCGATATCAGCAGGATGAGCATCCGGTCGGAAAGCCCCGCCCGCCATGCCGCGATCAGGACGCACGCGAAGACCAGCACCGTCAGAAGCCCGAGGACCAGTTCGCTCAGGAAAACGGGGTCGAGCCCGGTCAGGTCCGTCACCGCGAAGATGAGGCTGCCCGTGATGCCGCGCCGCACCGGGCCGTCGGCGAAAGACACCAGCATGCCGGCCTCTTGCCAGATGCTGTCATGGAGGAAGAACAGGGTGACGAGGCAGCCCGCGAGGCTCGTGCCGTAGACGGACAGCAGAATGGCCCACCGCACCGGGCTGAACCGCTGCAACGGGGCCGCGCCGGCCGATCCCCGCATTCCGGGCTGCATCACCATCGCACTCGACACTCTCACGCAGGGGGTCGGGACGGCGGCGAGGTTAGCCCGCCCGTCCGGAGCGATCAACCGCGTGGGAGGGGCCGGTGCGCCGGTTGCCGCGCGGGGATGCGGCGCGACATACCGTCAGGCGCGTCAGTCCCGCGCGGGATCGGCGGGGTAGGTGCCCAGCACTTTCAGATAGGAGGTGAAATAGTCCAGCTCCTCGAGCGCGAGCTGCACGTTGCGGTCGTCGGGATGGCCCTCGATATCGGCGTAGAACTGCGTCGCGGTGAAGGAGCCGTCGACCATGTAGC
>CAZGHJ010000243.1:0-4421 GCA_964525355.1 uncultured Roseicyclus sp.
CCAGAGGCTGAGCACGCTGAGGAAGCCGGATTGTTCCTGCGGCGTGGCCTCGATGCGCACCTCGTTGTTCAGCAGCACCTCGGTCGTGTTCGCGTCCGCCGGCGCCACCGTGGAGAACGCGCCGTCCGACGTGGTGAATTCCACCCGCTCCCCGTCGAGATTGGCCGACACCACCGAGCCGTTCTCGACCTGCTGGATGAAGTCCGAATAGGCCACCGAACGCTGGTTCATCTGAGACTGGCCGCCTGAGAACAGGTTGAACAAGGCCAGAACCAGCAGGAACAGGATGACCCAGAATGCGACGTTTCTCGCGTTGCCCAAGGGAAGTCTCCTCAAAATACCGTGGCGGGAGCCCGCGGCACCCGCACCTTCCTAAGATAGAGATACGACCCGTGACTTCAATGCGCTTTCGAGCCTGCGACGAAAGGCGACCGGGCGGGGTCGAGCCGGATCTCCGGGCCCGATCCGGCGGCGCCGGGGCAAAGGCCGAAATGCGGCGATGCGACAAGCGTGGCGCCATGGAATAGCGCGGGCAGCGAAAGCGCGGCGGCGAAGGGCGGCGTGCCCTGCGGTTTCTCGCCGATCTGGCGCCAGCCATCCTCGCCCAGCGCGCGCAGAAGGCACCCGGGCGGGACCGGCCCATCGAGGCGCCAGCGCCCGTCCCAGAGCGCGCCTGGGCCTGCGGCGATCGGCCCCGCGACGGCGGCCGCCTCGCGCAGGATGCTGACACGGGACCGGCCGACAAGGATCTGCGCGCCCCGCAGCGTCGTGCCGCCCCCCGCCAGCGCTCGGTCGAGCGCGTCCTCGAGCGCGGCGCCGCGGGGCGGGTAGTCGCCGCCCGCGATCCAGGCGATGGCGCGGGCGAAAAGGCGCAGCTGCGTCTCCCGCTCGACCGAGGCGAGCCCGTCGCGGTCGATCTCGGCGATCCCGGTGGGATGCCCGAGCGACCGGCCCTCGCGCGCGATGCGGGCGGCGACCTCGTCGGCGCGAGCCTCGAGCGCGCTGCGCGCCCGCGCCATCCGCTCCGCCGAGCGCGCGAGGCTGTCCACGTCGAGGTCGAGCGCGGCGATCGCCTGCCGCGTGCGCACCCGCTCGAACCGCGGATCGTCGTTCGAGGGATCGTCCGCATAGGGCAGGCGCAGCGTGTCGGCGTAGTGGCGCAGGTCCGCCCGCCGCTCGCCCAGAAGCGGGCGCAGCTGCCAGAATGCCGCCGCGCCCGCACCGACCCTCTGGCGTTCCGCCATGGCCGCAAGCCCGTCCACGCCCGAGCCGCGCCGAAGCCGCATCAGAAGCGTTTCGGCAAGGTCGTCGCGCGTGTGCGCGAAAAGGACCGGTGCGCCCTCGGCCCAGCCCCCGATCAGCGCCAGCCGCGCGCGCCGGGCGGCGTCCTGCAGGTTGCCATGCCCGTCCCAGGTCCAGCGCAAGGTCTCGTGCCCATGGCCCAGCGCGGCGCATTCCTCGGCCACGCGGGCGGCCTCGGCGGCGCTGCCCTCCCGCAGCCCGTGATCCACCGTCACGACGCGCAGGCGCAGCCCCATGTGCCGCGCCCAGGCATGGCTGAGCGCAAGCATCGCCATGGAATCCGCCCCGCCCGAGACGGCGAGGCCCAGCGTTTGCGGAAAGTCCGGACCCAGAAGCGCGCCCAGACGCGCGGCGAAGCGGTCGTCCAGGCTGTCGGCCGTCACGAACAGCCCAGGTCGAACCGTTCGGCTTCGGCCGCGGCGACCGCCGGATCGCCCGGATAGCGCACGGCGATCTCGGCCAGCGTCACGCAGGCTTCCTCGACCTGCCCCAGGCGGCCGAGCGACCGGCCCAGCGCGAGGAGTGCCGCAGGCGCCAGATCGCCGTCGGGGGCGGCAGTGAAACTGTCGAGATAGGCGCGCGCGGCGCGGTTCCACGCCTCCTGCCGCGCCTCGGCCTCGCCACGCAGGAAATGCGCCTGCGCGCTGAGCGGCCCGCCGGGATAGGTCTGGGTAAAGGCCTCGAGCGCGGTGGCGGCGGCGGCGTAGTCCCCGGCCTCGAAGGCCGCGCGCGCGCGGTCGAAATCGTCCTGCTCGGCCACGGCAAGCTGCGGCGCGTCACCGCTGTCGGCAGGCGCGGGCAAGACGCCGGTCGAAGGCTCCACCCCGCCGAGGTTGGGCGTCTCGCCAAGGCTCGCGATATCGCAGCCGGGCTCCAGTTCGCAGAGGCGGAATTCCAGGTCGCCGATCCGGTTCGTGCCGTCGCGCACGATGCTGTCGACGCGGATCTGCAGATCCTCGGTCAGCGCGCTCAGCCGCCGGATCTCGGCCTCCAGCGCGTCGACGCGGCTCAGGACGCTGCCGCTCGCCCCCGTCCCCGTGGCGCTTCCGGTCGTGTTCAGCTCCTGCCCGAGGCGCTGAAGCTCGACGAAGAGGACGGAAAGCTCCTGGCGAATATCGGCCAGCGTCTGCTCGCGGTCCTGCGCCGACACCGACACCGGCGCGGCGGTTGCGACACAGACAGCCAGCGCGAGGCCGAGGCGGCGCGCCTGCATGGGGTTCAGACCCCTGCCCCGGCGGAGATCACCGTCACCGCGCGGCGGTTCTGCCGGTAGCAGCTTTCGTCCGAGCAGATCTCGATGGGGCGTTCCTTGCCGTAGCTGATCGTGCGCAGCCGCGCATCGGGCACCCCGGCGGCAACGAGATAGTCGCGCACGGCCGAGGCGCGGCGGGCGCCCAGCGCGACGTTGTATTCGCGCGTCCCCTGCTCGTCGGCGTGGCCCTCGATCAGGGCGCTGTATTCGGGGTTGGCCATCAGCCACGCCGCCTGGCTGTCGAGCGTGGCCATGCCGGCCGGGCTCAGGCTGGACTGATCGACCGCGAAGAGCACCCGGTCGCCCACGACGGTATTGAAATAGGCGGGGCTCGCTGGATCGGACGCGGCGCCGAGGCCGGCCGCACCGCCGGCACCGCCCGCGCCGCCCATCATGCCGCGGGAACAGCCCGTGAGGGCCAGTGCGGCGCACAGGACGATGACGCCGGTCTTGGAGAGTGAAATCAGGGACATGTGCTCGTTATCCTCGGGTATTCGAATGCGGTTCGTTCGTTTTGTTAACAGATTATCACGTCTGCCCGGCTGCCGTCCATCGGCGCGCCGTCTGCTGACGGTTTATTGAAAGGGCGACCAGGCCGGGTCGGAGGCCATGCCGGGCGTCGCCACGCGTTGCAGGTTACGTCCCGTCAGGTCGACCGAGTAGACCGCGGGCGCGCCATCGGCGCCGGCCGTCTCGCGGGTGAACATGATCACGCGCCCGTTCGGCGCCCATGTGGGCCCCTCGTCGAGGAAGGAAGCGGTCAGCAGACGCTCCTCCGAGCCGTCGGTGCGCATCACGCCGATATGGAAACGGCCGGCCTCCTGCTTGGTGAAGGCGATGTAGTCGCCCCGCGGGCTCCAGACGGGCGTGCCGTAGCGGCCCGTGCCACGGCTGATCCGCGTGGCCTCGCCGCCGCCGGCGGGCATGACGTAGATCTGCTGGCTGCCGGTCCGGTCGCTTTCGAAGACGATCCGGCTTCCGTCGGGCGAGAAGCTCGGCGCTGTCTCGATCGAGGCGGCGTTGGTCAGGCGCGTGCGTTGGCCGGAGGCGAGGTCGAGGCGGTAGATCTCGGTATTGCCGCCCTCCGTCATCGAGAAGACCACGCTGCCGCCATCGGGCGAGAAGCGCGGCGCGAAGGTCATGTTGCCCGCCGGGATCGCCTCGAGCGGGCGGCGCGCGACGGTGGCGACGTCCATCATGTAGACCTGCGGAAAACCGGACTCGTAGCTGGTGTAGAGGATGCGGTCGCCCTGCGGGCTGAAGCGCGGCGCGAGCACCAGCGACCGGCTGTCGGTCAGGAACTGCACGTTCGCGCCGTCGTAATCCATGATCGCCAGCCGCTTGAGGCGCGCGTTCTTGGGCCCCTCCTCGTGGATGAAGACGACGCGCGTGTCGAAATAGCCCGCCTCGCCGGTGATCCGCTCGTAGACCTCGTCGGCGACGGTGTGGGCCATGCGCCGCCAGCTTTCCGCGTCGCCCACGAATTGCAGCCCCTCGCCCAGCGGAGCCTGGCTGAAGACATCGAAGAGGCGGAAGCGCACGGTGATCTGGCCGCCGCGGCTTTCCACCTCGCCGGTGATCAGGGCCTGGGCGTTGATCGCCTGCCAGTCGGCATACTGGACCGGGCTGTCGAAGCTGGTGACCTGGGAGATGTAGGCATCGGGCGGGATCTGCCGGAAGAGGCCCGTCCCGCGCAGGTCGGCGGCGATCACGCGGGTGATGTCCTGCGCCACGTCCGTCGCGCCGGCGTCCGCCGCGATGAAGGTCGGCAGGGCGAAGGGCAAGGGCTCGATCACGCCTTCGGTGATCTCCAGGCGCAGCGGGCCCTGCGCGCTGGCCGACAGGGGCGCGAGCGCAAGAAGCGCGG
>CAZGHJ010000244.1:0-4400 GCA_964525355.1 uncultured Roseicyclus sp.
GGCCCGCCGCCCGCCTGCCCGGTGCTCTGGGCCGTGCCGGGCCGTCGCGCGCACGACCCGCCGCCCTTCGGCCGGGTGCTGCGGATCGGCGAGGGTTAGGCGATCTCGCGCTGTTTCGTCTGCCAGTCCGGCGCGATCCAGGGTTGGCGGTTGTCCCGCGCGAGCGGCGCGCGGCCGAGGATATGATCGGCGGCCTTCTCGCCCACCATGATCGCGGGTGCGTTGGTGTTGCCATTGGTGATCTGCGGGAAGATCGAGGCATCCGCCACCCGCAGCCCGTCGACCCCGATCACCCGCGTCTCTGGGTCCACCACGGCGCCCGGGTCGTCCGCGCGACCCATCCGGCAGGTGCCGCAGGGATGATAGGCGCTTTCGGCATGCTCGCGGATCACCGCGTCGAGCGCCTCGTCCGACTGCGCGTCGGCGCCGGGCAGGATCTCGGCGCCGGCGAAGGGTGCCATCGGCGCCTGCGCCATGATCTCCCGCGTCAGGCGGATTGCGCGCCTGAAATCAAGCCAGTCCTCCTCGTGGCTCATGTAGTTGAAGAGGATCGAGGGCGGCGCTTCGGCGGCAGTCCCGGTCAGCGCCACGCGCCCCCGGCTTTTCGAGCGCATCGGCCCGACATGGGCCTGGAACCCGTGGCCCGCCGCTGCCGTCGCCCCGTCATAGCGGACGGCGATGGGCAGGAAATGGAACTGGATGTCGGGATACTCGATGCCCCCGCGCGAGCGGATGAAGCCGCAGGCCTCGAACTGGTTCGACGCGCCGAGCCCCTTGCGCGTCAGGAGCCACTGGGCCCCGACCAGCGCCTTGCCCCAGAGCGACCAGTAAGGCGCCAGGCTCACGGGCTGTTTCGCCGCGAACTGCACGTAAAGCTCGAGGTGATCCTGCAGGTTCTGCCCAACGCCGGGACGATCGCTCAGGAGTGGAATATCGTGTTCTGCCAGATGACTGGCGGGCCCAATTCCACTACTCATGAGGATTTTCGGCGAATTGATGGCACCGGCTGCGAGGATCACCTCGGCGCGCGCGCGACAGGTCTCGCCGCGGGCAAGTCGGATGCCGTTTGCGCGCGTGCCGTCGAAGGTCACGCGCTCCACGAGACCGCGCCGGAGCGTGACCCGGCCTGTCTTCAGCGCGGGGCGCAGATAGGCGTCGGCCGCGGACCAGCGCCGCCCTTGCCAGATCGTGCGCTCGAACGCGCCGAAGCCCTCCTGCCGCGCGCCGTTGTAATCTGGTGTGTGGCCATACCCCGCCGCGGCGCCGGCATCGATAAACGCTTGAAACAAGGGGTTTTCGCTGTTGCCGCGCGTGACGTGGAGCGGCCCGTCGGTCCCGCGCCAGTCCGTGTCGCCGCTATCCCCGTGCCAGCTTTCGAGCCGCCGGAAATAAGGGAGTACGTCGGCATGGGCCCAGCCTTGCGCGCCCATTTCGGCCCAGGTGTCGAAGTCGCGCGCATGGCCTCGGACATAGATCATCCCGTTTATCGAGGACGAGCCGCCAATCACCTTCCCGCGCGGACAGGCCATCCGCCGCCCGCCCATGTGCGGCTCCGGTTCGGTCACGTAGCCCCAGTCGTAGCGTGCCATGCTCATCGGGTAGGAGAGGGCGGCAGGCATGCGGATGAAGGGCCCGGCATCGGTTCCGCCATGCTCCACCAGGATCACGGACCGGCCGGCTTCGGCCAGCCGAAACGCGATTGCGCAGCCGGCGGACCCTGCGCCGACGACGACGTAATCGGCCTCCATCACGCCACTACCCGAATACGTAATCCACAGGAGTTTTCCGGTCGAAAACGCTGCGCAGATTTAATTTTATAGCTTATCCACACCTGTATAAACCTCTGGATATCAGAATGGAGCCTCGACGGGGCCGAGACCGACATAGACGGATTTGGGCTGGCTGTAGGCTTCGATGGCCGCCCGTGCATTTTCCCGGCCGATGCCGCTGGCCTTGACGCCACCGAAGGGCATCTCGATCGGGGTGAGGTTGTACTGGTTGATCCAGCAGGTGCCCGCACGTAATGCCCGAACCACGCGATGCGCCCGCGCGAGATCGCGGGTGAAGACCCCGGCAGCCAGCCCGAACTCAGTCGCATTGGCGCGCGCAATCACCTCGGCCTCCGCGTTGAAATCGAGCACCGCCATGACCGGCCCGAAGACCTCTTCGCGCGCGATCGTCATGTCGTCCGTCACGCCCGCGAAGATGGCCGGCTCGATGAACCAGCCCGGCCGGTCGAGCACCGTGCCGCCGAAGACGCGCTCGGCTCCTTCGGCCTCCGCCGTCGCGATGTAATCCGCCACGGTCCGCCGCTGCACCTCGGAGACCATCGGCCCGATCTGCGTCGCCTCGTCCATGGGATCCCCGATCACGGCGCGCGCGGTCCGCTCGGCGAGACGCGCCAGGAACGTCTCCCGGATGCCGCCCTGCACGAAGACGCGCGTTCCGTTCGAACAGATCTGGCCCGTCGAGTAGAAATTCGCGTTGATCGCGGCCGAGACCGCGTCCTCCACGTCGGCATCGTCGAAGATGATGAGCGGTGACTTGCCGCCCAGTTCCATGGTGACGTGCTTCAGCCCCGCCGCCGCCGCGGCATAGACCTTGCGGCCCGTGGGCACCGACCCGGTGAGCGAGACCTTGGCCACGCGGGCGTCACCCACCAGCGCCGCGCCCACCTCGCCGCCACCCTGGATCACGTTGAACAGGCCCGGCGGGGCGCCAGCCTCAACGAGAATCTCTGCCAGTTTCAAAGCGCTTAGAGGCGTTTCTTCAGACGGCTTGAAAACCATCGCGTTGCCGCAGGCAAGCGCCGGCGCCGCCTTCCAGCAGGCGATCTGGATCGGGTAGTTCCACGCCCCGATGCCCACGCACACGCCGAGGGCCTCGCGGATCGTGTAGGCGAAATCGCCGCCCAGTTCGACCGTTTCGCCGGTCAGCGTGCCGGCCATGCCGCCGAAATACTCGAGACAGTCCGCACCGCTCGCCGCGTCGGCCACCAGCGTCTCGGACAGCGGCTTTCCGGTGTCAATCGTCTCGAGTGCGGACAGGTCGCGGTTGCGCTCCCGCAGGATCTGCGCCGCGCGTGTAAGGACCCGGCCCCGTTCCACCCCGGGGCGCGCCGCCCAATCCGCCTGCGCCGCCTCGGCAGAGGCCAGCGCGGCCTCGATCACCGCCGGCGTCGCGCCGTGCACCGTGCAGATCCGCGCGCCCGTTGCAGGGTAGACGACCGGGATTTCCGGGCCTGCCCGGTCCTCCAGCGGCACGCCGTTCACGAAATGGCTTGTCGCCGGCGTTGCATCGAATGTCATTGATATCCCTCCAGTTCCCGAGCGAGCGCGGCCAGCGCGTGGCGGGTCGCGCCCGTGCCGTCCAGCGGCGCGTCGGGCGGCCCGCCGCCGACGGCCGCGCGCAGGTAGAGGCCGTCGATCAGCCCTGCGAGCCGATCGGCCACGTCGCCCGCGTCCGGCCCGACGAGAGGCCTCAGCCCGTGCACGAGGTTCGAGCGCAAGCGCCGCCGATAGATGCTCAGAAGCCGCCCCGCCGCCGGGTCGGTCAGCGCGAGCACGTAGAAATTGAGCCAGGCCGCGACCACGTCGGGCCGGAAATTCGAGGCGGAGAAACTCGCCCCGATCGTCGCCTCGACCCGGGCGCGCGGATCAGGGGCCGCGCGCAGGGCGCTGCGCACCTCTGCGCCGTAAGCGGCCAGGATGCTGCGCATCGTGGCCAGGAAAAGCTGGGTTTTTCCGCCGAAATAATGAAACGCCAGCGCCGGCGAGACGCCGGCGCGCCGCGCGATCTGACCCACCGTGACGTCGAGACTGCCGACTGCGCCGATCTCGTGGATCGCGGCTTCGATCAGCGCGCTGCGGCGCCGTGCGCTTGTGCTCGGGGTCATGTCGCATCCTCCTCTCCACCGAGGTCGCATGAATTGACTGGCGGGTCAATCAATCGAGATGTTCGCTTGCCACCACCGCGTTTGGGTGTTGAAACTGGCGGCCAAACCGAGAACCGACCCAACAGGGAGATACGACCATGACACGCCAACGACGCCTTTCCGCCTGCCTGGCCGCCGGGGTCGCCGCCTCGGCGCTTGCCGCCGGCGCCGCGTTCGCGGATTGCGAGACCGTGACGTTTTCCGATGTGGGCTGGACCGACATCACCGCGACGACGGCCGCGACCACGGTCGTGCTCGAGGCCCTGGGCTACGAGACCGAGACGCTGGTCCTGTCGGTGCCGGTGACCTACACCTCGCTGGCCGAGGGCGATGTGGACGTGTTCCTGGGCAACTGGATGCCGACGATGGAGGCCGACATCGCGCCTTACCGCGAGGCCGGTACGGTCGACACGGTGCGCGCCAACCTGACCGGCGCGAAATACACGCTCGCCACGAACGCCGCCGG
>CAZGHJ010000245.1:0-4371 GCA_964525355.1 uncultured Roseicyclus sp.
TCGGGCGGCACGATGATCGCCAACATGATCTACGCGCAGATCTTCGACCTCAACGACCGGCCCATGGGCGCGACGCTGGCGGTGCTGGCCATGGCGATCGTGGCGCTGTCGCTTCTGTGGCTGATCGCGCGCATCCGCTTCTGGCTGTGGCTGGCCGAGACCCGCGGGACGGGCTGGGCGCTCGGCCTCGCGCTGGTCGAGATCCTCGTGATCCGGACGATCTTCGTGGCTGGCCCCGGACTGATCGGCGCGCCGGCCTCGGTGCTGGGGCTTCTGGCATTGGCGACGCTGGGCTCGGTCCTGATCTTTCTTCGGGTGCCCAGGGGGAGGGCGGGGATATGAGACCGCTCACGGGCTTCGCGCTGCTTTACCTCTTCGTGCTTTATGCGCCGATCATGCTGTTGCCGATCTTCGCCTTCAACGACGGGACCGTCATCGCCTTCCCGCTGCAGGGCTTCACGCTGGAGTGGTTCGGCCTCCTGCTGGAGACGCCCGCGCTCCATGCCGCGACGTGGAACTCGCTGGTGATCGCGGTCAGCGTCGCGGTTCTGGCCACCTGCCTCGGCATGTTCGCCGCGCGTGCCGCGACGCGCTACCGGTTCCCGGCCAAGACCGGCATCCTGGGCTTCATCATGCTGCCGCTGGTGCTTCCGGAGGTGATCGTGGCGATCTCGCTTCTGGTGGTGCTGATGCAGCTGGGCCTTCCCAGCGGGCTCTGGTCGATCATCGCGGGCCACACGCTCTTGTGCATCCCCTTCGCGGTGGCGATCCTTCAGGGCAGTTTCGCCAACATGGACCAGAGCCTGGAGGAGGCCGCCATCGACCTCGGCGAAACGCCGCTGTCGACCTTCCGGCTGGTCACGCTGCCGCTGGTCGCACCGGGGATCGTCGCCTCGCTTCTCATCTGTTTCACGATCTCGCTCGACGAGTTCATCATCGCCTTCTTCCTGTCGGGCAACGCGCCGACGCTGCCGGTCTATCTCTGGGGGCAACTCAGGTTTCCGGCGCGGCTGCCGATGATCATGGCGCTGGGCACGATCCTCGTGGTGCTGTCGATCGTGCTGCTCGTCATTGCAGAAAGCGCGCGGCGCCGCGGCCTGAAGCGCGCCGGCCTAAAGGACAGCGGAGGGTTCCTGTGAGAGACACCGCATCGCCGCCTGCCATCGTCACGCTGCATGGCGTCGAGAAGTACTATGGCGAGTATCACGCGCTCCGCCATATCACCGCCGAGATCCGGCAGGGCGAGTTCTTCTCGCTGCTGGGCCCCTCGGGCTGCGGCAAGACCACGCTCCTGCGCGCCATCGCGGGGTTCGAGGGTATCTCGGCGGGCACGATCCGGCTCGACGGGCGCAACATGGAGGGCGTGCCGCCCAACAGGCGGCCCACGAACCTCGTCTTCCAGTCCTACGCGATCTTTCCCCACCTGACGGTGGCGCAGAACGTGGGCTTCGGCCTCAGGAAATCGCCGATGAGCGCCGAGGAGAAGCGCCGGGTCGTGGGCGAGGCGCTGGAGATGGTGGGCCTTGGAAAGTTCGGTGCGCGCGCGGCCCATGCCCTCTCGGGCGGGCAGCGGCAGCGCGTGGCGCTGGCCCGCGCGCTGATCCTCAAGCCGCGCGTGCTGCTTCTGGACGAGCCGCTCTCGGCCCTCGACAAGAAGATGCGCGAGGTCATGCAGGTCGAACTCATCAAGCTCCAGCGCGAGGTCGGCATCACCTTCATCCTCGTGACCCACGACCAGGAAGAGGCGCTGGTCATGTCCGACCGGATCGCGGTGATGTTCGAGGGCGAGATCGCGCAGCTCGACGATCCCGAGACGCTCTACCGCCGTCCCAATTCCCGCCGCGTGGCGGAGTTCATCGGGATGATGAACTTCCTGCCCGCTCAGGTGCTGGAGCGCGGAACGGAACGGATCGTGGCCGACGTCGCGGGGCTCGGCCGGGTCACGCTCGACGCCGCGCAATGCCCGGCGAGCGAGGCGCCGGGAGCGCCTGCGGTGGGGCTCAGGCCCGAAAGCCTGACGGTCCTCTTCGATGAGACCGCGCCGCCCGGCGCGCGGGTCCAGGGCCGCGTGGAGGAGGTCACCTATTACGGCGACATGACCTATTACGACATCGCGCTGGACGGCGCGCCGCGCACCGTCTCGGTTTCCGCACGTAACATGCCCGGACGCCCCGTGCTCGAGCGGGGCCAGAGAACGGCGCTCGCCTGGGATCCACGCGCATTGACGCTCTTCGCCTGAGGCAGGCCCGCCATTGCGCGCCCCGCCGCGGGCCCTCTCTGCACAGGGTCTGCTCTTCTTCTTGTTCCAAATACGGCCGTCACCGCCGCCGGCCGTCCCGCCCGCCGGCATGGTCTGCCACTCCGTAGCCCCGCCACGGGTGCCCAAGCGCCGGGGCGGGCTCGATGCCCGCGCCGGCGCTTCCCCCTCAGGGAGCCTTGCGCAGCAGATAGGCGGTCGCACCCTGTGCCTGCTCACACCCGAGGAACACATGGCCCGCCTCGGCGCAGAAATGCGGCACGTCGATCTCGGCCATGGGATCGCTTGCCAGCAGCCGGACCACGCTGCCCGGTGCCGCGTCCTCGAGCCGCTTCCTGAGCCGCAGGACGGGCAGGGGGCACTTCAGCCCCACCGCGTCGATCTCGATGTCCCAATCCATGGCCCCGCCTAGACGCTCCGCCCCGCGCCGTCCACGCAAACGTGACGGGAAGCCGCGTGACGCCCCCGACAAAACCCTCTAGCAATGGCTCCATGTTCGGGATCGACCTTTTCGACGCCTCCCTCCTGCCGGCCATGCTCGTGGCGCTGACGGCCGGCGCGCTGAGTTTCCTCAGCCCCTGCGTCCTGCCCATCGTCCCGCCCTACCTGGCCTACATGGGCGGCATCACGCTCGACGAGGTGGGCGAGAACCCGCGCGCCGCCCGCCAGAAGGCGCTCCTGGCCGCGCTCTTTTTCGTGCTGGGGCTCTCGACCGTCTTCATCTTCCTGGGCTTCACCGCCTCGATCTTCGGGCAGTTCTTCCTGCAGAACCAGATCCTGCTCGGCCGGATCGCGGGCGTCGTCATCATCGTCTTCGGGCTGCATTTCCTCGGGATCATCAATATCCCGATCCTCAACCGCGAGGCGCGGCTCGACGCGGGCGACCGGGGCGGCTCGGCGCTGGGCGCCTATATCCTCGGGCTCGCCTTCGCCTTCGGCTGGACGCCCTGCATCGGCCCGCAACTGGGCGCGATCCTGTCCCTTGCCGCCACCGAGGCGAGCGTGCAGCGCGGCACGACGCTGCTGGGCGTCTATGCCATCGGGCTGGGCATCCCGTTCCTGCTGGCCGCGGCCTATATCGACCGGGCCATGGCGGTCATGGGTCGACTCAAACGGCACATGAAGACGATCGAGCGGGCGATGGGCGTTCTCCTCGTGGGCGTCGGCACGGCGCTGGTCACCGGCGCCTTCTCGGCCTTCGCCTTCTGGCTGCTCGAGACCTTCCCGGCGCTGGCGCTGCTTGGCTGAGCGCACCTCAGCGGCCCGCTTTCACCTCCTCGAGCACGAAGACCCGGATCGCTGCGGCAAGCCCCGAGGCCACGCCGCGGGCCGCGTCGATCTCGGCCGCGAGCGCATTGACCGAGACGCCGCGGGCCGCCGCGAGGCGCTGGAACTCCTCCCAGAAGGGATCTTCCAGGGACACGCTGGTGCGGTGCCCCTGAAGGGTCAGCGAACGCTTGCGCGGGCGCGCGTTCACGGGTCCCTGCGCTCGTGCCCGTCGAGGCGCGCCCGCTTCTGCTCGGCGCGCGCCTTCGCGGCATCCCGCTCGGCGCGGGTCCGGCCATGCTTCACGGCGTTCGCATCCGCCGTCCGCTTTGCCTCGGCCCGCGCGCGGGTCTTGCGCGCCTTCGACAAGCTCAGAACCTTGCCGCCGCCCCCCATCACCGGGGCCCGATCATGTCTTCGGGGCGCACCACGCGGTCGAAGGTCTCTTCGTCCACGAAGCCCAGCCGCACCGCTTCCTCGCGCAGCGTCGTGCCGTTCTTGTGCGCGGTCTTGGCCACCGTCGTCGCGTTGTCGTAGCCGATGGTGGGCGCGAGCGCGGTCACCAGCATCAGGCTTTCGGTCATCAGCTTCTCGATCCGCTCCTCGTTGGCGCGGGTGCCCATCAGCATCCGTTCGGTGAAACTGTCCGCGGCGTGGCCCAGCAGCGTCATGGATTGCAGGAGATTGTAGGCCATCATCGGGTTGTAGACGTTGAGCTCGAAATGCCCCTGGGAGCCGGCGAAGGAAATCGCCGCGTCGTTGCCGAGGATATGGGCGCAGACCTGCGTCATCGCCTCGGCCTGGGTCGGGTTGACCTTGCCCGGCATGATCGAGGAGCCGGGCTCGTT
>CAZGHJ010000246.1:0-4371 GCA_964525355.1 uncultured Roseicyclus sp.
GTCGAGATGTTCGACGCGATGAAGAACACGCGCATCGATGCCGAGGGCGTGGAGGCGAAGTTCGGCGTGCCCCCCGAGCGCGTGATCGACGTGCAGGCGCTGGCGGGCGACAGCGTCGACAACATCCCCGGCGCGCCCGGGATCGGGGTGAAGACGGCGGCGCTTCTGATCAACGAATACGGCGATCTCGACACGCTTCTGGCGCAGGCCGAGCAGATCAAGCAGCCCAAGCGCCGCCAGACGCTGATCGAGCATGCCGAACAGATCCGCCTGTCGCGGCAACTGGTGACGCTCGACGACCATGTGCCCATGGCGGAGACGCTCGAGGATCTCGAGGTGCTTGAACCCGACGCCGGGAAGCTGATGGCCTTCCTTGGCGAGATGGAGTTCCGCACCCTGACCAAGCGCGTGGCCGAGGCGCTGGGCGTCGAGGCTCCGACGATCCAGGACACCGACCCGGGCGGTGCTGCGCCGGAGGCCATGCCCGAGGGCGCGCCCGAGTTTCCCGCGATCGACCGCGACGCCTACGAGATCGTGCGGGATCTCGACGCCCTCCAGCCCTGGATCGACGCGGCCCATGCGCGCGGCGTCCTGGCCATCGATACCGAGACGACCTCGCTCGACGAGATGACGGCGGAGCTTGTGGGCGTGTCGCTCGCCACCGAGCCGGGGTGGGCGTGCTATGTCCCCGTGGGGCACCGGACGGCTGGCGGCGATGACCTCTTTTCCGGCGAGCCTCGGCTTGCCGAGGGACAGATCGGCCTCGACGACCTGCTGGCCGCGCTCAAGCCCCTGCTGGAGGACGACGCCGTCCTCAAGGTCCTGCAGAACGCGAAATACGACGTGAAGGTGCTGGCGCGCCACGGGATCGAGGTGGCGCCCATCGACGACACGATGCTGATGTCCTACGCGATGAATGCGGGGCTGCACGGCCACGGGATGGACACGCTGGCCGAGCGCTACCTTGGGCATGCCTGCATCCCGATCAAGGAGCTGATCGGCTCGGGCAAATCCCAGATCACCTTCGACCGGGTGGAGATCGGGAAGGCCGCACCCTATGCCGCCGAGGACGCGGACGTCACGCTGCGCCTGTGGCACCTGTTCAAGCCGCAGCTGCATCGCGCGCGGGTCACCACGGTCTACGAGACGCTGGAGCGCCCGCTCGTGCCGGTGCTGGCGCGGATGGAGCGGGCGGGGATCCGCGTCGACCGCGACACGCTCTCGCGCATGTCGAACGCGTTCGCGCAGAAGATGGCGGGGCTGGAGGCCGAGATACACGAACTGGCCGGCGAGGCCTTCAACGTCGGCAGCCCCGCGCAGCTGGGCGAGATCCTTTTCGAGAAGATGGGCCTCGAAGGGGGCAAGAAGGGCAAGACGGGGAAATACTCCACGCCCGCCGACGTGCTGGAAGACCTTGCCACGGTCCACGACCTGCCCGCCCGCGTCCTTGACTGGCGGCAATTGTCGAAGCTGAAATCGACCTATACCGACGCGCTTCAGGACCACATCAATCCCGAGACGGGGCGGGTCCACACCTCCTACGTGATCGCGGGGGCGAATACCGGGCGGCTGGCCTCGACCGATCCCAACCTGCAGAACATCCCCGTCCGCTCCGAGGAGGGGCGCCGCATTCGCGAGGCCTTCGTGGCCGAGAAGGGAAAGGTGCTGATATCCCTCGACTATTCCCAGATCGAGCTTCGCATCCTCGCCCATATCGCCGGGATCGACGCGTTGAAACAGGCCTTCCGCGAGGGGCAGGACATCCACGCCGCGACCGCCTCCGAGATGTTCGGCGTGCCGCTTTCGGAGATGACGCCCGACGTGCGGCGGCAGGCCAAGGCGATCAATTTCGGCGTGATCTACGGGATCTCGGGCTTCGGCCTCGCGCGGAACCTGCGCATCCCGCGGGCCGAGGCGCAGGGCTTCATCGACCGCTATTTCGAGCGCTTCCCCGGCATCCGCGACTACATGGATGAGACGAAGGCCTTCGCGAAATCGAACGGCTACGTGCAGACGCTGTTTGGCCGCAAGATCCACACGCCCGAGATCAACGCCAAGGGCCCCACGGCCGGGTTCGCGCAGCGCGCGGCGATCAACGCGCCGATCCAGGGCACCGCGGCGGACGTGATCCGGCGCGCCATGGTCCGGATGGAGGCCGCGACCTCCGGCCTGCCTGCGCGGATGCTTCTGCAGGTCCATGACGAACTGCTTTTCGAGGTCGATGAGGGGGCCGCCGACGCGCTCATCGCCGCCGCCCGCGAGGTGATGGAGGCTGCCGCCGATCCGGCCGTGCATCTCGACGTGCCGCTCGTCGTCGATGCGGGGCAGGGCGCGAACTGGGCCGAGGCGCATTGAGGACGGGCCGCGCATGCTGATCGCCTTCAACAAGCCGATGAACGCGCTCAGCCAGTTCACCGACGAGGGGAAATGGCCCGGTCTGAAGCGCTGGATCGACGTGCCGGGCGTCTATGCCGCCGGCCGGCTGGACCGGGACAGCGAGGGCCTGCTCCTGCTGACCGATGACGGGCGGCTGCAGGCGCGGATCGCGAGCCCGCGCTCGCAGACGCCGAAGGTCTATTACGCGCTCGTGGAAGGAATTCCGGACGAGACCGCGCTGGACGCGCTCCGGGCGGGCGTGACGCTGAAGGACGGGCCCACCGGCCCGGCGGAGGCCGAGGCGGTGGACGAACCCGGCTGGCTCTGGCCGCGCGTGCCGCCCGTGCGGGCGCGCAAGACGGTCACCGACAGTTGGCTGCGCCTCGTCATCACCGAAGGGCGCAACCGACAGGTGCGGCGCATGTGCGCCCATGTGGGCCTGCCGGTTCTGCGACTCGTCCGCTGGTCGGTGGGGGAACACGACCTTGCGGGGCTCGCGCCTGGCCAGTGGCGGGAGGTGCGGCCGTGATCGGAACCGCGCGGCTCAAGCGCCGCGTGGGTCTCGGGATCTCCGCTTCCGATCACCACGCGCCACTGGCCGCGCATATCGGGAACAGGAGAGGGCTGTCGCCGGCGCACCCACGGAACGAAAGAGACCGCGCGCCCCGACCCCCGGTCTCGGTGACCCTGCGCCCCAGCCCCTTCTTCTTGTCTCAAATACGGACTTCGGGAGCCACGTCAGGCCCCGCGCCACGCGCGCCGTATCGCGCCCTTACGCCAGCATCACCATCGGGTTCTCGAGATTGTCGGCAATGGCCTGAAGAAGCTCGGCCCCCAATGCTCCGTCGATGACACGGTGATCGACGCTGAGCGTGACGGACATCACGGTCGCGACGGTCAACTCGCCATCCGCGCCCACGACGGGTTTCTTGACGCCCGCGCCGACGGCGAGGATCGCACCGTGGGGCGGGTTGATGACCGCGTCGAAATTGTCGATGCCGTACATGCCGAGGTTCGAGATCGCGAAGGTGCCGCCCACATATTCATGGGGGCTGAGCTTGCGGTCGCGGGCACGGGACGCGAGGTCCTTCATCTCGGCCGAGAGCGCCGAGAGCGACTTCATCTCGGCATCCTTCAGAACCGGCGTGAAGAGGCCGCCCTCCACAGCCACGGCCACGGCCACGTCCGAGGGCTTCAGCCGCAGCATCCGGTCGCCGGCCCAGACGGCGTTGGCCGCGGGCACGGATTGCAGCGCGAGCGCGCAGGCCTTGATGACGAAATCGTTGACGCTCAGCTTCACGCCGCGGGCTTCCAGCTGCTTGTTCAGTTGCGAGCGGAACTTCAAAAGCGCGTCGAGGCGGATGTCCCGGCGCAGGTAGAAATGCGGTATGGTCTGCTTGGCTTCGGTGAGCCGCGCGGCGACGGTCTTGCGCATGCCGTCGAGCGCGACCTCCTCGTAGTCGCGGCCCTCGTACATCTTGAGGACCTGGGCGGCCTGCGGCCCGCCGGGCATGGCGGCAGGTGCGGTAGGGGCTGCGGCAGGTGCGGCCTCTGGCGCGGCGCCACGGGTGGCGGCGGACTGGGCCGTGGCGCTTTCCACGTCCGCCTTCACGATGCGCCCGTGGGGGCCCGAGCCCTTGATCTGCGCGAGGTCGAGGCCCTTGTCCTTGGCGATCCGGCGCGCGAGCGGCGAGGCGAAGATGCGGCTCCCGTCGCTGGCCGAGGGCGCCGCCGGGGCCGGTGTCGCGGCGGCGGCGGCCCCGGCGGGGGCCGGCGCCTCGGAGCCTCCTGCGGAGGCCGCCTCTGCGCCGGCGTCGGACGCCTTCGGCGCCTCCGGCGCAGGGGAGGAGGGCGCCGCGATATCGTCGGCGCTTTCGCCTTCCTCGAGCAGAACCGCGATGGGCGCATTCACCTTCACGCCTTCGCTGCCTTCCTGCACGAGGATCTTGCCGATCACGCCCTCGTCCACGGCCTCGAATTCCATCGTGGCCTTGT
>CAZGHJ010000247.1:0-4331 GCA_964525355.1 uncultured Roseicyclus sp.
CGGATGTCGACCCAGTCGCCGGTCTCGGCCATCTGGCGGCTGGCCTGCGCGTAGCGCGCCTCGTCGCGGTCCTGCACCGGCAGGGTGTCGAGCCCGCCCCAGAAGCTGAGGAGCGCGAGCGCCAGCACGAAGAGCGGGGCGAGGCGATCGGCCACGGTCGGAACCTCTCGGATCAGTCGCGGGGGCCTGCCGCGGCGCCGGCACGGTGGACGGCGTCCGCGTCCTCGGCATCGGCATCGGCGGCGGCTGCGGCGAGCCGGTCGGCCTTCCGCGCGCGGCGGATCAGCGCGAGATTGCGCAGATAGACGATCAGGCCCATGGACTGGCCCAGGATGAAGACCACGTCCTGTCGGTAGATCGCGTAGGACAAAAGCATCGTGCCGCCCAGGATCGACAGGTACCAGAAGGCCACCGGCACGTAGGACCGGCCCGCGCGCTCGGACGCGATCCACTGCACGATGAAGCGCATGGAAAAGGCCAGTTGCGCCGTCAGGCCCAGCACGACCCACCAGAACTCGACCCAGCCGTCGATGGACAGGAAGTTGAAGATCGCCTCGGTCATGTCTGCCTTTCCGCCCCCGCGGACGTTTCTATGGACGTGTCGGCCGGCGCCAGCCGCCGGCGGCGTCGGATCAGCCAGACCACCCCCAGAAGGTCGCTGACGCCCACGAGCGCACGGCCGAGATTGGTGTATTTCGACACGCCCGAGACCCGGTGCCGGTGGCTCACGTCGACATGGGTCACTTCCCAGCCGTCGCGCTGGAAGAGCGCCGGGAGATATCGGTGCATGTGGTCGAAATAGGGCAGGGCGAGGAAGGCGTCGCGGCGGAATGCCTTGAGCCCGCAGCCCGTGTCCCGCGTCCCGTCGCGCAGGAGCCAGCCGCGCAGGCCGTTGGCCGCGCGCGAGGCGAGCCGCTTGGGCAGGGGATCGTTGCGCCGGGCCCGCTGGCCCGCGACCAGGCCGAGTCGCGCGGGGGCGTCCCCGGCCAGCAGCGGCGCGAGCACGGTCGGGATCTCCTCGGGCGGGTTCTGACCGTCGCCGTCGAGCGTGCAGACAAGCGGCGCGCGCGCGGCGCGCACCGCGTCATGGATCGCCGCGGATTGCCCGCCGGGACGGGCATGGGTGACGATGGTCACGGCAAGCTCCGGATGGGCCGCGGCAAAGCCCCTGAGCGCCGCGCCCGTCCCGTCCCGCGAGCCGTCGTCGGTCACGCAGATCTCGAACGGCCCGAGCGGCGCGGCGGCCGACGCGCAGGCCTCCAGCAGCGCGGCCGCGGTCGCGCCCTCGTCGAGCATCGGGATGGCGATCGTGAAGCGCGGGGCCGCCGCGTCCATGGCCTTGGGTCTGGGGTCGGTCGTCATCGCTGCCGTTGCAAGGGCGTGTTGGGGCCGAGCGGCCTGGGCGGGGTGTAAGCCGAATACCGGGGCGAGGAAACCCCCGCGCGCGTGACGCGATGTCCTCCGGCCCGTCAGCTGGCGTAGCGCGTGGCGCCCCGGCGCCGCTCGTCCAGCGGCTCGGACAGGACGACCGCGTTATGGGCGCGCTGGTCGCAATTCACCCGCGGACAGATGCGGCAGTTGATCCCGATCTCGGTGGGGTGCGCGGGCCGCGCGGTCAGGTCGCCGGCATAGCCGATCTGCCCGATATGCTCCACCGTGCAGCCCATGGCGACGGCCAGCCGCACGTCCTGGGCGTGGCGCGTGACGCTCGGGCGGTCCACGGTGCGGGCGAAGACGAAGAACTGGCTGGTATCCGGCATCTCGACGAATTGCGGCACGATGCGCCCGGGCATCCGGAACGAGGTATGCACGTCGAGCCGCGGGCAGGCGCCGCCGTATTCGGCGAGGTGGAAATCGGTCGCGTTGAACCGCTTGGTCACGTTGCCCGCCTTGTCGATGCGCAGGAAGAAGAAGGGCACGCCCTGCGCGCCCGAGCGCTGCAGGGTCGTGGCGCGGTGGCAGGCCTGCTCGAAGCTGACGCCGAAGCGCGTGGCGAGGTGGTCGAAATCGTATTTCGACGCCAGCGCCTCGGCGAGGTAGGGTCCGTAGGGCATCAGCACGGCGGCGGCGAAGTAGTTGGCAAGCTCCACCCGGCAGCGGGCGAGGCCGTGCGGATCGGCGATGTTGGACTGCTCGAGAAGCGTGTCGAATAGCGCCCGGTGCTCGATCAGACCTGCCACATGCACCAGCTGGAAGACGCGGTTCGGGTGGTCGAGCGCCTCGGACAGCAGCACCTCGCGCGCCGCCTCGTCATGCTGGCGCAGCGTGCCCGGCATCTCGTCGACCCGCCTGAGCCGAACGCGCAGGCCCAGCCGGTCGTGCAAGGCGGCCTTGACCTCGGCGTAGATGTCGTCGGGCGCCACCTGCCGGCCGTCCCAGAAGTGTTCGGCGGCGCGCTCCAGCACGTCGAAATGGTTGTTGTGGCGGCGAAAGAAGTTGTGGACCGCCGCCTCGGGCGAAGTCGTCAGAAGCGGCTCGGCCCCGTCGCTGCCCGTGGCCAGCGTCATAAGCTGGTCGGTCGCGGCGAGATAGGCGCGGTGCAGCTTCAGCATCGCCGAGACGAGGTCGGGGCTGTGGATCTGGGCGGCGCGCAGTTGCGGCAGGTCGGGCCGGTCGCCGTCGAAAAGCGTGTCCTGCAACACGGCGCGCAGGTCGGCGAGCACGGAGGTGTCGTCATCCTCGGCAATGTCGCGCCAATCGACGCCGTAGACCTCGAAGAGTTTCAGGAGCACCGGCACCGAGACGCTGCGCTCGTTCTTCTCCAGGAGGTTCACGTAGGACGTCGAGATGCCCAGGGCCCGTCCCATCTGTGCCTGGGTCTGTCCCTGCTCCAGCCGCAGGCGGCGCAGGCGCGGGCCGATGAAGGTTTTCAGCATACCGTTGTATCCAGATAAATTCACAAGTTTACAGATTTCATAGCATGTAAACTTTCGCATTTACAGCGCGACCCGGAAGGTTTTTCGGAAATCCCGCAGCTCGGGCATGGTCCCCTCGTTGCCATGTCGTGAAGAGGAGCGCGCGCCCCATGAAAACCGGCCAGACCCACCTGTTCATCCCCGGTCCCACCAATGTCCCCGACGAGGTGCGCCGCGCCATGAATGTCGGGCAGGAGGACATGCGCGCCCCCGATTTCGGCGATCTGACCATCGGTCTTTTCGAGGATCTCAAGCGTGTCCTGCGCACCGCGACGGGCGAGGTCTTCATCTTCCCCGGCTCCGGCACCGCGGCCTGGGAGGCGGCGATCACCAACACGCTCAACCCCGGCGACAAGGTGCTCATGGCGCGGTTCGGCCAGTTCTCCACGCTCTGGGCCCAGATGGCCGAGCGGCTTGGCCTCGAGGTCGAGGTCATCGACGTGGCCTGGGGCGCCGGCGTGCCCGTGGCCGAGTTCGAGCGGCGGCTGGGTGCCGACACGAAGGACGAGATCAAGGCGGTCTTCGTCACCCATAACGAGACGGCGACCGGCGTGACCTCGGACGTGGCCGCCGTGCGCCGGGTGCTCGATGCGTGCTTCCACGACGCGATGCTCTTCGTGGACGGGGTCAGTTCCATCGGCTCCCTCGATTTCCGCATGGACGAGTGGGGCGTCGATCTCGCCGTCACCGGCAGCCAGAAGGGCCTGATGTGCCCCGCCGGCCTCGGCATCCTCGGCGTCAGCCAGAAGGCGCTGGCGGCCTCGCGCAGCTCGACCATGCGCCGCGCCTATTTCGAATTCACAGACATGCTGGCGATGAATGCGGGCGGCTATTTCCCCTACACGCCGCCCACGCCGCTCCTGCGGGGGTTGCGCGCGGCCCTCGACCGCCTGTTCCGCGAGGGGCTCGACGAGGTGATCGCCCGCCATAACCGCCTGGCCGAGGGCATCCGCCGCGGTGTCCACGCCTGGGGGCTGGACCTTGTGGCGGAACACCCCTCGCTCTGGTCCGACACGGTCTCGGCCATCCGCACGCCCGCGGACGTGGACGCGCGCGAGGTGCTGCGCATCGCCTACGAGGAGATGAACACGAGTTTCGGGTCGGGCCTCGCGCAGCTGTCGGGCAAGGTGTTCCGCATCGGGCATCTGGGCGATTTCAACGAGGGCATGGCGCTGACGGCGCTGTCGATCGCGGAGATGTCGCTGGTACGCGCGGGCGCCCGGATCCAGCTCGGCGCCGGCGTGGCGGCCGCGCAGCGGCACTTCACCGGGGTAGCTGTCGCCAACCCGAGCTTGCGCGTCGCCGCCGAATAACCGGCTCACAACGAGGAAGATCCCCTTTGTCCCACACGCTTCACCCCCTCAGGCGGCAACGGCTGCATCGCTCCGAACTGGCCGTGCCCGCCTCGAACCCGAC
>CAZGHJ010000248.1:0-4320 GCA_964525355.1 uncultured Roseicyclus sp.
TAGCTTTCGGCGGTTTCCTTCATCTTGGTGAGGATCTGCGCCGAGATCTGCGAGGGGCTGAATTTCTCGCCCTTCACCTCGACCCAGGCATCGCCGTTGCCGCCGTCGACGATGGCGTAAGGCACGAGGCCCTTGTCCTTTTCCACCTCGGCATCGCCCAGGCGGCGGCCGATCAGGCGTTTCACCGCGAAAATGGTATTCTCGGGGTTGGTGACAGCCTGACGTTTCGCGGGCTGACCCACGAGCCGTTCGTCATCGGTGAAGGCGACGATGGAGGGCGTGGTGCGGGCGCCTTCGGAGTTCTCGATGACGCGCGGCTGGCTGCCGTCCATGATGGCGACGCAGGAGTTCGTGGTCCCGAGGTCGATTCCGATCACTTTTGCCATATCGTTTGGTCCCTTTCTTCAAGCGGACGGGCGGGGTTGGGTCCGCGTAAGGCCCCCTTGCCGCCCTGTCTTGGCTTCCTGTGATGCACGGGCCGGAGAGCACGCCCCGCCCGGTTCGCAGGTATATAAGAATGGCACCAGAGGCCTGCAAGCGCCCCGGATCGAGGGAAATGCCCAAGGGAAATGATGGAGGATCGATGACATCAATTTGCGTGAACGGGGCGCGGGTCTACCCGGGATATCTGCCGCCTGCGGAACAACAGGCGATGGTGCGGGACATCCGCCGCGTGGTGGAAGAGGCGCCGCTTTTCCGCCCGGTGACGCCCTCGGGCCGGGCGATGTCCGTGCGGATGACCGCGGCGGGGCAATATGGCTGGATCTCGGACCGGCGGGGCTACCGATACGAACGGCATCATCCCGATGGACAGGCCTGGCCGGCGATCCCCGACAGCGTGCTGCGGGTCTGGCAGGACGTCTCCGGCGTCGACCGCGCCCCGCAATGCTGTCTCGTGAACTACTACGACGCCGGTGCGCGCATGGGCCTGCACCAGGACCGGGACGAGGCGGATTTCGACATGCCGGTGGTCTCGATCTCCCTGGGGGACGAGGCGCTGTTTCGCGTGGGCGGGACGACGCGCGGCGGCGGCACGAAATCGGTCTGGCTGTCGTCGGGCGACGTTGCGGTTCTGGCCGGTGCGGCGCGCCTGGCCTATCACGGCATCGACCGCGTGCGGGCGAACAGTTCCACCCTTCTGCCGAAGGGCGGGCGCATCAACCTGACGCTGCGCGTGGTGGACTAGCGTCGCGCGTCCCAACTGGCCGAGGCGTGCTTGCGGGTGTAGAACTCCAGCATCATGCCCAGCATGATGAAGGCAAGCGTCGCGTAGAGCGGGAACTGCCAGTTCGTGTAATGCGGCACGTAGTTCACGAAGACGAAGCCCCGCATCTGGTCGATCACGTGAAACAGCGGGTTCCAGTCGAACAGCGCGATCATGAACCCCGGCAGCATGTTGGCGACGAACATCTTGCCCGACGCGATCATGTTGGCGCGCACATAGACCATCTGCACGATCGAGATGACGTCCGGCGCCCAGGGCCGCATCGCCAGGAGCATCAGCCCGATCGCCGCGCCCGATCCCCAGGCGAGCAGGTACATCATCAGCGCGCCGGCCCAGTCCTCGACGACCACGGGCTGGCGGAGCGTGTGGAGGAAGAACAGGATCACGATCAGGCTGATCGTCTTGATGTAAAGCGTGGAGATCGCCGAGGACAGAAGCGCCACCAGCGTGTTCATCGGCGCGTGCTGCATCAGGGGCGATGTGGGCGATTCCGACGCCATCACCTTCTGCAGCGCCTGGATATGCACGAGATAAAGGAAGATGCCCGACAGCAGGTACAGGATGAAATCGCCGCGGATCGCCATCTGCTGCGCGCCGAGGATCGTGAACATGAGATAGAAGGCGGCGAGGAAGAGAACGCTCTGGAAGACGCTCATCCCGATCGCGACGATGGCGTTCCGGTGGCCCATGCGAACCTTGCGGACGGAAGTGTGGTACGTGACCTCGAGCAGGTTGAACAGCAGGACCCAGTTGGAGGTCGCCCGTCTCGTCTCGAACATCCGATTGCGCCTCTCTGGACCGTCCCGCGCCGCGTCCTGCGGTCTTGCCGTCTCGGGATGAACAAATCATAACCCCCCGGAGCGCGCCGTTCAATTGCTCGAACTCAGGGAGACCGTCGAGATGGACCACCATGCCCTCGTGGCCGAATTCCGCCGCTCGGCCATCCTTGCCGGCGCGCGCATCATGGAGATCTACGACGCCGACGATTTCGACGTGCGCGCCAAAGGTGACGAGAGCCCGGTGACCGCGGCCGACGAGGCCGCCGATGCGCTGATTTCGGAACGCCTGCGGGCGGCCTTTCCGGACACCCCGCTCGTGACCGAGGAACAGGCCGGCACGCATGATCTGTCCGCTGGCACCTTCCTGATCGTGGATCCGCTGGACGGGACGAAGGAGTTCATCCAGCGCCGCGGCGATTTCACGGTCAACATCGCGCTGGTGGAGGAGGGCCGCCCGATCCTCGGCGTGGTCTATGCCCCGGCGCGCGGGCGGCTGTTCTACACCCGCGCGGACGGGACGAGCGTCGAGGAAAGCGGCGCGTTCGACCCCGAGACACCCGGTGACGTGAACCCGATCCGCGTGCGCGAACCCGATAATCGGGCCCTCTACGTCGTCGCGTCGAAATCCCACCGTGATGCCGCGACCGATGACTACATCTCGAAATACGAGGTCGCCGATCTCAAGAGCGCGGGCAGTTCGCTGAAGTTCTGCCTTGTCGCCACCGGCGAGGCCGACCTTTACCCACGGCTCGGCCGCACGATGGAGTGGGACACCGCCGCCGGGGATGCCGTGCTGCGCGGGGCCGGCGGCACGATGGTCCGTTTCGAGGATCACGCCCCGTTCGCCTACGGAAAGCCCGGCTATGCCAACGGGTTCTTCATCGCCTACGCGCCGGGTGTGGATCTGAAGGCCCCGTGAGCGGAACCGCCCGATGAGCGTCGTCTGCATCATTCCGGCGCGCTACCCCTCCGTCCGGTTTCCCGGCAAGCCGCTGGCACGGCTGAGGGGGGCGAGCGGCATCTCGCGCAGCCTGATCGAGCGCAGCTGGCGCGCGGCCCATGAGACGCAGGCATTCTCCGCCGTCTACGTCGCCACGGACGACACCCGCATCGCCGACGCCGCGAGAGCTTTCGGGGCGGATGTGTTGATGACGTCGGACACGTGCCGCAACGGGACGGAACGCTGCGCCGAGGCGCTGGGCGCGCTGGGCGACGGGGTGGAGATGGTGGTCAACCTTCAGGGCGATGCGCCGCTGACGCCGCCCTGGTTTCTCGAGGCTCTCGTCCAGGGTCTGGCCGCCGACAGCCAGGCCGCGCTGGCCACGCCGATCCTCGCCTGCGACGGCGCCACGCTTGCCGCGCTGAAGCAGGACCGGGCAGAGGGCCGCGTGGGCGGGACGACCGCCGTCTGCGACAGCGCGAGGCGCGCCCTCTACTTCTCGAAAGAGGTCGTGCCCTACACCGGCGCCGATTACGCGCCCAGGGAGGTCACGCCGGTCTTTCACCACGTGGGCGTCTATGCCTACCGGCCCTGGGCGCTGCACGCCTATCCCGACTGGCCCATGGGCCCGCTCGAGCGGCTGGAAGGTCTCGAACAGCTGCGCTTCCTCGAGGCCGGGCACAAAGTGCTCTGCGTCGAGGTCGAGGCCCGCGGCCGCAAGTTCTGGGAACTGAACAACCCCGAGGATATCCCGCGCATCGAAGCCATGCTGGCCGAGATGGGCCTCGAATGACGCCAGCGCCGGCGCGGCTGAGCGTCGTCGTGGTCAGCCATCGGCGGCCCGGCGCGCTCAGGCGCTGCCTTCTGGCCCTGTCCCAATGCATGGGGCCCCCGCCGGAGGTGATCGTGGTCGCCGACAAGGCGGGGCTGGAGGCCGTTGCAGGCCTGCCGTTTGGTGACCGGATCGCGACCGCGCTGCGGGCCGAGCCCAACCTATCCCGCGCCCGCAATGACGGCGCGGCCCGCGCCGCGGGCGAGGTCGTGGCCTTTCTCGACGACGACGCGGTGCCCGAGCCAACCTGGGCGCAGGTCATCGCCCGCGCTTTCGGCGAGGATGCCAAGTGTGCCGCGGCTACCGGTCCGGTCCTCGGACCTGACGGGATCTCTTGCCGTGTCGGGCCGGTTTCGGTCGACCGGGAGGGTGAGGAAATCGCGCTTACCGATGCCGCGTCGCGGTTTTCGCCCGGCATGACGCTCAAGCTGCACGGCACCAACATGGCCGTGCGGCGCGACGTATTCCTCTCTCTGGGCGGCTTCGATCCGGCACTGCGGTGTCATCTGGGCGCGTCGGATCTCGCCCTCCGTCTCGCGGCGGC
>CAZGHJ010000249.1:0-4287 GCA_964525355.1 uncultured Roseicyclus sp.
CACCAGCGCCGCGGCACAGATCGCCGCCATGAACAGCGCCGACCAGATCTGGATCGTCTGCCCGTAATAGCTCCCCGTCAGCAGCCGCGCACCCAGGCCGAACCGCGCGCCGGTGGGCAGTTCCGCCACGATGGTGCCCACCAGCGCCGCCGCCACCCCGACCTTCATCGAGGCGAACAGGAACGGCACCGAAGCCGGCAGGCGCAGCTTCCAGAAGGTCTCGGACCCGCTCGCCGAATAGGTCCGCAGCAGATCCAGATCCATCGCCCCGGGACTACGCAGGCCCTTCACCATCCCCACGACCACCGGGAAAAAGCTCAGGTAAGCCGAGATCAGCGATTTCGGGATCAGACCCGACAGCCCGATGGAATTCAGCACCACGATGATCATCGGCGCGATGGCGAGGATGGGTATGGTCTGGCTCGCGATGGCCCAGGGCATCACGGAAAGGTCCATCGCCCGGTTGTGCACGATCCCCACCGCCAGGAGGATGCCGGCCAGTCCCCCGATCACGAAGCCCAGAAGCGTCGGCGCCAGCGTCTGCCAGGCGTGGAAGAACAGGCTCCGCGGGTTCGGCCGGTATTCGCCGCGCCGCTCGCGCAGGATCGGCTCGCCCATGGTGGTGTTCCACAACTCGGCCACGACCTGGTGCGGCGCGGGCAGGACGGGGCGATCCTGCGCCATGGTGTCGGCGACGATCTCGGCCGTGCTCAACTCCAGACCCCGCCGCTCCGCCTGGTCGAGCGTCCAGGCCCGGTTCAGCCCGATGGCGGCCGCGTACCAGATCGCCACGATGCAGGCCACGACCGTCAGCACCGGGATCACCGCCCGGCCGATGCCGGCCAGCCTCCTGCGCGACCCGGGGCGCGCGCCGGCCAGGATCGCCGCGTCAGCCATGTGCGCGCTTCCGCACAGAACTCGGGAGCAATCGCTGCAACCCCGCGCGCATCCGTGGTACGGGATATGTACGTGGTTTGTACGTGGGTTGTACGTCCCTCCGCACCGCGGTTTTCGCCCCCTCAATCCTCATAGGCATGCCCCGCCCTGAGCCCCTCGCGCACCCGGTGCGCGATGGCCAGGAACTCCGGCGTGTCGCGGATATCGAGCGGTCTGTCGGGGCCCAGGTCGCTCTCGATGATGTCGGTGATCCGCCCCGGACGCGGGCTCATCACCACGATCCGGGTCGACAGGTAGACCGCCTCGGGGATCGAATGGGTCACGAAACCGATGGTTTTTTCCGTGCGTTTCCATAGGGCCAGAAGCTGTTCGTTCAGGTGGTCCCGCACGATCTCGTCCAGCGCGCCGAAGGGCTCGTCCATCAAGAGCAGGTCCGCGTCGAAGGCCAGCGCCCGCGCGATCGAGGCGCGCTGCTGCATCCCGCCCGAAAGCTGCCAGGGATACTTCTTGGCGAACCCTTCCAGATCAACCAGTTGCAAGACGTTCTTCACGCGCCTGTCCTGTTCGTCCGCGTCGAACCCCATGATCTCCAGCGGCAGCTTGATGTTCTTCTCGATGGTCCGCCACGGATAAAGCCCCGCCGCCTGGAACACGTAGCCATAGGCCCGGTTGCGCCGCGCCTCGTCGGGGCTCATCCCGTTGACGGTGATGCTCCCGCCCGTGGGATGCTCCAGCGCCGCGACGACGCGCAGGAAGGTCGTCTTGCCACAGCCCGAGGGCCCGATGAAACTGACGAAATCGCCCTTGTTTATCCGCAGGTTGACGTCCCGCAGCGCCTGCACGGGGCCGTCCGCGGTCTGAAACGTCAGGTCCAGCCCCCGCGCCTCGATGACGGGTTCGGCAAGGCGGGACCGCGTCTGCGACAGATCGGGCGCGACGCTCATGCCCCGCGCTCCGCACTGCTGCCGGAAATCCGGAACATCATCACGCAAACCACTGATCTAATTTCCGAATTCATACGCCGGTTGCCGGAATGCCCGTCCGCGCCACGGGCGTGGGCGCCGTCAATTCCTTCCAGGTCGACAGCGCCCGGTTCACCGTGCCGTTGGCCTCACGCGCGACGAAACGCCCATGGCCTTCCTGCGTCCGGATCTCGCCGTCATGCACCGCGACCTGCCCGCGGGTCAGCGTAAAGCGCGGCAGGCCGGTGACCTCCTTGCCCTCGAACACGTTGTAATCGATCGCCGATTGCTGGCTTCCGGCCGTGATGGTCTTGGACTTCTCCGGATCCCAGACCACGATATCGGCATCGGCGCCCACAAGGATCGCGCCTTTTTTGGGATAGCAATTCAATATCTTGGCAATGTTCGTTGAAGTGACTGCAACGAACTCGTTCGGCGTCAGGCGCCCCGTGCGCACCCCATGGGTCCAGAGCATCGGCATCCGGTCCTCCAGCCCGCCGGTGCCATTGGGGATCTTGGAAAAGTCGCCCAGCCCATAGCGCTTCTGCTCGGTGGTGAAGGCGCAGTGATCCGTCGCCACCACCGAGAGCGACCCGCTCATCAACCCGTGCCAGAGGCTCTCCTGGTGCTTGGCGTTGCGGAAGGGCGGCGACATCACGCGCCGGGCCGCGTGGTCCCAGTCGGGATGCGCGTATTCGCTCTCGTCGAGGGTCAGGTGCTGGATCAGGGGCTCGCCCCAGACCCGCTTGCCCAGCTGCCGCGCGCGCCGGATTGCCTCATGCGCCTCCTCGCAGCTGACATGCACCACGTAAAGCGGCACACCGGCCATGTCGGCGATCATGATGGCGCGGTTCGTGGCCTCGCCCTCCACCTGGGAGGGGCGGGAATAGGCGTGCGCCTCGGGCCCGGTATTGCCCGCGGCCAGCAGTTTCGCGGTCATCTCGGCAACCACGTCGCCGTTCTCGGCATGCACCAGCGCCGTCCCGCCCAGTTCCGCCAGCCGGTTGAAGGACGCGAAAAGCTCGTCGTCATTTACCATGAGCGCGCCTTTGTAGGCGAGGAAATGCTTGAAGGTGGTGATGCCGCGATCCTCGATCACCGTCTTCATGTCGTCGAAAACCTTCTCGCCCCACCAGGTCACCGCCATGTGGAAGGAGTAGTCGCAATTGGCGCGCGTCGACTTGTTGTCCCAGCGTTTCAACGCTTCGTGCAGCCCCTCGCCCTGGTTGGGCAGGCAGAAATCCACGACCATCGTGGTGCCGCCCGCCAGCGCCGCGCGGGTGCCGCTTTCGAAATCGTCGGAGGAATAGGTGCCCATGAAGGGCATCTCGAGATGCACATGCGGGTCGATGCCGCCCGGCATCACGTAACAGCCCGTGGCATCCAGCACCTCGTCGCCCGAGAGGTTCGGCCCGATCTCGGTGATTTGTCCTTTCTCGACAAGAACATCCGCCGCGTAGCTCAGGTCCGCGGTCACGACCGTGCCGCCCTTGATCACCGTACTCATGGCCTCTCCCTCCGTTCCGGGGCGCCGCTCACTGGGGGCGCGTGCAGATCATCCGTCCATCCCGCGTCAGCAGCGGGAGATATGTCACTTCGACCGGCCCCACATAGCGGTACCAGTAGCAGCCGTCGCTCTCGATCCGCACCGACGAGGTGTCCTGGCCGGGTGCGACCAGCGACAGCAGCTCTTCGTTCAGCCCCTCTTCGGTCTGGCCCGGCGGCGTCGCCGTCGAGACACAGCCCGCCAGCACCAGCGCGAGCGGCGCCAGCAGGAAAATCTTTCGCTTCATTCCACGATCTCCGCAGTTTCCACCACGGCGTGGAATAGCACATCGGTCCCCGCTGTCGCCCATTCGGGCGAAATTTCTTCCGCCTCGTTGTGCGAAAGCCCGTCGACGCAGGGGCACATGATCATCGCGGTCGGCGCGACATCGTTGATCCAGCACGCGTCATGGCCCGCGCCCGAGACGATATCCATGTGGGAATATCCCAGCTTTTCCGCCGCTTGGCGCACAGCGCTCACGCAGGTCTCGTCGAAGGCCGGCGGGTCGAACTGCCCCACGACCTGCGCCTCGAACCCCACTCCGATCTCCTCGCAAAGCTCGGGCGCCCGGGCGAGGAATTCGTCGACCATGCCCTCCAGCTTGTCGAGAAGATGGGTGCGCATGTCGACCGTGCAGACGACGCGACCCGGGATGATGTTGCGCGAGTTCGGATAGACGTCGACATGCCCGATCGCGCCCACGGCATTGGGCTGGTTCTTCATCGCGATCTCGTGGACGAGTTCGGTGATCCGCGCGAGGCCACGCCCCGCGTTCTTGCGCATGTGCATCGGCGTGGAGCCGGTGTGGCTCTCCTTGCCGGTCAGCGTGCACTCGATCCAGCGCAGGCCCTGCCCGTGGGTGACGACGCCGATATCCTTGCC
>CAZGHJ010000250.1:0-4268 GCA_964525355.1 uncultured Roseicyclus sp.
ACGACCCGCCCAACATGACCTACCCGTTCGGGGCCTATATCTGCGTCGTCGACGTGGACGTTGACACCGGCGATGTCGACATCCGGTCCTTCTACGCGCTCGATGATTGCGGCACGCGGATCAACCCGATGATCATCGAGGGCGAGGTGCATGACGGCCTGACCGAGGCGCTCGCCATCGCGATGGGGCAGGAGATCGCCTATGACGACATGAGCAACGTGAAGACGGGCACGCTGATGGACTTCTTCCTGCCGACAGCCGGGGAGACGCCCGACTACACCACCGACCACACCACGACGCCAAGCCCGCATCATCCGATCGGCGCCAAGGGCGTGGGCGAAAGCCCGAATGTCGGAGGCGTGCCGTGTTTCTCGAACGCGGTGCACGACGCGTTCCGGCCCTTCGGCCTGACGCGAAGCCACATGCCGCACGATCACTGGCGGGTCTGGCAGACGGCAACCCGGCTTGGGCTTCATGTTTGAAACAATGAGAGAGCGGGGCGTCGCGCGACGAGGCGCGGCGCTCCTCCACGGATCATGAGCCATCTGGACGTGAAAGCCGAGCTTGCCGCGCAGGGCTACGTGGCCGACGACAGGCTGTCGATGGCGGTGCATCTGGCCGCATGACGCTCGGCCGTCCGCTTTTGCTCGAGGGTCCGGCGGGCGTCGGCAAGACCGAGATCGCCAAGGCCCTGGCGGCCCTGCGCGACGCGCGGCTCATCCGGCTGCAACGTTACGAGGGGCTCGACGCCAGCCAGGCGGCGCTGCCTCTATTCATATCTCGACTTCCCTGACCGGGAGACTGAGACGGCGATCCTCAAAGCGCGGATGCCGCAGGTGCAAGCCCGTCTTGCCCGCCAGATCGTCGGCGTGGTGCAGCAGTTGCGCCGCGAAGAACTGGAGAAGGTGCCCGGAATCGCCGAGATGCTCGACTGGGCGGCGGCGTTTTCGGGCATGTCGGTGAACGACATGGCACAGGCCCCGGACGTCGTGCAGGCCACGATGGTGTGCCTTCTGAAAACCGCCGCCGACCGCGCCGCCGCCCCGCGCGAGGTGTTGGACCGGCTGATCGGAAAGGTGGCGTGATGGATGTGACGCGGATTTCCATCGAGGGCCGCGGGACTCCCCGACCGGGTTGCGGGTTTCATGGCGCATCTTCGGATGAACGGGTTCGCGGTTGGGCCCTAGCGCAACGGGCGATGCGTTGGCCGCATTGTCCGCCGTCGATGCCACCAGCCCGATGGAGTCGCGCCTCGCGCTGGCAGCGGTATTGGTGCCTGACGCCGAAGGCTGGTCGAGATTCGACGATCTCCTCGACGCCTACTGGTACAACGCGGGCAAGTCGCGGACGAAAGAGGCCAACGCCCATGTCCGGACACAAGCCTCACACCCGACGCTCTGGCGGTCGCATTTCGAGGGATCGCATGGCGGTGCGGACAGCACCGAAGCGGCAACGACGAAGACGGCGACGCCGAAGGGATGGACGGAAGGCTCATCGCGACGCGCTCGAAGAACCTGGCGCGGCGTGATCTGCGCCAGTTGATGGACGAAGCCAGCCTGCGTGCCGCCGAGGATGCCACGCGCCGACTTGCCAAGGCGATCCGGAAGCGTCGGTCCCGCCGCCGCAAGGTTGATCTTCGGGGACCCGCGCTCGACATGCGGCCAATCCAGCGCGCGAGCATTGCCCGTGGGGGTGAGCCGATGGACCTCTACCGCCGGTCCCGACCCCCCGCGCCCGATGCGCATTGTGGCCTTGTGCGACGTCAGCGGGTCGATGACCGTCTACGCCCGCGTTTTCCTCGCGTTTCTCAAAGGGCTGGTCGCGGCCGACACAAAAACCGACGCCTACCTGTTTCATACCCGCCTGATGCGCGTGACGGATGCACTCAAGGACAACGACAGCTTGCGCGCGGCGGCCCGCCTTTACCTGATGGCCGAAGGGTTCGGCGGCCGGACGGACATTGCCGGCAGTCTGCGGAGCTTCCTCGATGGGTACGGCGCCAGGGCGCTCGACGGGCGGACGGTCGTGATCGTCTTGTCGGACGGCTATTGCAGTTCCGATCCCGAGGCCCTGTCGGCGGCCTTGCGCGGCATCCGTCGCCAAGGCACGCCGCATCGTGTGGCTGAACCCGCTCAACGGGTGGAAGAGATACGCGCCCGTCGCCGCCGCCCTCGCAGCTGCCCAGCCGCATCTCGACGCCCATCTGCCCGCGAACGCGGCCGACGCGCTGACCGCGCTCGAAACCGAATTCGCGCGGCTCAGACCGAGGGGACGCAATGGCCCGTTTCGATATCTTCGACACTATCGAGCGCCTGAGGCAGACAGGCGCGCCGTTTAGCGTCGCGACCGTGATGCGGACCGCCGATGCCACGTCCGCGAAGGCAGGCACAAAGGCGGCCGTCACGCGCCACGGCGACGTGGCAAGCCTCGGGATTTCGGAAACGGATTTCGTCGTGGTTGCATCGCAGGGCAACGGCGACCTTGTCGCGCTCGGCCACGCGCTGGAAAGCGCCGCACGGCGTGTCTCGATGGTGGCCAGCCGCCGCAAGGCGGAGGTCCTGAAATCCAAACTGCGCGCAACAGGCATTCTCGAGACGCGTCTTCAGCAATTGAAATCGCCGGCTGGACTGGACCTGGGCGCGGTCGACCCCCATGAAATCGCGCACTCCGTGCTCGCGGAGATCGTGGCGTGGAGAAACGGCGACGCCACGAAACAAGAGGAAAGGGCCGATGATGAAAGGCTTGCCAAGGCGTGTCCTGCGCCGTCTGGCCGCCCGGCGCGGTCCGCCGGTGCAAACCGAAGACGCAAAGAGGCGCGCGGCGTATCCGCAAAACTGCGTCCCGAAATGCTGCCGACGAGAAAGGAAAGACGATGGAACTGACCGATGAAATCCGCATCGGCGTGCCGAAACGGGACTTGTTCGACGCCCTGAAAGACCCGGATGTGCTCCGGCGCTGCATTCCCGGTTGCGAATCACTCAAGCAGACCTCCCCGACGGAAATGGACGTGGTCGTTGCGCTGAAGGCCGGGCCGGTCAAAGCGCGACTCAATGGGTCGGTGACACTCGACACGTCGAATTGACCCGACGCGATGTCCCTGACGGGCGAGGGCAAGTGCGGCGCGGCCGGGTTTGCCAGGGGCGGTGCCGACGTCGATCTGATCGACGACGGTGAGGGCACGATCTTGCGCTATACGGCCAAGGTGCAGATGGGCGGGAAGATCGCGCACCTCGGCAGCCGTCTGATCCGAAGCACGGCCAAGAAGCTTTCCGCCAAGTTTTTCCAGAACCTGGCCAAGGAATGTGAACGACCGGAAGAAGCGGCCTAGCGCTACCCGGTGGTCACCAGACGCACGACGTGCGAGCTGACCCACATGCCAACACGATCCGCCAAGCGGGCGTTTGGGCGCAACGACCGGCCCCCCTCAGCGCGGCGTCAGCGCGGCGTCAGGACGGTCACGCCGATGTTGCCCGCCCGCGCGAGGTCGGGATCGAGCGTCATGGGCACGTATTCGCCACGCCGCCAGAGTTCTCCCAGATCGTCGTAATGGCGGCTCAGGGGGTGGCCTGACTGTCCGGTGGAAATGATGAAGACCGAACTGTCGGGATCCGAGAAGTCGTAGACCCCGCGATAGCCGGCGGAATGCGTGTTGGCGTAGGGGTCGGGATCCCGTCCGGTCGTGGCGCCCCGTTGCAGCGTGTGGTCCCCGCCCGAGGTCGGCTGGCGGATGTTCACGATCCAGGAAAACAGCGCCGTGTCGCCCAGCACGGGATGGTCGTGCCGCGCTTCGTGCGCCGCGCCCCAGCGCCAGGTCTCGAGGTCGTCGCCATAGTGCTCGGTCAGCTCCTGCAGCGCATCGTCGAGTGCCAGCCGCGCGATCTCGGTGCAGTTCTCGTCGGCGGTGGAGGGGGCGACGTCGCACCATTCGGCCGCGCCGTTCACGTCGCGGAACACGCGTTCGATGAACACCGGCTCCACCTGCCGGAACTCCTCGGCGAGGGGGCCAAGCTCGTCGCGGATCAGCCGCTGCTGAAGCGCGCGCATCCATGCCGCGTAGATCAGCGGCTCGGGCAGATGTTCGTTCATCTCGCCGTTCCACTCGGCCAGAAGCTCAAGCGCGCGCTGGCGCCGGCGCTCGGGCGTGCCCTCGGGCGCGGCCTCGGCGATGAACCACAGCTCGCGCGCCACCAGCGGCAGGACGTTGCGCGCCGCCGCCGAGACGGTGTCGAGCTGCGCCTCGATGAAACTGTCGCGGGTATGCACCTGCC
>CAZGHJ010000251.1:0-4198 GCA_964525355.1 uncultured Roseicyclus sp.
CCGGACGCCGGCCGGAGCCCGCGCGGCCCGTCACCTGTTAGCGCAAACCCCACCTGTTTTCGCTAACATCCCGAAAATCAGGCGATTTTCCCTTTGCGCCCGCAGCATGCTTTTGTATGCCACCTTTGAACGAGGCGACGACAGACGACATCGGAAAAGGCATTCATCATGACGATCACGCTTGGCATCAACGGGTTCGGCCGCATCGGGCGCTCCACGCTCGCCCATATCACGGAAGCCGCCCGGAACGACGTGCAGGTCGTCAAGATCAACGCCACGGGCCCCATCGAGACGAACGCGCATCTTCTGCGCTACGACAGCATCCATGGCCGTTTCCCCGGCGAGGTGCGCGTCTCGGGCGACACGATGGACCTCGGCCGCGGCCCGATGCAGGTCTTCTCGACCTACGAGCCCGAAGAACTCGACTGGGACGGCTGCGACGTGGTGCTCGAATGCACCGGCAAGTTCAACTCGCGCGAGGCGGCCGCGGTGCACATGACGCGGGGCGCGAAACGCGTTCTGGTCTCTGCGCCGGCGAAGAACGCCGACAAGACCATCGTCTACGGCGTGAACCATCGCGAGCTTCGGGCCGATCACCACGTGGTCTCGAACGGCTCCTGCACGACCAACTGCCTCGCGCCGCTCGCCAAGGTGCTGAACGACGCCATCGGGATCGAGCGCGGCATCATGACGACGATCCACAGCTATACCGGAGATCAGCCCACGCTCGACCGGCGCCACAAGGATCTCTACCGCGCCCGCGCCGCGGCGCTGGCGATGATCCCCACCTCCACCGGCGCGGCGAAGGCGCTGAAGGAGGTGCTGCCGGAACTCGAGGGCCGGCTCGACGGAACCGCGCTGCGCGTACCCACGCCCAATGTTTCGGCCGTCGACCTGACCTTCGAGGCGGCAAGGGACGTGACCGTGGAGGACGTGAACGAGGTGGTGCGCGAGGCCGCCGCGGGCCATATGGGCGCCGTCCTGGCCTATGACCCCGAGGCCAAGGTTTCCATCGACTTCAACCACACGGTCCATTCCTCGATCTTCGCGCCCGACCAGACCAAGGTCGTGGGTGGACGCACCGTCCGCGTGCTGGCCTGGTACGACAACGAATGGGGGTTCTCGGCGCGCATGGCCGACGTCTCGGCCGCCATGGGCCGGCTCCTGCACTGAAAGACCCCCGACGGGATGCGCGGCCGGGCGCTGGACGCGCGCCGCGCCCCGTGCGAGACTGGCGCCCTTGCCTTGCTGCCGAGCCCCTCGCACGCCCATGACCAACACCGTCGCGGCCTGGCTGGCCGCCCTGCTCATCGCCGGAGCGATCGCCGATGCGGCGCTGAACGAGGGCGCGATCCTCTTTTTCCTCGCGCACCGGCTCGTCGATCTGCTGGAGTGGATGGCATTCTGGCGCTGAGCCGCGACCCGCGCCCTTGCCTCCCTTGTCTCGGCCCATGCCTCACCGCATTGTCGTTTGCAGCGCGTCTGGCCTGCTGGTAAGCCGGATGGAACCGGAAACGGGCACGGGGCGCATCGCCCCCGGCCCCGCAGGATCGGAGGAAACATGACCGTCAAGGTAGCGATAAACGGGTTCGGACGGATCGGGCGCAACATTCTGCGCGCCATCGTGGAACAGGGCCGGACCGATATCGAGGTGGTGGCCATCAACGATCTGGGCCCGGTGGAGACGAACGCGCATCTTCTGCGCTACGACAGCGTGCATGGCCGCTTTCCCGCGACGGTCACGACGACCGAGACCTCGATCGACGTGGGCCGCGGGCCCATCGCCGTCACCGCCATCCGCGACCCGCGGGAGTTGCCCTGGGCGGACGTGGACATCGTCATGGAATGCACCGGCATCTTCACCGGCGACAAGGCGAAGGTGCACCTTGAGAACGGCGCGAGCCGGGTGCTTGTCTCAGCACCGTCCGAGGGCGCGGACAAGACCATCGTTTACGGCGTGAACCACGACACGCTGAGCGCGTCGGACGTGCACGTGTCGAACGCGTCCTGCACGACGAACTGCCTCGCGCCCGCGGCCCACGTCCTGAACCAGGCGGTGGGCATCAAGCGCGGCTTCATGACCACGGTTCATTCCTACACGGGCGACCAGCCGACGCTCGACACGATGCACAAGGACCTCTATCGCGCGCGCGCCGCCGCGATGAGCATGATCCCGACCTCCACCGGCGCCGCGCGCGCCGTGGGCCTCGTCCTGCCCGAACTGAAGGGCAAGCTCGACGGCGTGGCGATCCGCGTGCCGACGCCCAACGTCTCGGTCGTCGACCTCACCTTCGAGGCCGCGCGCGACACCAGCGTCGAAGAGATCAACGACGCGATCCGCGCCGCCGCCTCGGACGGACCGCTGAAGGGCGTGCTGGGCTACACGGACGAGAAACTCGTGTCGATGGACTTCAACCACGACGCCCATTCCTCGATCTTCCACACCGATCAGACCAAGGTGATGGACGGCAACCTCTGCCGCATCCTGACCTGGTACGACAACGAATGGGGCTTTTCCAACCGCATGGCCGACACGGCCGTCGAAATGGGCAACTACCTGTAACACCTGGCAGGCGGGGTATTTCCGTATTTACGAACAAGAAGAAGGGGCAGGCCCGGCGCGCGCTGCTTCTTCTTGTTCCAAATACGGCCGCCGGAGGCGGAATATCGCCAGACAGGCAGGGCGCCGCCGGACCGTGTCGGCGCTGACCGGAGGAGACAAGACACATGTCCTGGAAGACGCTCGACGACATGGACCTGGCTGGCAGGATCGTGCTGACGCGGGTCGACATCAACGTGCCCGTGGAGGACGGCCGCGTCACCGATGCGACCCGGATCGAGCGGATCGTGCCCACCGTCAAGGACATCCTCGCCAGGGGCGGCAGGCCGGTCCTGCTGGCGCATTTCGGCCGGCCCAAGGGCAAGGTCGTGCCGGAGATGTCGCTGCGCCAACTCGTGCCGGCACTCGAGGCGGCGCTGGGCCGGGCGGTCACCTTCGTTGAGCGGCCCGAGCGCGCGGCGCTCGAAGCGCTGCCGGAGGGCAGCGTCGCCCTGCTCGAGAATACGCGTTTCTCCCCGCAGGAGACCGAGAACGCGCCCGAGATGGCCGAGGCGCTGGCCGCGCTCGGCGATGTCTTCTGCAACGACGCCTTTTCCGCCGCGCACCGCGCCCATGCCTCGACCACGGGCGTGGCGCATCTGTTGCCGTCCTGCGCTGGCCGCCTGATGGAGGCGGAGTTGCGCGCGCTGGAGGCCGCGCTCGGGCAACCGGCGCGCCCCGTTCTGGCGGTCGTGGGGGGCGCCAAGGTCTCCACCAAGCTCGATCTTCTGGGCAACCTGGTGGAGAAGGTCGACATGCTGGTGATCGGCGGCGGCATGGCGAACACGTTCCTTGCCGCGCAGGGCGTCGACGTGCAGGCCTCGCTCTGCGAGCATGACCTCGGCGCGACGGCGCGCGAGATCCTCGCCAAGGCCAAGGCCGCGGGCTGCGAGATCCTGCTGCCCTCCGACGTGGTCGTGGCGCGCGAGTTCGCGGCCGGCGCCGAGAACACCACGGTCGCCGCCAGCGCCGTGCCGCCGGGCGCGATGATCCTCGACGCCGGGCCCGAAAGCGTCGCGCGGATCACGGCCGCGATCGACCGGGCAAAGACGCTGATCTGGAACGGCCCCCTCGGCGCCTTCGAGATCCCGCCCTTCGACGCCGCGACGAACGCCGCCGCGGCCCGTGCCGCGGAGCGGAGCGCCGCGGGTGACCTCGTCTCGGTCGCGGGCGGCGGCGACACGGTGGCCGCGCTCAACCGTGCGGGCGCGGCGGATCGGTTCAGCTACATCTCCACCGCGGGCGGCGCCTTCCTCGAATGGATGGAGGGCAAGACGCTGCCCGGCGTGGCGGCGCTCGAGACCGACTGAGATGTTTGCGCCACCATGATGGACAGGCGCGGACGGGCTGCATAGACAGGCGGTCGAAGCGAGACTGAACCAGAGGGGCCGACGATGACGAACGACGCGATGCGCGCGCAGATGGAAACGGGCCAGGGCTTCATCGCGGCCCTCGACCAGTCGGGCGGCTCCACGCCCAAGGCGCTGAAGCTCTACGGGATCGAGGAGGATGCCTATGCCTCCGAGGACGAGATGTTCGACCTGATCCACGCCATGCGCACCCGCATCGCCACCGCGCCCGCCTTCACCGGCGAGAAGG
>CAZGHJ010000252.1:0-4185 GCA_964525355.1 uncultured Roseicyclus sp.
CGCGATGGGCGCGCATGCCTGCTACATCTACATCCGCGGCGAATACATCCGCGAGAAGGAGGCGCTTCAGGCGGCCATCGACGAGGCCTATGACGCGGGCCTTCTGGGCCGGAACGCGGCCGGGTCGGGCTGGGACTTCGACCTCTACCTCCACCACGGCGCGGGCGCCTATATCTGCGGCGAGGAGACGGCGCTGCTGGAAAGCCTCGAGGGCAAGAAGGGCATGCCGCGCATGAAGCCGCCCTTCCCGGCGGGCGCGGGCCTCTATGGCTGTCCGACGACGGTGAACAACGTCGAATCGATCGCGGTCGTGCCGACGATCCTGCGCCGCGGGGCGGAGTGGTTCGCGGGCTTCGGGCGGCCAAACAACGCGGGAACCAAGCTCTTCGCCATTTCGGGCCACGTGAACAACCCCTGTGTCGTCGAGGAGGCCATGTCGATCCCCTTCGCCGAGTTGATCGAGCGCCATTGCGGCGGCATCCGCGGCGGCTGGGACAACCTCAAGGCGGTGATCCCCGGCGGCTCCTCCGTGCCTTGTCTTCCGGGACGCGTGATGCGCGAGGACGCGATCATGGATTTCGACTGGCTGCGCGAGCAGAAATCCGGCCTCGGGACGGCGGCGGTGATCGTGATGGACCAGTCCACCGACATCATCAAGGCGATCTGGCGGCTCTCGGCCTTCTACAAGCACGAAAGCTGCGGCCAGTGCACGCCGTGCCGCGAGGGCACCGGCTGGATGATGCGGGTGATGGACCGGCTGGTGAAAGGCGAGGCGGAGGTCGAGGAGATCGACATGCTTCTCGACGTCACCAAGCAGGTCGAAGGCCATACGATCTGCGCGCTCGGCGACGCGGCAGCCTGGCCGATCCAGGGCCTGATCCGCCATTTCCGCGACGAGATCGAGGACCGCATCCGCGTGAAGCGGAGCGGCAAGGTCGAGATCGCGGCCGAGTGAGCGTGCCTCCGGCGCGGCCGGGACTGCGATTATTCGTACGAATAATCGCACCTGCCCCACGGTCTCAGCGAGTGGAATACCGGACGACGGCGTCATCAGACGTGCCATGCTCACGTTGCTCCGAACCGCATCGCGCGTAAGCCTCGCGTCCGACCGTCAGACGGCAAGCGGCTTTACGCCCGGTCATCGCGACGGACGAGGCCGATCCGCCCGGTGCACTCGGCGGATCTCCGCAGGGGATCGGCGGAGCGCCGCCGGCCCGGGCGTCGGGAGGGGCGCGCGTTATTGAATGACAGGGGGCGCCGGGGCCATCTGACCGTGATGGCAGGCGAAATTCGAAGGACCCCCGCCCCATGAAATCCGAGATTGCGACCCTCTGGCTCTGCGCCCTCGTCGTGGCCTTCGCGCTTGCCGCGAGCGCGGGCTCGGTCCGGGCCGACCGTTTCGAGACCCTTCGCAGCGATCCGCGGCTTGAGAACGGCCTGCTGATGATCGCAATCGGCCGGCATATCGAGCTGACCTGTCCCACGATCGAGCGGCGCACACTCTCGGCCGGCGCGTTCCTGCTGGGGCTTGCGAACCATGCCATGTCGCTGGGCTATACCCGCGCGGAAGTCACCGATTACGTGGAGGACGACGCCGAGCGGGATCGCGTCATCGAGATCGCGCGCGCCTGGCTCGCCGAGCGCGGCGTCACCTCGCTGGAGGATGTGGACGGCGCCTGCCGGGTGGGGCGCGACGAAATTACCGCCGGCTCGCCGATTGGCAGGCTGCTGCGCGAGCCATAATCCGCCAGTGGCAAACCGGCGGGCGTCGCGGTAAAGTCGCTGCGTTCAGCCAGCGAGGCCGGTTACCCCATGATCCTGTCTTTCTCACGCAGGTTCGCCTTCGTGCACATTCCAAAATGCGCCGGCGAGAGCGTCGAGATGTTCTGCGGCCCACAATTGCCGATCACCGATCTGATCGTCGGTCCGCAGCCGCATCGGCCGCGGGGCTGGACGACATTGACACGCGCCCTGACACGGCTCGGGAAACACAGTGGCGCCGCCGAGATCCGCCGCTGGCTCGGGCCCGAGCGCTACGACCGCTATTTCACCTTCGCGCTCGTGCGGCACCCGGAGGCACGGGTCCTGTCGGCCTACCGCTACCTGCACGACACGGTCGCCCGCGATACCCGCATCGCCGAGGCGATGGCGCGCGGCGGCGCCTCGGCCGGGGATCCGTGGCCGACCCGGCGTGCGGCCTGCCTGCGCGGCCTGGGCATGGGCGAGGACGCGCTGCACGACCTCATGCGATCTGGACGCGACCTGCGGCGTTCCCCGGCCCTGCGCTCGCGCGGCTGGGCGTGGCGCCTCGTCGGCGCCGTAATGACGAGCGACGATCTGGAGGCTTTCGTGACCAGTCCCTACCTCGCCGAGCCGCGAAGTCTCGAGCCCATGGTCGACCTGGTCAGCGATGCGGAGGGCAATCTGATTGTGAACCATATCGTGAAACTCGAGACTCTGTCGCAGGACTGGCCCGAGATCTGCGCGCGGATCGGCATGGAAGGACCGCTGCCCCGGCGTAATGCCTCGACGAGCAAGGCTGCGCCCGAGGTTTCCGAAAGCGTGCGCGCGGCGATCGCGCGCCGATACCAGCGGGATTACGAGGCCTTCGGCTATCCGCTCCCCTGACACCCGCGTCACCGACCGCTCCGGTCTCCGGTCTGCGGGGCGTGATGAAATTGCCGCCGGCTCGCCGATTGGCAGGCTGCTCCGGACAGAGTGAACGGCTCTGGCCACTGTTCGGGGGGATCGATTATCGCAGGATTGATATTGGAGATATCCGGGCCGCGCCTCGGCTTCACCAGCTTCCGCCGGAAACTCGAGGGTTTCGGCGGCATCCTGTCGATAGGCGATTTGTTCAACGCCGCGCCAAACGCGCATTGCGATCACAATGACGCGCTTCTCGAGGCGGCGCGACGGATGGGTCAGGCGCCATGCCCGGACCCCATGGCGTTGCGCCGTTGGGCCGGCGCGGCGCCCGTCGGGGCGATCGCGGTCGCGCTCGAGGCGGCTCGGGCGTCCGGCGCGACTCATGTCGTGGTCAAGGTCGCCCCCGGCCACCTGTCGTCGCCGTCGCTTGCCCGGATAGTCGACGTCCATCGCCCGCTCGGCATTCTCCTGCTGCGCGTTCCGATCGACCAGTACATCTCGCGGCAGAAGGCGATGGCGCTGAAGACCTGGCGCATGATCGACATGACTGCGGTGAAACCACGTATCGATGCCACGGCCTTTCGCGCCGCGCGCCGGCGGCAACTCAACCAAAATCGCATGGGTCTTTACCTGTTGCAGCGTTTCGGCTGCGCGGTCGAAACCCTGCGATACGAGACGCTCGACGCCGACGGGGGCGACCCGATGGAGATCCTGCAACAGACATTCCGGCGCCTCGTTGTGATGCTGGTTTCGGGCGGCAGGCCGGCGGCGGACCTGACGCGGCAGGACCGGAGCGCGGCCCGCGAGAACAAGGTCGCGAACTGGAAGGACTTTCATGCCGAGATGGCGCGGCGCATTGCACGAGCTTGACGATGTGGACCTGACTTTCAGACCGGCCGCGATGCGGGCACAGTTGATGTTCGAGCGCGTCGCGCCACGTCCTCTCCTGAGACGGGTCGCCCGCCTGGCCGGGGTCTCGACCATGCCGACGGCAAGAAACATCGATCTGCCCGCGGCGAAGTCACCTATTGGCGAGAACGGGCCGAGCGATTAGTCACTCAGGACGCAACCCGGCGGGGCGCTGCCCCGTTCATGCGTTCTCAGCTACAGGAGGCCGCCCGATGAGCGACGCGACCGACAAGCCAAACCTGCGGAAGATCGTCATCGACGGACGCGAGATCGAGGTCGATCCCGCCATGACCCTGATTCAGGCCTGTGAGCAGGCGGGCATCGAGATCCCGCGCTTCTGCTACCACGAGCGGCTCAGCATCGCGGGCAATTGCCGGATGTGCCTCGTCGAGGTCGTGGGCGGCCCGCCCAAGCCCGCCGCCTCCTGCGCCATGCAGGTGCGCGACCTGCGCCCCGGCCCCGAGGGCGCGCCGCCGGTGGTCAAGACGAACTCGCCCATGGTCAAGAAGGCGCGCGAGGGGGTGATGGAGTTTCTTCTCATCAACCACCCGCTCGACTGCCCGATCTGCGATCAGGGCGGCGAATGCGACCTGCAGGACCAGGCGATGGCCTATGGCGTCGACTTCT
>CAZGHJ010000253.1:0-4165 GCA_964525355.1 uncultured Roseicyclus sp.
TCACGCCGTAAAGCGTCTCCTGGATCGCGGCCTCCACCTCGCTGTCGAGCGCGCTCGTGGCCTCGTCGAGCACGAGGATGGGCGCGTCCTTCAGGATCACGCGGGCCAGCGTCACCCGCTGCCGCTGCCCGCCCGAGAGCTTCACGCCCCGCTCGCCCACATGGGCGTCGTAGCCGGTGCGCCCCTCGGGGTCGGTCAGGTCGAGAATGAAGTCATGCGCCTCGGCCCGTTTCGCGGCGGCCAGCATCTCCGCCTCCGTGGCGTCGGGCCGCCCGTAAAGGATGTTGTCCCGCACCGAGCGATGCAGAAGCGCGCTGTCCTGCTGCACCATCCCGATCCGGTGGCGCAGACTGTCCTGCGTGACGCGCGCGATATCCTGCCCGTCGATCTCGATCCGCCCGCCTTCCACGTCGTAGAACCGCAGCAGGAGCTTCACCAGCGTCGACTTGCCCGCGCCCGAGCGCCCGATCAGGCCCACCTTCTCGCCCGGGCGGATCGTCAGGCCGACCCGGTCGAGCCCGCCCGCGCCCCGTCCGTAATGGTGCGAGACGGCGTCGAACCGGATCTCGCCCTTCTCGAAGACGAGCGGTTTCGCATCCGCCGCATCGGTCAACGTGAGCGGCTCGGTGATCGTCTCCATGCCTTCGGCCACGACGCCCAGCGAGCGGAAGAAATTCGACACCGCCCACATGATCCAGCCCGTCATCGCGTTGAGCCGCAGCGTCAGCGCGGTCGCCGCCGCCACCGTGCCCACCGATGCGAGGTCGCCCGCCCAGAGCCACATCGCCCAGCCCACGACCGCCACGATCAGAAGCCCGTTCAGCACCGTCAGGACCACGTCCATGATGGTGAACAGCCGCATCTCGCGCGCGAAGGTCTGGCGGGTATTCTCGATCGCCTCCTTCGCGTATTCGATCTCCCGGTCGTGATGGGCGAACAGCTTCACCGAATGGATGTTCGTGTAGCTGTCCACCACCCGCCCCGTGGTGGCCGAGCGCGCGTCGGCGCTGGCCTTCGAGGCGGGCCCGATCCGCGTGATCGTCCAGCGCACGAGAAACCCGTAAAGGACGAACCACACGACAAGCGGCAGGAGCAGCCGGGGATCGGCCCCGAACAGCAGCACCGCCGCGCCGACCAGGTAGGCCAGCGCGAAGGTGATGGCATCAAAGACCTGGAAGATCGCCTCGCCCGCGCTCATCGGGGTCTGCATGATCCGGTTGGCCACGCGCCCGGCGAACTCGTTCTCGAAGAAGCCCACCGATTGGCGCAGAACCTGCCGATGCGCGCGCCAGCGCACCAGCGTGCCGAATTGCGGCAGGATCGACTGGTTCTGCAACAGCACGTTCAGCCCCTGGATCGCGGGCCGCAGGAACAGGATGAACAGCGCGGCAAGCGCGAATTCCACCCCGTACGCCGCCAGCACCTCCGACGGCGAGCCGCCCGACAGAAGGTCAACCAGCCGCCCCATGTACCAGATCAGCCCGATCTCGACGGCGGCCACCACCACCGAGGAGACCGCCGTCAGCGCGAAGACGCGCTTGAAGGGCTGCGAATAGTCCCACAGGAACGCGAACAGCCGCCGCGGCGGCGCGTCGGTCTCCGCATAGGTCGTGTAAGGGTCGACCCGCGTCTCGAAGAAGTGGAAGATCCTGGAAAACATCATGCGTCCTGTCCCGTCGATATAGGACGCGGTTCATTGAAAGACCATGACGGCGGATGCCGCCAGGCCCAGAGCCATGACGCGGGCGAAGACCTGCCATGCGCGCGGGTCGGACAGCAGCCGCGCGAGAAGCGCGCCGGCACAGCTCCAGAACAGGCACACGAAAAGGTTGATCCCCGCGAAGGTCAGGGCCAGCCGCTCGGCCTCCGCCAGAGGCCCGAGGCCCAGCCCGTAGCCCGAGGCCGCCGCCATCGCCACCGCCCAGACCTTGGGGTTCACCCACTGGAACAGCGCCGCGCGCACGACCCCCCAGGGCCGCGCCGATTCAGGGTCTAACCTGCGGTTCAGGGTCGATTTCCACAGCCCGACCGCCATCCACAGGATCCAGGCCGCCGCCGCCAGGCTCAAGCCCGCCTGCACCCCCGGCCACGCCGCAAGCACCGCGCCAAGCCCCAGCCCCGTCAGCCCCGCGGTCACCCCCACGCCCAGCACCACGCCCGCCACATGGGGCAGCGTCGCGCGAAAGCCGAAGCGTGCCCCCGACGCCGTCAGAAGGATGACATTGGGCCCCGGTGAGAACAGGCCCAGAAACACGAAAAGGTAGAGTGGATCCATGGCCCGCCTGTCCCAAGCGGCGGCACAGGACGGCCTGGGGCAGCGGCTGTCAAGCGGGCCCGGCGCGCGCGGCCAGAAGCTCCGGTTTGGTCAGCGCAAAACCCGATCCGATCCAGAGCCGCTCCAGTCGGGCCAGCTCGGCGCCCAGCGCGGGGCCGGTCAGCCCCTCGAGATCCGCGGCGCGCAGCGGGAACCGCGCCTCGGCCCCGCGCGCGGCCGCCGTCAGCTCCTCGGGGACGGGCGGCGCCTCGAACAGGCTCGCCCGCAACAGAAGCGCATCGCGCGCCCCCTCGAGGCCCAGCCGGTAGCCAAGCTCACCCGCCGCCATCGTCTCGCCCATGGCGCCGCGCAGACGCGCCAGCCGCTTCGCCTGAACCCGCGACAGCCGCAACCGGTCCGCCACGTCCTGACCGCCCAGCGCGGCGAGCCGCCGGATCGGCTCGGGCGGCACATCGCCCTCCAGCCCCGTCAGAACGCTCAGCACCCGCGCCTCCGTGCCCGGCAGGATGTGGCCCAGCACCCCGCTTGCCGCCATCGCCGCCACCACAGGCGCAGGGTCGGGCGCGGCCAGCAGCTTCAGCATCTCCGCCCCCACCCGCTCCCGCGAGAGGCGCTCCAGCCCCTCGGCCATCTCGGCACAGGCGGCCAGCCCCTCGGCATCGAGGCCCGCCTCGCCGGCATACCAGGCATGGAACCGGAAGAAGCGCAGGATGCGCAGGTAATCCTCGGCGATGCGCCCGTGCGGATCGCCGATGAAGCGCACGCGCCGCGCCGCGAGATCGCCAAGCCCCTCCCCCGTGGGGTCGAGCACCTCGCCCCCGGCGGTGGCATAAAGCGCGTTCATCGTGAAATCGCGCCGCGCGGCGTCCTCCTCCAGCCGGTCGGTAAAGGCCACCGTGGCCCGACGCCCGTCGGTGGACACGTCCCGGCGCAGCGTCGTGACCTCATGGGGCCGATGACCGGCCACCACCGTCACCGTGCCATGCTCGACGCCCGTGGGCACCGCGCGCAGACCCGCCGCCTCGGCCAGCTCCGTCACCCGCGCAGGATTCGCGTCCGTGGTGATGTCGATATCGCCCACCTCGATGCCCAAAAGCCCGTCGCGGACGCAGCCGCCCACGAACCAGGCCCGCGCCCCGCCTGCCGCGAGTGCGTCCATGACCGCCCGTGTCTCGGGCAGGTCCAGCCAGGGCGCCTCCAGCCTCACGCCTGCACCCGGTCGGCCAGGGATTTCAGGATGCGCGCCGTCGCCCCCCAGATGTAATAGGGTCCGTAAGGCACCACGAAATAGTTGCGCCGCATCCCCCGCCAGCGCCGCCCCTCGACCCGGTAATTCCGCGCGTCCATGAGGAAATCGAGCGGCACGCGGAACACGTCCGAGACTTCGCCCGCCTCGGGCACGGCCCGAAACTCCGCGCGCACCCGCGCCAGCACGGGCGTCACGGTATAGCCCGTCACGGTCTCGTGGACCGGCAGCGCGTCCAGCACCTCCACGTTGCCCGGATCGAGCCCCACCTCCTCCCGCGCCTCGCGCAGCGCGGCGGCCTCCGCGCCGGCATCGCCCGCGTCGATCTTGCCGCCCGGCAGCGCGATCTGGCCCGGATGATGCTTCAGATGCGAGGCGCGCTTGGTCAGGATCACCGTATCGCCCAGCACCCCGATCAGCACGGCCGCCGGCCGAAGCGTCCGGCCCGGCGGCAGCACGATGCCGGGGTTCAGGTCGTAATCCGACGAGGGCGCCGCGGGGCGCGTGCGCAAAGCCGCGCGCAGCGCGGAAAGGTCAACCGGCCTTCCCATCGTCCTCTCCGGGCTCGGCGGTCGCCTCGAAGCCCAGCGTCTCGGGGTCGAACTCGTAATGCGCGCCGCAGAACTGGCAATCGGCGGTCACGA
>CAZGHJ010000254.1:0-4164 GCA_964525355.1 uncultured Roseicyclus sp.
GGCGGATTCATCTCGATGGGCTGCGAGGAATATTGCGCTTTCGGCCATTCCGAGTATCGCACCTGGGTGGATGAGGAGGGGACCATCCATTTCTCCACCCGCGCGGTCTGCCCGACGGCGCCCCATACGACGGTCTGGCACGGCCGGGTCGTCGGCGACGCAATCACCGTCGAGCTGAGCTGGACCACCCGGCGCTGGTACTGGACGCACCAGATCATCGGGCAAGGCAGCGGCCACGCGATGGAGGCCGGGAGCGGTCCGGCCCTTTGAGCGCACACCGGGCGCCACGCGCGCCCTGGTTGGGCGTCCTCCTGCGGCTCCTGCTTCTGCTTGCTGTGGTCATCGCCGCCACATGGGCCGCGCATCTTCTGAAGGAGACGCTGAACCTCACGATCATGCCCACCAACGAACAGCAAGTGCACCGCACGCTGATGTTCGGCACGGTGGCCTATGTGGGCCTTCTGGCGATCCCCTTCGTGCCCGGGGCCGAGGTGGGCATCGCCATGCTTACCGCCTTCGGCGCCGCGATCGCGCCACTGATCTACGTGGCGACCGTGGCGGCCATGATGCTGTCCTACACGCTCGGCCGCGTCCTGCCGGACACGACGCTGGCTCGGCTCTTGCGACTGGTGCGGCTGCGCCGGGCGGCGGACCTGGTCGAGCGGGCCTGCCTCGTGGCGCCGGACGACCGGCTTGCGCTTCTCCTCGAGGGGGCGCCGCCACGGACCGCCGGCCTGGCGCTACGCCATCGCTACATCGCGCTTGCGGTGATCGTGAACGTGCCCGGAAACGCCGTGATCGGCGGCGGGGGAGGGATCATGATGATGGCCGGGATCAGCCGCATCTTCGCCCCCCTGCCGACGCTCCTGGCCGTGGCCATCGCGGTCAGTCCGGTGCCCGTCATGGTGATGCTGCTGGGCGCCTGACAGCCGGCCGCCGGCACCTCAGGCGTTGAAGAGGAAATGCAGCACGTCGCCGTCCTGCACTTCGTAGCCCTTGCCCTCGACGCGCATCTTGCCGGCATCCTTGGCCGCCGCCTCGCCGCCGAGCGCGACGTAATCGTCGTAGGAAATCGTCTCGGCCCGGATGAAGCCGCGCTCGAAATCGCCGTGGATCACGCCCGCGGCCTGGGGCGCCTTGGTGCCGGCAGGGATCGTCCAGGCGCGCGCTTCCTTCGGTCCGGCCGTGAAATAGGTCTCGAGGTTCAGAAGCGCGTAGCCCGCGCGGATCATCCGGTCGAGCCCGGCCTCCTCCAGCCCCAGTTCGGAGAGGAACATCGCGGCCTCCTCCGGGTCGAGCTGCGCGATCTCCTCCTCGATCCTGGCGGAGATGACCACATGCGCCGCCCCCTGCTCCGCCGCCATCTCGGCCACCTTGGCGCTCAGGGCATTGCCCTGGCCCGCCTCGTCCTCGTCCACGTTGCAGACATAGAGCACGGGTTTCGAGGTCAGAAGCTGCAGCATCGCCCAGGCCTTCGCGTCCTCGGCGTCGACCTCGACCATCCGCGCAGGCTTGCCCTCCTCCAGCATCGCCTTGGCGGCCTGCATCAGGCGCTCCTGCTGCACGGCTTCCTTGTCGCCCCCGCGCACCTTGCGCACGATGTTCTGAAGCCGCTTCTCGATGCTCTCCAGATCGGCCAGCATCAGTTCCGTCTCGATGGTTTCGGCATCCGCGATGGGATCGACGCGGCCCTCCACATGGGTCACGTCGCCATCCTCGAAACAGCGCAGCACATGCGCGATGGCGTCGACCTCGCGGATATTGGCGAGGAACTGGTTGCCGAGACCCTCGCCCTTGGACGCACCCTTCACCAGCCCCGCGATGTCCACGAAGGTCATCCGCGCGGGGATCACCTGTTTCGACTTCGCGATCTCGGCCAGCCGGTCGAGCCGCGGGTCGGGCACGGCCACGTCGCCCACATTTGGCTCGATGGTGCAGAAGGGGAAATTCGCCGCCTGCGCCGCCGCGGTGCGCGTCAGCGCGTTGAACAGCGTCGACTTGCCCACGTTCGGCAGCCCGACGATCCCGACCTTGAAGCCCATGTGTCTCGCGTCTCCGGTTGAACGTCGCGGCCTTCTACGGCGGCCCGCAGCGCGGAGCAACCGCCCAGATCGGGCCCGCCCCCGCCCTTGCCCATTGATTTCCGCCCCGCCTTCGACCAAACCCGCGCGAAGGCAGTGAGGGAAGAGACCATGACGCGGATCGACGACACCTTTGCGCGGCTCAAGGCCGACGGAAAAAAGGCTTTCGTGGCCTACGTGATGGCGGGCGATCCGGACTACGAGCGGTCGCTGCATATCATCAAGGGCTTGCCAGGCGCGGGCGTCGACATCATCGAGCTTGGCATGCCCTTCACCGATCCCATGGCCGACGGGCCCACGATCCAGCTTGCCGGTCAGCGCGCGCTCGAGGCCGGGCAGACACTGGAAAAGACACTTCAGATGGCGCGCGCGCTCCGTGCCGAGGACGACACGACGCCCATCGTGATGATGGGCTATTACAACCCGATCTATTCCCGCGGGGTAGACCGCTTCCTCGCCGATGCGAAGGAAGCCGGTATCGACGGGCTGATCGTCGTCGACCTGCCCCCCGAAGAGGACGAGGAGCTTTGCATCCCCGCCCAGGCCGCCGGCCTGAACTTCATCCGGCTCGCCACTCCCACGACCGACGACAAGCGCCTGCCGAAGGTTCTGCAGAACACCTCGGGCTTCGTCTATTACGTCTCGATCACCGGGATCACCGGCTCGGCCGAGGCGCAGGCCGGCGACGTGGGCCCCGAGGTCGCGCGGATCAAGGCGGCTACCGACCTGCCCGTGATCGTGGGCTTCGGCATCCGGTCGCCGGAGGCGGCGAAGGCCATCGCGGGCGTGGCCGATGGCTGCGTCGTGGGCTCGGCCATCGTCTCCGAAATCGCGGCCGGAAAGTCCGCCGAGGATGTGCTGGCCTTCGTGGCCGGCCTCGCCGGCGGCGCGCACGAGGCCTGATCGCCGCCTGCGGCGGGCTGCGGCCGGGGGGAACGATCCTCATTCGTCGCATCGACAGCAGGTGGCGGGACGGGTAGCCGTGGCCTTACATATCCATGGGGGGAGCCGATGCCAGTCATTACGGAAATCGAGGACCTTCGGCGCATCTACAAACGCCGCGTGCCCAGGATGTTCTACGACTATGCCGAGTCGGGCAGCTGGACCGAACAGACCTTTCGCGAGAACTCCTCCGATTTCGACGAGATCCGCCTGCGCCAGCGCATCGCCGTGGACATGGCGGGCCGCTCGACCGCGGCGCAGATGATCGGCCAGGACGTGGCGATGCCCGTGGCGCTCGCGCCGGTGGGACTGTGCGGGATGCAATCGGCCGATGGCGAGATCAAGGCGGCGAAAGCGGCCGCGAAATTCGGCGTGCCCTTCACGCTGTCGACCATGTCGATCTGCTCGATCGAGGACGTGGCGAGCAACACCAAGGCACCCTTCTGGTTCCAGGTCTACACGCTCAAGGACGACGACTTCATGAAGCGCCTCTTCGCGCGCGCGAAGGAGGCGAAGTGCTCGGCGCTCGTCATCACGGTCGATCTGCAAATCCTCGGCCAGCGCCATCGCGACCTCAAGAACGGCCTGTCGGCGCCGCCCAAACTGACGCCCGCCTCGATCCTCGATCTCGCCACCAAGATCCCGTGGGGGTTCGAGATGCTGCAAACCCACCGGCGCTTCTTCGGAAATATCGTGGGCCATGCCCAGGGCGTATCGGACCCCGCCTCGCTGTCGAGCTGGATCGCGGAGGCTTTCGACCCTTCCCTCAACTGGGAGCGGATCAGGGAGATGCGCAGCTGGTGGGACGGGCCGGTGATCCTGAAGGGCATCCTCGACGAGGAGGACGCGAAGCAGGCCGCCAATGTGGGCGCGGACGCGATCGTGGTGTCGAACCATGGCGGCCGGCAGCTTGACGGGGCGCTGAGTTCAATCCGGATGCTGCCGCGGATCATGGATGCCGTGGGCGACAAGATCGAGGTCCATCTGGACAGCGGCATCCGCTCGGGCCAGGACGTACTGAAGGCACTGGCGCTGGGGGCCAAGGGCACGATGATCGGGCGGGCCTTCGTCTACGGGCTGGGCGCGATGGGACAGGCCGGCGTGACCAAGGCGCTCGAGGTCATCCACAAGGAACTCGACA
>CAZGHJ010000255.1:0-4164 GCA_964525355.1 uncultured Roseicyclus sp.
GGGTCGTGCGCGCGACGGCCCGGCACGGCCCAGAGCACCGGACAGGCGGGCGGCGGGCCGAAAGGCGCGTCGAGATCCGTGAGGATCACGGCGATCGAGGGCGCCAGCCGCCCCGCCGCCGCGAGCACGGGAGCGAAATCCGTGCCGCCGCCCGAGCGGAAGGAGGCATCGCGCAGGGCGCCCCAGGCGGCCGTGTCGAGGCGGCGGGTCTCGTGCACCTCCTGGTCAAAGGCCAGAAGATGCGCCTCGGCCCCGGTGCGGCGGGCGATGCCCTCGGTCTCGGCGAGAAACAGCGACAGCGTCAGCGGGTCGATGCTGCTCGAGGTGTCGAGGCCGATGGCGATGCGCGGTCGGGCGGACTGTCGCGCCCGCCCCGGTTGGTAGGCGGGCTCGGGCGCGCCGCGCGCGCGGGCCTGTGACATCATCGCGACCCAGGCCGAGGCCGGGCGACGGTGCGACAGGCGCGGCCGGTCGGTCAGCGCCTTCGCCAGAAGCCCGCGCAGATGCACCTCCCACGGGGTCTCGGGCGCGGCCATGTCGGCCAGGATCGCGCCCAGCCGGCCGATGCCGGTGCCGGCCTTGCGCCCGGCCTCCAGCGCGCGGAGGATCTGGTTGCGCCAATCGGCGGTCTTCTGGCGCTCGCCCGCCTCGTCCGGCTCGCCCAGCGACAGATCCTGCGCAAAGCCCCGCGTCACGCCCCAGTCGCGCGCCTTCTCGGCCAGCCGTTTGTCGGAATGAAGAAGCATGGCGAGCCGGTCGGCATCCCAGTCGGCAAGCGCGGCGACGGGGGACTTCGCAGGCTTGCCGATCTCCTCCAGCAGGTCGGTCAGCGTGACGGCGGGGCGCGGCAGGCCGTGACCGGCGAGGAGCAGCGTCTCGTTGATGATCCCGTCCGCGGCGAGCCCGAAGAGCGTGGCGTCGAACCGCGCTCCCAGCCGCTCGGCCAGGGCCGCCTGCCGGTCGGCGTGGCACAGTGCGACGTGGAGGACGTGATGGGCCGCAAGCCCCACCTGTTCGGGCAGGCCAAGCGCCTCGAAGCCCGGACCATACAGGACTGTATTGCCCTCGGTCCGGGTCGCACCCGGCGCGTCGCGATGGCCGCACCAGAGCGACAGGACGGCGAGCGCGGGGTCGACCTCGCCCAGATGCGCGAGCGCGCGCGCGGCGCGGTCGGAATGGACGCTCACAGGCCCGCAGCCTCGCGGTCGCGGGCGTAGTCGGCGTATGCGTCGGAGCGGGCGAAGACCTCCTGCCAGCCCTTCTCCAGCGCGCGCCCGATCAGCAGCTCGAAGCCGAAGCTCGCCAGTTCCGAGAGCGGCAGGGCGCGGTGCTTCGGCCCGGAGAGCCCGCGCATGTCTGCGAGGATCTCGATGGCGGCGGGCAGGCGCGCCTCGTCGACCGCACCGATCAGGCCGTAGACGAGCGCGGTCAGCCCATGCAGCGTCTCGGGGTAAAGGGCAGGCCGGTCGGCGCGAGGTGTCTCCAGCATCGCCTCGACCTGCACGGCGGCCTCGATCTCGTCGGCCATGAGCGCGAATTCCGCCGCGGCGGCCTCGCCCACGGTGCCGGCGATCATCACGCCCCGCGCGGCGCGGTCGGAAACGGCCTGCATGATCCGGCTGACGCGCGTCCAGCTGCGGGGCGTGCAGGCGATCGCGTGGCCGCGGCGCAGCGCGTCCTCGGTCGTCTCCAGAAGGTCCGGGCGCGTGCGCAGGAAGGCGGCGACGGTCGGGTGGATGCCGGCGCCCGCGGCGTAGGACTTCAGCCAGTCGTCGGCATCGGCCTGCACGATCATGTGGATCAGACGGTCGGACAGGGCCGTGCCCATCTCGTAGGCGATGGCGCCGTCCTCGACCATGTTGCCGGCAGCGACGATGAAGACGCTGTCGGGCAGGCGGTGCCGGCCCACGCGCCGCTCCTGCAGGAGGCCGTAGACGGTGGGCTGGAGCGTGGGTGCGGCGGCGGTCAGCTCGTCGAGAAACAGGATCGCGGGCCGCGCCGGGTCGTCGGGCAGGTCCTCCGGCCGGTACCAGACGGTGCGGCCCGTGTCGTGGTCGTAGAAGGGCAGCCCGCGCAGATCCTGCGGCTCGATCGTGGTCAGGCGCAGGTCGTAAAGCTCGGCGCCCTTGGCGGACGCGAGCGTCTGGACGAGTTCGGTCTTGCCCACGCCGGGCCGGCCGTGGAGCATCCAGCTGACGCGCAGGCCCCCCTCGGCCTGCGCGGTCCAGCCGTGGTCGAGGACCTTCAGCGCCTCGCCCGCCGAGACGGCGCGTGCATTGACCGCCATCGCCTCAGGCCCCCTCGGCCGCCGGCGCGGGGCGGCGGTCCATCCAGGCCGCGAGGCGCGCATGGGCCGAGACGCTTTGGGCCGCGATCTTCACCTCGCGGATGTTCCGCTCCTCGCGGAGATTGGCCCTGTGCAGCATGCGCTCGGTCAACTCGGCGTCGAACAGCGTGTCCCGCAGGATCGCCCGTTCCGCTGCATCGAGGTCGAGCACATGCGGCCCCGGCACGGGCGATTGCACCGAAACCAGCGTCAGCGGCGTGACGCGGGCCAGTTCCGATTGCTCCAGCACCAGCGCAAGCTCCCCCTCCGCCATGCCCCGCCGCGCGGCGATCCGGCGAAGGGCCTGCCGCGCGCGGAAGGTGAAGGCGTCGACGACCCGCGCGGCCTCGTCCTCGGAGATCAGCCGCTTGCGCCCCCGCTCGGTCAGGCGCAGGACGCGCATTTCCACCACCGCGATCACGAGGACCATGGCGAGCGGCGCCTGCGTCACCGGCAGCGCGAGGTCGTTCGACATGAAGGGGATCGCGATAAAGGGGACGAGCGCGGCCATGTAGCGGACGAACTGCATCTCGAGGATCAGCCGCGCCCAGAGGCCGAGGCTCGCCCCGCGCGGGAACAGCGTGACGCGCCCGAAGAACTTTTTCGGCAGGGAGCGCGTCTCGAGGACGGAGGCGTTCGCGATGGTGTCTCGGGTAACGATCAGCATGGGTCGCGCGGGTTCTTCACTCGATCGACAGGGTAGCGCAATTGGCGGGACGGCCAAGCGGGTGGATTGGTCGCAGCGGATCGGGTAGATCGGCGCGGACGGCAACAAATCCGGAGATCCCGATGGACCCCCTTCCCCGCCCGCTGACCGCCTTCAAGGCCTACGACCTTCGTGGCCGCCTCGGAGAAGAGCTGAACGCCGACATCGCCTACCGGGTCGGCCGCGCCTTTGCCGAGGTGATGGGGGCGTCGCGCGTGGTGGTGGGCCGCGACGTGCGCCCCTCTTCGGAGGAGTTGTGCGAGGCGCTGGCGCGCGGGCTCGTCGATGCAGGCGTCGAGGTGCTGGACCTCGGGCTTTCGGGCACGGAGGAGACCTATTTCGCCGTCAGCCATCTGGGCGCGGATGGCGGTATCTGCGTCACCGCCTCGCACAATCCGATGGACTACAACGGGATGAAGATGGTCCGCGAGGGCTCCGCGCCGATCGGGGCGGAAGAGGGCATGAACGCGATCAAGGCGCTGGCCGAAAGCGGCGATTTCGCGCCGGACAAGGCAGGGGGCCACGTGCGGGATGTCTCGGGCACCCGGGCGGATTACGTCACGAAGCTGATGGAATTCGTGGATGTCTCGGCACTCACGCCGCTCAAGGTGCTGGTGAACGCGGGCAACGGCGCGGCCGGACCCAGCTTCGACGCGCTGGCCGCGGCGCTGTCTGCCGCAGGCGCGCCGCTGGAGTTCATCCGGGTCGACCACGACCCCGACGGAAGCTTCCCCAACGGCATCCCCAACCCGCTTCTCGAGACGAACCAGCCCAAGACCGCGGGCCCCGTGGTCGAACATGGCGCCGATCTCGGCGTGGCCTGGGATGGCGATTTCGACCGCTGTTTCTTCTTCGATCACGAGGGCGGCTTCATTCCCGGCGAATATGTAGTGGGCCTTCTCGCCGAGGCCTTCCTGACCAAGGAGCCGGGCGAGAAGATCATCCACGACCCCCGCGTGATCTGGGCCACGCAGGAGATCGTGGCGAAGCTCGGCGGAGAGGCGGTGCAGTCGAAATGCGGCCATTCCCACATCAAGGCGAAGATGCGCGAGACCGGCGCGATCTATGGCGGCGAGATGTCGGCGCATCACTATTTCCGCGACTTCATGGCCTGCGATTCGGGCATGATCCC
>CAZGHJ010000256.1:0-4104 GCA_964525355.1 uncultured Roseicyclus sp.
AACAGGGCGATCAGCGCCGCGATCCAGGGCGAGGTCAGCATCAGTAGGCGGGCTCCAGACGGGTCTGGACCGGCACCCGGTTCTCTTTCGCCGGGATCGTGTAGAGCCCGAGGAAGGCCGAGGCCGCGCGCAGGCTTGCGCCCAGACGCTTGAGGACGTTGCCGGACTTCTTGGCCTCGGCCAGATCGGCATTGGCCCGTTGAAGCTTCTTCAGGCCCTTCTCCCAGCGCGGATGCTCGATATCGAGCGTCATCGGGAAGACCTGTTTCGAGATCTCGGAGGTCTTGGTGAAGACCTCATGGGCGTACCAGTCCGGATCGACGCCGAGCGCGGCGTGGAAGGCCGGGCGCTGATGGTCGCGCACGTACATCGTGGAATAGACCGCCGTCAGGAAGAACTTGATCCAGAGCTTGTTGACGAAGCTTTGCGTCAACTTCGGATCGGTCTTCATCAGCAGCGCGAAGGCCTCGCCGTGGCTGAACTCGTCGTTGCACCATTCGCGGAACCACTTGAAGATCGGGTGGAACCGATGCTCGGGGTGTTTCTCCAGGTGGCGGAAGATCGTGATGTAGCGGGCGTAGCCGATCTTCTCCGAAAGGTAGGTGGCGTAGTAGATGAACTTGGGCCGGAAGTAGGTGTATTTCTTCTTCTGCGTCAGGAACCCGAGGTTCACCGCGATGCCCGCCTCGCGCAGCGCGTCGTTGATGAAGCCCGCGTGCCGGGCCTCGTCGCGCGCCATCAGCTGGAACAGCGTGACGATGTCCTCGTTGTTGCCGCGCCGCTTCATCTCCTTGTAGAGGACGCAGCCCGAGAACTCGGCGGTGCAGGAGGACACGAGAAAGTCGATGAACTCGGCCTTGAGCTTGGGCTCCATGCCGTCCCAGTCGATGTGGTCCCAGTCCTCGTTCTTCTTGAAATGGCCCTTGTTGGGGTCGGCCTTCATCTGCGCGATGAGCGCGTCCCAGTCCTCGCGAACCGGCGTCACGTCGATGGCGTCCATCTCGTCGAAATCGGTGGTGTAGAAGCGCGGCGTCAGAAGCGTGTTCTGCATGGCGAGCGCGGTCGCGCCCTCGCTGTCGACGATGGCCTCTTCGTAGTTGCGGGCGGCCATCGCCTCTTCGACGGTGGAGGCGTCGGCGGAATGCTGAAGATCCTTCATGCGAGTGCTCCTTCCTTGCCATGCGCGCGGGGCGCAGGCGCCGCTTCCGGCTCGAGATCCTCGCTGAACGAGAACTCGCACAGCTCCATGAACTCGAAATCGCCGGTCATGCGGGTCCAGAGCTGCTCCAGCTTCGACGCGCGCGCGATCCGCGCCACGCGCTCCTCGCGGACGACCTCGCCATAGGGCGCCATGACGGGCGGGCCCTGCACCTGGACCTCGTCGCCGGGGTTGATCGTGGCGCCGTTGAGAAACTTCACATGCGCGTGCAGGCTGTCGAAGCGGTGACTCACCTCCACGACGCAGGGCGCGGTCTCGAACTCCTTAGTCAGCAGTCCCATTCGGTCATTCCTCCAGAAGGCGGGCGAACACCGCCTCGTTGTCCGCCCCGAAGCCGAAAAGCTCGGCCCGGAAGTCGGTGTGGTCATCCCGAAGCCCGATGCGCCCGTCTGAAAAGCGCACCAGCCGGATGGGCTCGGATGCATCGAGGCCAACGGCCCCACGTTCGCGTTCCAGCACGCGATAGATACCGGCGACGAAGCCGCCCTCCTGGGGCGAGAACTCGGCAATCAGCATGCCGTTCTCGTCCAGGACACGGGCGGAGCCGTCCATCTTGCCGAAGATGCGGATCACGCGTTCCTGCACCACGGGCGCCACCTCGACCGAGGGGGGCATGGCGGAAAGCGGGCGATCCGTCAGGCGGGCATAGCCCACGATGATGAGCACGCAGAGGCACATCAGGAACATCGCGCGCACGAGGATCGTGGGCACCATCTCCTTGTCGCGCTCGACGAGCTTCTGTTCGGCCTTGGAATAGATACGGGTCTGGGCCATGGCGGTCACTCCGCGGCGACGGGCTGCGGCATGGCCACGGCCTCGATGACGGGTTGGGACACGGCGGTCTCGGCCGCATCGGCAAAGAGCTTCGCCACCTCGGCGGCATCGGGGATGCAGCGCAGCGCGGGCTCGGGGTTCCTCAGCCGCCAGGGCCGCACATGGGGCCAGGTCATGACATAGGACAAGCGCAGACTGCCCGGCTCCTGCGTCATCTCCAGCGCGATCGTGCCGGTGCCATCCTTGCGCACGCCGAGATTGGCGTTGACGATCTTACGGAAGGGCAGGTTCAGCGTCATGTTCAGCGCCGCGCCGATCCGCATCGCCACGCGGCGATTGGTGATCGTGTAGACGGTGGATTTGGCCTGCACGTAGCCCACGATCAGCAGGATGGCGCAGACGATGGCGCCCAGCACGAGGAAGAACGACGCCGCCGTCGCGCTTTCCACCCAGGTCTCCGTCGCCGCACCGGCTATGGTGCGCCAGGCGAAGAGAAAGGTGAAATAGCCCGCCACCCACCAGAAGCTGAGCGCGTCCTTGGTCAGCGCCCACCAGCGGGGTTGTCCCTGCCAGAGGATGTGTTCCCCTTCCGGCAGGTTCTCGGGCAGTCCACGGACGGGCTCGGTCTGAAAGTCGTCGTGGTCATGCGGCATCTTGTCGTTCCTCCTCACGGTTCTTTGGGTCGATCCGGTGCTCAGAGCATCGGTTCGAGACGGTCCTGGGAGGCGTAGAGAATGCCGCCGCCGTAATAGGCCGAGATCTTCTCTTCCTCGAGCTTCGTGATCTGGTTGCCGGACTTGGTCACCGGCACACCCGCGAAATGCTTTCCGAAGACAGCGTTGATCTTCACCTTCTTCCAGCCGATCTTGGAGAAGGTCATAGGCACCAGGCGCGTGCCGCCACCATGATCTTCGTCAAGTTCGATCTCGAGATAGCGGACAAGCTGTTCCGGCGCGTCGATCCACATGTCCGAGACGGTGCCGACCACCTCGCCGTCACCGGCCACCACCGGAAGGCCGCGCGGGTCGCGCCCGGCGCTGACGCGGTAGGCCTCGGTCTGGCCCATGGGCACGATCTTGGGATGGCCGTGGCCGTCGAGTTCCGGCACGTCCGCACGCGGCACCCAGGCGCCCGGGCCGATCCCGTCGGCCAGCGGATCGCCCGTCGGATCGTAGGGATAGCCGTTGCCGGCCGAGAAGGCCGCCTTTTCCATGGCGAGGTTGTCACGGCGATGCGCGGCCTCGTTCTCGGCCGACGGCACGACCACTTCGCCGCGGCCATGGGGCAGCGTGAAGGTCTTGGCGTCGGGCACGGGGAAGGGGCCCTGATTGGGCGCGGCGGTGCCATCCTCGTTCTCGAGCGGGTAGCCTTCGCGCATGTTCTCCGTCTGCAGGTAGTAGATCAGCAGCGCGAAGAAGATCCAGAAGAGCCAGATCGACAGGCTCGCCAGGTCGAAATTGCCGAAGAATGCGTTGGTCATGTGCGTGTCCTTTCGGGGCCCTTGGCCGGGCCGGTTAGGTGGGCATGTCGGCGAGCCCGATCTTGCCCGTCGCCCGGTTGGATGTGGTCGTTGCGGTTCGCACCAGGGGCCCGAGGGCCACCAGGGTCATGAAGAGAAGCAGGATCTCGATGTGGTAGACGACGGAATAACCGGTCGCCGGATTGGACAGCGCCTCGCCCAGCTGGCCGCTTGTCGCCAGCCCGTTGACGAGATCGCGGATGCCGCCGCCGATGGCGATGGCAAGGCCCGCCGCGGTGGCCTGCGCCGCGCCCCAGGCGCCAAGCGCGAGGCCGCGGCCCGCTTTCTCGGCGGTCGGCATCGTCATCGCGGCGGTCAGCGTCGCCACCGAGAAGAGCCCGCCGCCAAAGCCGATCAGGCCCGCGCCCACGAAGAACAGCTCCGCCGACCCCCAGGGGTTGGAGAAGATCACCGCCGAGAAGGCCGCGAGACCCGCGAGGATTCCACGCCCGGCCATGCGGTAGGGGTTGATCCCCTCCGAGAGCCAGCGCGCCGCGAGCGCGAACCCGGTCAGCGCGCCCAAGGCCCATGTGGCGGTCAGCAGCGTCGTGGCCGAGACCGACAGGCCGAGGATCTCGCCGCCATAGGGCTC
>CAZGHJ010000257.1:0-4014 GCA_964525355.1 uncultured Roseicyclus sp.
TGGAAGATGGCGGCCTGACGGTGGACCTGCCCGGCATCGGGCCGTCCTATTTCAACATGTGGTGGCTGCGCGACAACTGTCCGGCCTCCTTCGACCCCGAAACGCGGGAGCGGGTGTTCGACATCTTCCACCACGAGACCGCGCCGCGCCCGGCCGAGACGCATCTCGACGCCGACGCGCTCGTGATCCGCTGGGATGGCGAGGGGCATGTCTCGCGCTACTCGCTGGGCCTTCTGTCGACCTACGCGATCGGAGCGCGCAGGCCGGACCCGGCCGACCTGCCGCGCCGGCCGTGGTTCGCCGATCACTACCCCGACATCACGCGCGTCTCCCAGCCCGTCCTTCTGGACGACGCCGCGGAGCGCAGGCGCTGGATGGAGGCGCTTCTGGTGGAGGGCATCGCCATCGTCACGGACATGCCCGACAGCGACGAGGCGCTGACCCGGACCGCGGGGCTTCTGGGCACGATCCGGCCCAGCTTTTTCGGCGATTATTTCGACGTCCGCACGCATATCAAGCCCACCAACCTCGCCTACACGTCCAAGGCGCTGGAGTTGCACACGGACGTGCCGGCCGAGGAACTGGCGCCCGGCATCCAGTACCTGCATTGCCGCCGCAACAGCGTGCAGGGCGGCCGCAACCTCTTTCTCGACGCCACCGCCGTGGCCAACGACCTGCGCGCGGCCGACCCGGAGGCCTTCCGGCTTCTCGCCGAGACCGAGGTGCCTTTCTACAAGGAGCATGACGGCATCGACATGCGCGCGCGCCAGCGGGTGATCGAGCTCGACCACAACGACGAGGTGGCGGGCGTCACGATCAGCCAGCACATGGCCGACATCTTCGACCTGCCCCAGCGGGTGCTCGACGCCTATTACCCGGCTTTCGTGAAATTCGGGCGCATGCTCCAGCAGGACAGATACGTGATGCGCTTCACCCTGAAGGCGGGCGAGTGCATCAGCTTCGACAACCACCGCATCGTCCATGGCCGCGAGGCCTATTCCGCCACCAGCGGCGAGCGCTACCTGCGCGGCACCTATACGGACCGCGGCGAGTTGCGCGGCCTTTACCGGGCGCTCGTCTCCGAGGGCCGCTTCAAGTGAAGGACCATGCGCAAGACCCCGCGACCGCGGCGCTGCGCGTCGACCTGGCCGCGGCCTTCCGGCTGGCGGTGCGCTTCGACTGGCACGAATCGGTCGGGAACCATTTCAGCGCGGCCGTGTCCGACGATGGCCGCCGCTTCCTGATGAACCCGAAATGGCGCCATTTCGCCGAGATCCGGGCGAGCGACCTGCTGCTGCTCGATGCCGACGACCCCTCGGTGATGGAGGGGCCCGACGCGCCCGACGCCTCGGCCTGGACGATCCACGGCGCGCTGCACCGGGCGCGGCCCGATATCCGCGTGGTGCTGCACTGCCACCCGCCGCACGCCACGGCGCTTGCGGCGCTGAAGGACCCGTCCCTGCCGCCCGTGGACATGAACACCGCGCGGTTTTACGGCGATCTCGCGATCGACCCCGATTGCGGCGGCATCGCCGACGACGCGGCCGAGGGCGCGCGCATCGCGGAGGCCTTGGGCGATGCTTCGGTGCTCCTGATGGCCAACCACGGGCTGACCTGTACCGGCGCGACCGTCGCACAGGCCTTCGAGCAGCTCTATTTCTTCGAGAAGGCCGCACGCACGGTCCTGCTTGCGCGCGGCTCGGGCCAGCCGCTCGGCATCATGTCCGACGCCGTGGCGCGGAACACGGCCCAGGGCTGGAAAGCCTATGCCGGCGCTGCGGACGCGCATTTCGCCTATCTCAAGTCGGTCCTCGACCGCGAAGAGCCGGATTACCGGGACTGAACGGGACCGGATGAACATGCAGACGCGGGCCTCGGCCGCGAAGGGAGATCACATGAAAACGGGCTTCATCGGATTGGGCAATGTCGGCGGCAAGCTGGCGGGCAGCCTCCTGCGCAACGGCATTCCCCTGCGGGTCCACGACCTCGACGATCGGCTGGTCGAGGCGTTCCTGACCCGCGGCGCGGAGGCCGGCGGTTCGCCCGCGCAGATGATGCGCGACTGCGACGTGGTCATCACCTGCCTGCCCTCGCCCGCCGCCTCGGCCGCCGTCGTCGAGGAGATGCTGCCCGAGATGCGCCCCGGCAAGACCTGGATGGAGATGTCCACCACCGATGCCGAGGAGATCCTGCGCCTTGCCCCCATGGTCGCGGCGACGGGCGGCACGATGGTGGAATGTCCCGTCTCGGGCGGCTGTCACCGCGCCGATACCGGCAACATCTCGATCTTCGCCGCCGGGCCGCGCGCCGCGGTGGAAGGCGTCATGCCGCTTCTGAAGCATCTGGGGCGCCGCATCCTGCACACCGGCGATCTCGGCACCGCGTCGAAACTGAAGGTGATGACCAATTACCTCGCGACCGTGCATCTCGTGGCGCTCTGCGAGGCGCTGACGACGATGAAGGCCGCCGGGCTCGACCTCGCCACCACTTACGAGGCGATCCGGATCAGTTCGGGCACGTCCTTCGTGCACGAGACCGAGAGCCAGCTGATCCTGTCGGGCTCGCGCGACGTGAACTTCACGATGGACCTGATCATGAAGGATATCGGGCTCTTTCAGAAGCTGGCCGAGGCGGGCGGCGTGCCGCTGGAGATCTCGCCGCTGCTGATCGACATCATGGCCGACGGGCAGCGGCGCTACGGCGACCGGGCGCAATCGGACCGCATCATCGAGCGGCTGGAGGACGCGACGGGCCTGAAGATCCTTGCCGATGGCTTCCCGATGGTGCTGGTGGACGACGAGCCCGAGGAAGAAGGCTACGAGGTCCGGCGCGAGGTCGCGCCGGCTGCGGTGGCGGAATGACCATGGACGCGACACGTTTCTACATCGGCGGCGCCTGGGTGGCGCCCCTGGGCACCCGGACCATGCCGATCATGGACCCCTCCACCGAGGAGAAGATCGGCACCGTCGCGCTCGGGACCGCCGCGGACGTGGACCGCGCGGTCGATGCGGCGACGGAGGCCTTCGAGAGCTTCGGCCGCTGGCCCAAGGCCGAGCGCCTCACGCTTCTCACCCGCATCCGCGACCTGACCGCCGAGCGGCGCGAAGACCTCGCGCAGGCCATGTCGGCCGAGATGGGTGCGCCCATCACCATGGCGCGCGAGATGCAGGCCGAGGCCGGTGTCGGCCATGCCGACGGGTTCATCGAGGCACTGGAGGGTCAGGCGGAGCGCTGGACCCTGCCCAACGGCGACACGCTTCTGCGGGAACCCATCGGGCCCGTGGGCCTCATCACGCCCTGGAACTGGCCGATCAACCAGATCGCGCTGAAGGTCCTGCCGGCGCTCGCCACGGGCTGTCCCGCGATCCTGAAGCCGTCGGAGCACACGCCGCTTTCGGCCGCGATCTATGCCGAGATCCTGCACCAGGCGGGCGTGCCGCCGGGCGCCTTCGCGCTGATCCACGGCACGGGGCCCGAGGTGGGCGACGCGCTGGCGCGGCATCCGGGGCTGGCCATGGTCTCCTTCACCGGCTCGACGCGCGCAGGGATCTCCGTCACGAAATCCGCCGCCGACAGCGTGAAGCGGGTGACGCTGGAACTGGGCGGCAAGTCCCCGAACCTCGTCTTCGCCGATTGCGGCGCGGAGCTCGAGGCCCGCGTGCGCGCCTCGGTGGCGGAGTGTTTCCTCAATACCGGCCAGTCCTGCGACGCGCCCACCCGCCTGATCGTCGAGCGCGCCTGCTATGACGACGTGGTCGAGATGGCCCGCGTGGCGGCGGAGGAGACCGAGGTCGGCGACCCCCGCGCCGAGGGCGAGCATATCGGGCCGCTCTTCGACCGTCTGCAATGGGACCGCGTGCAGGCGCGGATCGAGGCGGGCATCGCGGAGGGCGCGCGCCTGGTCGCGGGCGGACCGGGCCGGCCCGAGGGGCTGAACCGCGGCTGGTACGCCCGGCCCACGGTCTTCGCCGATGTGGAAAACCACATGAGCATCGCGCGGGAGGAGATCTTCGG
>CAZGHJ010000258.1:0-4007 GCA_964525355.1 uncultured Roseicyclus sp.
CGAAATAGCCCCAGTTGTTCGACACCGGCGGGAAGGTCTCGGTCGAGACGAAGCGGACCATGGCGAAGAACGGGTCCATCGTGGCGAAGGACACGTTGATCGCATCCGCCCCGCTGGAGCCATCGGACATCGCGCCCTGCCGCCAGTTGGTAAACAGCGTGTTCCACTCGATCACGTCGAGCGACACGTCGAAGTAGCAGTCCGAAAGGCCCTGCTGGATGTACTCGTTCATCGTCACGGGCTGCATCTGGCCCGAGCCCGAGGCCGAGGTCTGCACCGTCACGGGCAACGGGTTGTCGGGGCTGAAGCCCGCCTCTTCCATCAGCGCGCGGGCCGCGTCGGGGTCGTAGGTGATCTCGAAGGACGGATCGCCCCACCACGGATGACCCTCGTTCACCGTGCCCTGGGGGATGCCCATGTAGCCGCCCAGAAGCACCTGAAGCTCCTCGCGGTTCAGGCAGAGATTGGCGGCGTGACGCACGCGCCGGTCGAGCCAGGGGCTGCCTTCGGCGAAGGAGAACTGCCACGGCCAGACATGGGGTTGCGGGTTGGAATAGACCACGTTGCCCTCGGCGACGATGCGCGGGATCGCGTCGGGCGCGGGCGCCTCGATCCAGTCGACCTGGCCCGAGAGAAGCGCCGCGGTGCGCGCGTTGGCATCGGGCAGCGGCACGAGCACGACGCGGTCGATCGTGGGCGTGCGCGCGGGGTCCCAGTAATCGGGGTTGCGCACCATCTCGAAGCGCTCGCGCGGGACGAGGAGATCGCCCATGAAGGGCCCGGTGCCCGAGGGATCGGCGGCAAAGGCGGTCCATGCGGCCGCGGCGCGCGCATCCTCGTCGGTGATCGAGGCATCGACCGCGTCATAGAGCGCCTGCCAGTGCGTCGGCGAGGCCATGAAAAGCATCGTCATGTTCAGCGGCAGGAAGGCGTCCGGCTGCGAGGTGACGAGTTCGACCGTGTATTCGTCGATCACGCTGGCCGAGCGCAGCGTCGGCATCCGCGAGGTGGTCGCGCCCACCTGGTCGGGGGCGAAATGAGCCGCGTCCTCGTTCAGAACCTTCTCGACGTTCCAGACAACGGCCTCGGCGTTGAAGGGCGAGCCGTCGTGGAAGGTCACGCCCTCGCGCAGCGTGAAGGTCCAGCGCGTCGGGTCGTCGGGGTTCACCGCCCAACTCGTGGCGAGGCCCGGAATGACGACGCTGGGATCGGTCTCCGAGGACAGGTCCCAATGGGTCAGCGCATCGTACATCGGGATGCCGGTGAAGCGATTGCCCTCGAAGCCCTGATCGGGCTGGCCGCTGGTGCGCGGGATGTCGGCCGCGGTCATGCCGATGGTAAGCGTGGTTTCGGCCCAGGACGGGCCGGCGGCGGACATGGTCGCCGCAAGGGCGAAGGCCGCCGTCGTTCTCAGTAGAGACTTGCGCATTCTCGTGCTCCTGTTGGTGTCGATCGGCCCACCGGCGGCGACCGGAGTGCTCGGTTGGACAAAACGGAATCTGGTCTCCCGAAGCGACACCTGGCGACGCGGCCGTATACAATTTTTCCGCAAATTGCGTGCGATGCGTAAATTTTGAGCGGCCAGGCCGGGGTTTTGCGCCTCATAAAGCGCAGCATGTCCGCAGACAGCCCACGAACCGGCATGGCAAAGCGGGACGTTAACCGGAATCGAGAAGCAGATTGCATACAACCTCGGCCTGCCGCATATCCACCTCATGAAACACGACCTCGGCCTCGATGCCGCGCGCGATCGTCAGGACAACCGGTCGAACCCGGTCTTCGACGGTGTCGAGCGTGCGATTCACGAGCACCGCCTGCCGCCGGGCACCCGGCTGGCGGAGGCGGAACTGTGCGAGATCTTCGGCGTGTCACGCACCATCGTGCGCGCCGGTCTGCAGGCGCTGACCCATAGCCAGCTGGTGACGCTCGTGCCCAATCGCGGCGCCAGCGTGGCCAAGCCGACGCCGGCCGACGCGCGGGAGGTCTTCGAGGCCCGCGAACTGATCGAGCCGCGCACCGCGCGCGAGGCCGCGCGCCGCGCCACGCCCGCCGATATCGAGGCGCTCTTGCGGCACAGCGCCGAGGAGCACGCCGCGCTGGAAGCCCGCGAATACGGCCGGTCGCTCCGGCTCTCGGGGCTGTTCCATACCGAGATCGCGCGGATCTCCGGCCAGAAGACCCTGCTGGGCTTCGTCGATCAGCTTGTCTCGCGCTCGGCCCTGATCATCGCGCTTTACTGGCATCGCGAACGCGCGCGCTGCGACAGCCAGTGTCACGAGCGGCTGATCGACGCCATCGCCGCGGGGAAGCCGGACGAGGCCGAGACGCTGATGCGCTCGCACCTCGTGGACATCCACAGCACGCTGGATTTCAGCGATGCAGGCGAAAACCAGCGCACGTTGCGCGACCTGCTTCTGTCGCATGACGGGTGAGGCGGCCACGCGCCGTCCGGCTCGAGTGTCAGGCGCAGTCTGTCTGACCGCGCGACAAGGACCGGGGGGCGACTCGCTCACTTGACACGACAGGTGGAAGGGCTGAGGGCATCGCGGCAACGCAGCCTGTGACGCCGGCCCCTGGCGTGCGCCTGTAGGTGGGACCGGGTCGGAACGGGTCTTTACCATCGACACCGTCGCGGCATGCGTGCCCTGCCGGGCGTGACGATACGAGACATGCGATGAAGAACGCGAAACTGCCGTGGCGGGCCATGCCCGTCGCAGCGCAAGAGCAGGCGATATCGGCCCGCATCCGGCACCCTGCCCAGTCCGGTGGCCAAGGGAGTATTGTCGCCGCGGCGGCAGTGCCATGATCCGGGTCACGAGAACCTGGGCCATCTCCGGCCTCGGCGTTGCGGTGTTCATGCTGCTCGAGCTTCCGTTGCCTTGGCTGCTGGGGCCCATCGCGGCCTGTCTGATCGCGGGGCTTTCCGGGGTCGAATTGCGTGGCGCACACCAGCTCAACGAGGCGATGCGCGCGATACTCGGCGTGGCGATCGGCGCCTCGCTTAGCCTGTCCGTCGTGCTCGCCATACCGGGCTTGTGGCCCACGCTTCTGATGATCCCGGTCCTGATCGCGCTGTCCGGCGCCATCGGCCTGCCCTATTTCCAGCGCCTCTGGGGCTTCGACTTTCCGACCAGCTACTACGCGGCCATGCCCGGGGGCCTTCAGGACATGCTGGCCTTCGGCGAGGAGGCGGGCGGCAACGTCCGCACCCTGTCGCTGGTCCATGCCACGCGCGTCCTGCTGATCGTCGCGACGCTGCCGTTCGTGCTGGAAGGGGTCTGGGACGTGGACATGTCCAACCCGCCCGGTGCGCCGGCGTCGAGCATCGCGCCGGGCCAGCTGTTGCTGATGTGCGCGGCCGGGATCGTCGGGTGGCGGTTGGCTAAGGCCGTGGGGCTTTTCGGGGCGGCGGTCCTCGGGCCCCTGATCGTGTCGGGCGTGCTGGCCGTGACCGGCGTGCTGCAACACCGGCCGCCCGCCGAGGCGATCTGGGCCGCGCAATTCTTCATCGGGATGACCGTCGGCGCGAAGTATTCCGGGGTGACCGGCCCAGAGGTCCGCCGGGACGTGGCCGCGGCGTTCGGTTTCTGCCTTCTGCTGCTTGTCATTTCGGCGGTGTTCACCGAGGCGGCCATCCTTCTGGGCCTGGCCCCGCCGCTCGAGGCCCTGCTTGCCTTCGCGCCGGGCGGGCAGGCTGAAATGACGCTCCTCGCGCTTGTCGCCGGGGCGGATGTGGCCTTCGTCATCACGCACCACCTGCTGCGGATCGTGGTGGTGATCGTCGGCGCCCCCATCGCCGCCCGGCTGATGCGCGGTCCGCGCTCGGGCTGAGACACGGCAACGCGAGATCCCGGCCGGGAGGCACGACAAAACGAGGGGCGCGACTTGCACCCGTCGAATCATATGCCACGATTGCTCGCGCAAAACCGCAGGTCGTGCCCCGCGTGGGCATTCAAGACCTCATATGCGTCTCAGCCGAGAGGGTAGGAAATGGCGCACCGGGGAGG
>CAZGHJ010000259.1:0-4003 GCA_964525355.1 uncultured Roseicyclus sp.
TCGGTCGGCGCGCGGATGGAGGAAAGCCGCGACATCACGCGCTACATCGCCAACCTCCTGATCTTCCTTGGGCTTTTGGGAACCTTCTTCGGCCTCGCCACGACCGTCCCCGCGGTGGTCGAGACCATCCGCTCGCTCCAGCCCACGGAAGGCGAGGAGGGGCTCGCGGTCTTCGGCCGGCTCATGGACGGGCTCGAGGACCAGCTGGGCGGCATGGGCACGGCCTTCGCCTCGTCGCTTCTGGGCCTCGCCGGCTCGCTCGTCGTCGGGCTGCTGGAGCTTTTCGCCGGCCACGGCCAGAACCGGTTCTACCGCGAGATGGAGGAATGGCTCGCCTCGATCACGCGTGTGTCGCTGTCGTCCGGCGACGGCGAGGGCGGCGGCGTCGACCGCAGCGCCATGGGCACCGTGCTCGACCACATGGTCGACCAGATCGAGACGTTGCAAAGCCTCTACGCCCAGTCCGAGGCCCGCCGCACCGAGACCGACGCCCATATCCGCGAACTCACCCAGGCCGTGGGCGGGCTGGCCGACCGGATGGGCTTCGGACAGGTCGAGGCGGTGGAAAAACTGACCGCGGCGCAGGAGCGGCTCGCGCAGGCCGTCGAGGACGGCCACGCCAGCGGCGGGCTCGACGAGGAAAGCCGCGCACGCCTGCGCTCGATGGACGTGCAACTCTACAACATCGCCGAGTCGCTCGCCCGCGAGGACGCGCCCCGCCGCGACGAATGGGGCGTCGAGCCGGCCGAGGCGCTGCGCGCCGACATCGCGCAGCTGACCGATGCCCTGCGCGCGCTCACCCGCGCCGCCGAGGCGCCCGTGCAGCGCCGTGCCGCCGCGCCGCCCACCCGCCGTCCGGTCCCGCCACGCAACGTCGGGGAGTAGGCGGCGATGGCCTTCCAGCGTCGCGCGGGGGCCCGGATCTCCGGGGCGATCTGGCCGGGTTTCGTGGATGCGATCACCGCGCTCCTGATGGTGATGATCTTCGTGCTGACCATCTTCATGGTCGTGCAATACGTCCTGCGCGAGGAAATCACGAACCAGGATGACGAGTTGAACGCGCTGAACGCGCAGCTCAACAGCCTGTCCGAGGCGCTGGGCCTGGAGACATCGCGCGCTGATCGGCTGGAAAGCCGCGTGGCGACCCTGACCGGATCGCTCGACGCGGCCGAGGCGCGGGCGGCCGAACAGGCGGCGGTGATCGCCAACCTCACCGCCGAGGGCGAACGGCAGGCCGCCGCCATCGCCTCCTTCGAGGACCAGGTCGCGGCCCTTCTCGCCGAGAACCGGGAGCTTGGCGCGGCCCGCGCCGCCGCCGAGGCCGAAGCCGCCGAGGCCATGAGCGAGGCCGAGGCGCTCGATCTCGCGCTGGCCTCCGCCCGCGACGAGATCGACGCCGCCGCCGAGGCCGCCCGGCTCGACGCGGCCCGTCGCGAGGCGCTGGAGGCGCTCATCGCCGATCTGGAGGCGGAGGCCGAGACGCGGGAGGCCCGATTGGCGGCGACCGAGACCGCCCTCGACGAGGCCGAGGCCGCGCGGCTGGTCGAGACCGCTGCCGCCGAGGCGCTGCGGGCCCGCCTCGAGGAGGCGGATGCCGAGTTGACCGCCATGACCCTGGCGCTGGAGGAACAGCGGCGCGAGGCGGAGGAGACGCTGACGCTTCTGGCCGCGGCCGATGCGGCGCGTGAGGATCTCGCCACCCGCCTCGCCGCCGCGCTCGCCCAGGCCGAAGCCATGGGCTCGGTCGAGGAACAGCTGGCCGCGGCCCGGCTCGAGGCCGACCGCATGAGCGCCCAGCTGGAGGACCGCACCGCCGAAATGTCCGAGCTCGAGACACAGCTCGCCCTCGCGCTGTCACGGATCGAAAACGCCGAGGCCAGCGCCGCCGCGCGCCTGGCCCAGTTGCAGGCGCGCATCCGCGAGGCCGAGGCGGCCGGCGCGGCCCTCGAGGCCCGCGAAGCCGACATGGCGCAGCTTGAGGCCGATCTCGCCGCGGCGCTGTCGGCCCGCCTGGCCGCCGAAGCCGACCGTGACGCCGCCCTGTCCGAGGCCGAGGACCGCGCCGCGCTTCTGGCGCAGGCCAACGCGGAACTGGACGACGCCGAGACGGCGCGCGCCGAAAGCGCCCGGCGGGTGACGCTGCTGAACGAACAGGTGGCCGCCCTGCGCACGCAGCTGTCCTCGCTGCAATCCCTGCTCGATGCCGCATCCGCAGAGGATATGGAGGCGCAGGTGCAGATCGAGGCGCTCGGCACGCAGCTCAACACGGCGCTGGCGCAACTGGCCGCGCAGCAGGCCGCGCTTGCCGAGAGCGAAACCGCGCGCGCGGCGCTCGAGGCGGCCGAGGCGGCGCGGCTCGCGGCCGAGGCGCAGGAACTCGAGCGCTACCGCTCGGAATTCTTCGGCCGTCTGCGCGAACTGCTCGAGGGCCGGGAGGGCGTGCGCATCGACGGGGACCGGTTCGTCTTTTCCTCCGAGGTGCTCTTCGACGTGGGCTCGGCCGATCTGGCGCCGGAAGGGCTGGCGCAGATCCAGAATGTCGCGGCGCTCCTGTCGGAGGTGGCGGATGACATTCCCGAGACCATCGACTGGATCATCCGCGTGGACGGCCATACCGACGATCAGCAGATCGGCGCCGGCGGCGAATTCGCCAACAATTGGGAACTGAGCCAGGCCCGTGCCCTGTCGGTCGTGCTCTACATGACCGAGGAACTGGGTATCCCGCCCGCGCGCCTCGCCGCCACCGGCTTCGGCGAATACCGGCCCGTGGCGACGAACCAGACGCCCGAGGGCCGGGCGCAGAACCGGCGGATCGAGTTGAAACTGACCGAACGGTGAGGGCGTCTCAGGGCCCGTCATCCGATAGCCCCCCGCGGGTGAGACGCACCATCGCGCGATTCGTGTCGCGGTCGTGTCGGCAGGACCAGCATGCATTGCCAGGCGACCCTTGCGCGCGCCCGGGCGATCGTGTCCGCGTCCGGGGCGAGCGCCTCCAGAAACCGCGCGCGGCTGCTGCCGGCGAGGAGAAACCGGGCCGGGATGAGGTCATAGGCGGGGTCGCCCACGCAGACGAAGGACCAGTCGATCAGCCCGGTCAGCCGGCCCCGGCAGACGATCATGATGCCCGGAACGAGATCGCCGTGCAGCCAGACCGGCCGCCCGCGCCTGCACGCGGCGGCAAGCTCGCATGCCCTTGGGCGGTGACGACGGGAGAGGAGCTGCGCGCAGGGCCACCAGGCAGGCGGCGAGGCGGTCCGCGAGATCGTCGAGCGCGGCCTCCACGGCCATGGTCGTGTCTACGCCGTAGATCCAGTCCTGAAGGCACCACGAGGGTCGGGGGGGTCGGTTGGCAGCAGACCCGAGGCGACGATGCGCGGCACCGAGAGTGGCAGGTGAGGGCCGATTTGTGCGGTCATCGGCGTTCGGGCGCGAAATCCCGCATCGCGGCGCCCCGTTTCGGTATCTGCTGGAGGTGCCGGTCGCCGAGGCGGAAAAGCCGTGTCTCGGTGCCGGAATGCGCGAGGGGCCGAAGGGACAGGCGCGCAAGCGACGGCTCGGCTTGCGCCACGGTCTGGCACGGTAGCGCCGTGTCGAGCGGGCGACCATCCTCACCCATGCAGGCCCGCTCCGAAATGCGAACGGCGGGCCCGTTCGGGCCCGCCGTATGCAAGTGTCATGTTTTCAGGCGTCAATCCGCGGTCAGAAGCGGCGGCTTCTTGCTGCCGATTCGCGGGCTGCCCGGCTCTTCGAAGCGCAGTTCGATCTCGCCGTCCTTGACGCCCACCTTCACGGTGCCGCCCTTGGCCAGCTTGCCGAACAGAAGCTCCTCCGCGAGCGGCTTCTTGATATGCTCCTGGATCACGCGGCCAAGGGGGCGTGCGCCCATCTTGTCGTCGTACCCTCTCTCGGCGAGCCACTCCGCGGCGGGGCGGGTCAACTCGATCGAGACGTTCCGATCCATCAGCTGCGCCTCGAGCTGCAGGACGAACTTCTCGACCACCGA
>CAZGHJ010000260.1:0-3977 GCA_964525355.1 uncultured Roseicyclus sp.
TGCCCCGAGGAGCAGCAGACCGCGCCCACGCCGCCCTCGAGCGTGGCGATGCGTTCCTGCAGCACGGCGACGGTGGGGTTGGTCAGCCGCGAGTAGATGTAGCCCACCTCCTGGAGGTTGAAGAGGGCCGCGGCGTGTTCGGCGTCGCGGAAGACGTAGGCCGTGGTCTGGTAGATCGGCGTCTGCCGCGCGCCGGTGGCCGGGTCGGGGCGGGCGCCCGCGTGGATCTGGAGCGTGTCGAAACCGTAGGTCGGGCCGTCGGTCATTGGGATCAGTCCTCTTGCGAAGTCGCGTTCGGCACGAGAATTAGGCCAAGGCGCGGCGGGCCACAATGCGGGCGCGGCGGCGAAGTCCGGGCGGCCCCGAAAAGGGCGCGCGGCCGGCCGGCGCGTCCTGCGGGGCGCCCCGCCGGCGGAACGGGCGGTCGCGCGCGGTCCCCGACCGGGCATGGCGGGCACGGCCCGGATCGGGGGCGCGGAGCGGGGCGCGACCCCCTTGGCACTGGACGTGCGCCGGTGTTTGGGGCAGAAGGCGAGGCGGGACCAGACGCGAAAAGGCACGCCCATGCTCGATCTTCTCAAACGCCTTGTGACCTGGTGGAACGGCCAGACGCTCGGCACGCAGATCTTCACCGCCCGCAACGGCGTGAAGGTGGGCGAGGACGAGGCGGGCAACGTCTTCTACCGCTCGAAGGACGGCAAGCGGCGCTGGGTGATCTTCAACGGCGAGGCCGAGGCCAGCCGCGTGAGCCCCGACTGGCACGGCTGGCTGCACCACACCTGGGACGAGCCGCCGACGGAACGGCCGATGGCCCACAAGGCCTGGGAAAAGCCGCATCTGCCGAACCTGACGGGCACCGCCTCGGCCTATGCGCCGGCGGGCTCCATCCGCCGGGCCGAGCCCGAGCCGCGCCGCGACTACGAGGCATGGAGCCCCGAATAGGCGCGATGTGACAGGCCCGGTGCGGGCGCGCCAGGCGCCGGCGGAACAGGAGGCGAAGCGTTTGGCCGAACGCGACGACACGCTGACGGAAATCCTGGTCGGGGGCGCCGTGCTGGCGGCGGCGCTGGGCTTTTTCGTCTATGCCGTCTCGGGCAGCGGGCTGGCCCGGCCCGAGGGCTACGAGCTGACCGCGTCCTTCCGTTCGGCCGAGGGGATCACCGTGGGCACCGAGGTGCGCCTTGCGGGCGTGCGCGTGGGCACGGTGACGGCGATGGAACTGAACCCCGAAACCTTTCGCGCCGACACCACATTCACCGTCTCAGAGACGCTGGACCTGCCGGACGATTCGGCGGTGGCCATCGCCTCGGAGGGCCTTCTGGGCGGCAGTTTCGTGGAGATCATCCCCGGCGGCTCACCCTTCGTGCTGGGCCCCGGCGAGGCGATCCTCGACACGCAAAGCTCGGTCAGCCTCATCACGCTTCTGATGCGCTTCGTGAGTGGCGAGGGCGGGTGATGCGGCGGCTTCTCGCGGCGCTGGCGCTGATGGGGCTCGTGGCGCTCGGCGCGCTCTCCGGGCAGGGCGGGCTGGCGCAGAGCTTCGACAATTTCGAGCAATCGACCCTGCCGCCCGGACCCTCGCCCGAGAGCGCGCCGACGGAGCGGCCGCGCGTCGAGGGGCTGCCCGATGCGCTTCAGGGCGGCGATGCGCTCGATCCGTCCTGGTTCGGGGGCGAGCTCCGCTCGTCGGGGGAGGCAAGCGACGACGGCGTGCGCCTGCGCACCAACGAGGACGGTCAGAGCGGCGTCCGGCTGGAGACGTTCCCCGGCGTCTCGGGCCCCGTGACCTCGGTCAGCCAGCCGCCCGCGCGCGCGGGCCAGCGGGTCACGCTGCGCGCGCTCGACCGGATGCTGGGCCGGCCCGCGGATATCGAGCTGGAGGTGGGCCAGACCGTTCTCTTCGGGCGCATCGCGATCCACGTGCCCGAATGCCGCTACCCGGCCGAAGACCCCGCCTCGGACGCTTTCGCGCATCTGCGCGTCTTCGACATGGACGGCAACGCGCTGTTCGACGGCTGGATGGTCGCAACCTCGCCCGCGCTGAACGCGCTGGAGCACCCGCGCTACGACGTCTGGGTGCTGAGATGCACGAGCACGTCCTGAGCGGGCAGATCCCGCGGCATGGCATTGAAATCGGCCTCGAGCCTGAGCGCGTCCTGCAGCGCGGAGCGGTAGTCGCGCCGGGGGATTTCCAGCGCGCCGAGGCTTTCGAGATGCTCGGTCACGAACTGCGTGTCGAACAGCCGGAAGCCGCCGTAATTGAGCCGCGCGATCAGCCATGTCAGCGCGATCTTGGAGGCGTCGGGCCGGGCCGAGAACATCGATTCCCCGAAGAACGCGGCCCCGAGCGCGATGCCGAACACCCCGCCCGAAAGCTGGCCGTCCTGCCAGACCTCGACCGAATGGGCGCGGCCCATCGCGTGCAGCGCCATGTAGCAGCGGAAGATCTCGGCGTTGATCCACGTGGGTTCCCGGTCGGCGCAGCCGGCCACCGTGCCGAGGAAGTCGGTATCGATCCGCACCTCGAACCCGCCCCGGCGGATGCGGCGCCCGAGCGAGCGCGAGACGTGAAAGCCGTCCAGCGGGAAGACGCCGCGCCGCTGCGGGTCGACCCAGAACAGCGAGGGGTCGTCGGCGCCCTCGGACATCGGGAAGATGCCGGCCGCATAGGCCCGCAGCATCAGCGCAGGGCTGAGCGGCGGGCGGGAAGGGCGGTACATGTCATGCGGCATGCGAGGTCACGTAGCGTGCGGGTGCGACATTTCATCCGGATCCGTCAAATTCCGAGCATTCTTCTCGGAAGTTTCCGAACGTACAGGTGAATTATTGGCTCGGTCAAGCGATCAGGGGCGGCGCGCGGCCCCGAACGCTCAGCCCGCCTGCTGCGCCAACCAGTGTTCCAGCCAGTGGATCGTGTAGTCGCCGGACAGGATGTCGGGCTCTTCGAGAAGCGCGTGAAACAACGGAACGGTGCTGTCGACACCGTCCACGATCAGCTCTCCCAGCGCCCGCTTCAGCCGCGCCAGCGCCTCGGGCCGGTCGCGGCCATGGACGATCAGCTTGGCGATCAGGCTGTCGTAATAGGGTGGGATCGTGTAGCCGTCATAAAGCGCGGAATCCATCCGGATGCCCAGGCCGCCGGGCGCGTGATACTGGCTGATGCGTCCGGGGCTGGGGGCGAAATCGGGCACGCGCTCGGCATTGATGCGCACCTCGATGGCGTGGCCGTTGACGGTCAGATCCTCCTGGGCGAAGGACATGGGGGCGCCGGCCGCGACGCGGATCTGCTCGCGCACGAGATCGACGCCGAAGACCGCCTCGGTCACGGGATGTTCGACCTGGAGGCGGGTGTTCATCTCGATGAAGTAGAAGGCGCCGTCCTCGTAGAGAAACTCGATCGTGCCGGCACCCTCGTAGCCCAGATCGGCCACCGCCTTGGCGCAGGTCGCGCCGATCTCCGCGCGGGTGGCGGCGTCGATCGTGGGGCCGGGCGCCTCTTCCAGCACCTTCTGGTGGCGCCGCTGGAGCGAGCAGTCGCGCTCGCCCAGATGCACGGCGCGGCCCCGTCCGTCGCCGAAGACCTGCACCTCGATATGGCGGGGCCGGGCGAGATATTTCTCGATATAGACCTCGTCGTTGCCGAAGGCGGCCTTGGCCTCGGCGCGGGCGGTGCGGAAGGCGGTCTCGAGATCCTCGGGCCCGCGGGCGAGCTTCATGCCGCGCCCGCCGCCGCCCGCGGTGGCCTTGATGATGACCGGGTAGCCGATATCGCGGGCGATGGCCTCGGCCGTCTCAAGGTGGGACACGCCGCCGGTGGAGCCGGGCACGCAGGGCACGCCCAGCTCGCGCATCGTCTCCTTGGCGGTGATCTTGTCGCCCATCAGCCGGATATGCGCGGCCGACGGCCCGATGAACTTGATGCCGTGATCCTCGACCGCCTGCACGAAATTGGCGTTCTCGCTGAGAAAGCCGTAGCC
>CAZGHJ010000261.1:0-3943 GCA_964525355.1 uncultured Roseicyclus sp.
CTGAAGGTGGTCTCAGAGGGGAAATCGCATGACGGACATAGACCAGGCGCTTGAACAGGCAGCGTTCAACGCCGCGCTCCTACCTTTCGAACCAGGATACTTGCAGTCGCTTGAAAACGAGCGGGTGGTCTTTGCGTTGAGCAGAAAGACAGGCATCTCGCACGAAGAGCTGCGGCAGCGTCTGCGAGCACGCACCGAAAACCATCGTGCGGCTCGCATAGCAGCAGATCCCTAGACCGACGAAACAGCCCAATATTCAACCGTGCATGGGCCACGGAACTGATAGATCGCAGTGATCATGTGGCGTGATACGGGCTTGATCGTTGAGCAGCGTGCATACTGTTCCAGATCGAGTTTTCGCCCCGACATCTGCGCTACCAAAAGCCGATTGTTACCGGGGACACAATCATGGAAATAGGGACTTCTTCGTGCACGGAGCAGCCAGGCTGCGTGCAACTGTCGCAATCTGAAAAAGAAATAGTTCTGAGCCTTGAAGACGTTGCCACCCTGTTCGCGCTCGGGGACGGCATCGCCGCACCAGAGCTAAGCCGTGAAGTCAAACGCCGCGTCGCAGAAACCCGAAAGGTGCTTCTTGGAAGATCGGCACAAGAACGCCTGCCATCACCCCACAATTCAGCGGTTCATGGCTCTTTTGGCAGGTAAGCAGCTCCAATGTGCGACATCTGAAGGACGGCAGTTTACAAGCGTGAGGAAATCGGGCTGGAAGGGAATCTTGATGTATGAGTACGTTGTGTACCGCAGCTTTGCGGCCGATCCCCGCGATGTGTCCCTGCATGTCATGGACATCTTGCGGCAGAGCTCACGCCACAACCAGCGCGCCGGTCTGACGGGCTTCCTGCATTCGGAACGTGGGCGCTTCTATCAGTACATCGAGGGAGCAAAACCCGCCGTCGAAGACCTCATGTCCAGGCTGTTGATCGATCGGCGGCATAATGGTCTCGAGGTGCGCGGACGCGGTATGATTTCCATGCGGCTCTTCTCGGACTGGGACATGGGATTTGCTTCGGCTCATGAGAGCTACCTGCGCGCGACGACGGCAGATCCCAACCTATCTCGGCCGAGCGGCACAGAAATCGTGGATTTTCTTCTTGGTGTCTCAAAGCGCCGCAGGCAGCCCCTTGCGGTCACACCACAAGCTTGACGGGCCCTCCACTGACATGCGCGCCAAGGTTCGCCCGAAGGAAAGCTTTGTAGTCCGGGTAGCGGACAGACGGTGTGCAATGTCAGAAAAAAACATGACATCCGGCTGCCTGACGGGGTCGACCCACTCTTCGGCCACCTTGATGCTGCAGCAAACGGGGCATCGGTTTTCCCAGGCTGATGATGTTAGCCGATGCAGGAACACCGGCGCTGGAAAAGCACCACCGGCAACCGGCTTGTGATCCACCCTGAGCCCGCCGTTTGTCGGCGGTAACACCTGCATGCGGAACAGGCATTTCTCGCCAAGGCCGTCACAGCGGTAGATCGTGGCACAAACGGCCTGTCTGCTCGCCCCAGCAAAGGTAATCGCGTTCAGAAAGCTTGCGGTGCTGAACCGGTCAACAAAATCGAAGATCGCTCCTCCTATAAGGTTTTCGCAAGAGCCGCTTGTCCGTTACTGTCGAAGGACCGCCTAGTGGCGACACGTTCAGCCTCGATGACTGATGGCGCGCTCTCTTATGGATAACGCACTCACAGGCCGGCGGGTGATGCACCAAGGTGGAGTTCAGACAGTCTATTCGCGCTGCACCTGATCGAATACAGCCTTGCAAGATCGAGGACTTCATTTGGCAGGGCTCTACAAAAGATCAGAGTCCTCCTCGATTTTCATGAAAAACGTGTCAGCAGGGCACTTGGCAAGCCCTGAACCTGCCTTTAAAACTCTTCTGAAAGTTGAAGAGGGGTCGATGGAGCCCGGAAAGGCTGCCGCAGCGGCACGTATTTTAGCTGACACTAAGACAAGGAGATACCAGGCCACTGATGGCTGCGCAGAGATAGTTTCGACATAGCCGATCACGCGCATATGCGCTCTGAAACGATCCTCATACTCATCCACCCCGCTCTCGACAGAAGATATCGAGACTACCCAAGCCCGAATAAAAACCAACTCAAGGGACCGAACACTCATGGCAAGCATGGATCTCAGTGCAATGACGCTCGATGAGCTCAAAAAGCTGCATAAGGAAATCACCCAGGCGATCGCGAACTACGAGGACCGCAAACGCCTTGAAGCGCTCGCTGCACTGGAGGCCAAGGCGCATGAAATGGGGTTCAGCCTGGCCGAGCTCACCGGCATGACCACCAAGGGCAAATCCGCCGGCATCCCGAAGTACGCCCACCCGGAAAACGCCTCGATCACCTGGACAGGCCGTGGTCGGCGACCGGCATGGATCACGGAAGGCCTCAATGCAGGCCGATCCCTCGACGAATTCCTGATCGCCAAGGGGTGACCCGCAGCCACAGATACGATCCCGCAGCGCGTCGCTGAACTCAACACGGCGCCGGACCAAGCAGCATTTGAGCCTCGACAGTGCCAACGCGGAACTCAATCTTCCCGTAGCACTGTCGACGGTGTCGACATGGTAGCTGTATTGCGCCTGGGCCCAGTGACTGGCTCAGGCAAAACCTCATGACAGGCACGCGCTCTGTCAGGATGGAGGCGTCAGGATCATCATCTCCGACCGGCGCCAGAACGTCGACACAGGCGTGCTCATACTTCGTCGGGCCGGCGCGACCATAGGTGTCACGTCACGCGTGATTGTAGACGAGGTTCCTGAAGAGTTCGGGCCTTTGGCGTTGCCATTCCTCCAGGGCGGCGATGGGCGTCCGGCACTTCAAGGCTGCTTGCGGAAGCTGGCTGTTGTAGAGGTGGACGTAGCGCAGGATCGATCTTGCCATGAGCAAGGCGGATCGACGCGCGCCTATGTAATCATCCGGGATCGCACGGATATGCAATATCGTCGCCGGCGTCGCATGACATGCGTGTGCCAGTCCGATCCAACCCGGCATTCAGGTGGTTTTGCTTGGTGGCAGATGATGCCGGCTTGCCCAGTACAGCTGATGGCGGAACAGGCTGATATTTCCATCAGATTGGACCGATATGACGCATATTTTTGCTAACGCTCCCTGGCTATAGTATGCTGATAATTGAGGAAAATATGTCTTTTGGAGATTACATGTGGATATCGAGTGGAACAATCCAGGCGCCACCCTCGCGACTCTGGGCAAGCACGTGGGAATGTGGTCCTGGGATCTGTCCACGAACCGTGTCCAATGGAGCGACCAATTTCTTTCCATGCTGGGCCTTGATCGCTCCAATTTCGTAGAGGACTTCGGATTTTGCGAAGCCCTTCTGCACCCTGACGATGTGGAGGCGACCCGGGAACAGCTCGAGCAGCATTTGTCGACGCGGCAGACCTATCGCTTTCGCTGCCGTCTCCGCCACCAAGAGGGCCATTACGTCTCGGTGCTGACGCAGGCATCAGCAATCCGGAACCCCGACGATGTTCCTGTCGAGATGATCGGCACGGCGATCGATGTATCGAGCGAAGTACGCTACGCCGAGAACCTCGCAGAGAGCGAACGCGCGTTCAAATCCCTCGCCGAAAATGTACCAGGGGCCATTTTCCAGTACGCCCTCTTTCCCGACGGTTCTGATCACGTGGAGTACATGAGCCCGGGTTGTCTCGAGATCTGGGAGGTAACGGCTGAGCAGGTGCAAGATGATGCATCGCTGCTCTGGTCGGTTGTGCTGAAGGAAGACCTTGCGGCGATGCAGGCCTCGATTGCCCAATCGGCGGAGACAGGAACGCCCTGGCGTCATCGCTGGCGCATCCGGACCCCATCGGGAACGCTCAAGCACGTGGAGGGTCGCGGCATTCCCAGTCGGCAGCCCGATGGCTCAGTTCTCTGGAACAGCCTGATCCTGGACGTCTCGCAGGAG
>CAZGHJ010000262.1:0-3891 GCA_964525355.1 uncultured Roseicyclus sp.
CGGGCATCGTGGTGACGAGTTCCGAGAAATCCCAGCACCAGAACCGCGACATCGCAATGAAGGCCCTTAAATCGCGGCTTTACCAGATGGAGCTGGAAAAGCGCACCGCATCGATCCAGGAGGCGCATGAGGCCAAGGGCGAGGCGGGCTGGGGCAACCAGATCCGCTCTTACGTGCTGCAACCCTACCAGATGGTGAAAGACCTGCGGACGGGTTACGAGACTTCGGACACGGGCGGCGTTCTCGATGGCGATCTCGACGGGCTGATGGCGGCGACGCTGGCCAAGGATGCCAGCGGCAAGAGCCGCGCGGACGCGCAGGGCTAGGCGGGTGGCGCGCGCGGCCTCGGGCCCCCGGGCCGGGCCCGGGAGCCGCTCGACCGCACGCATCGCCTTCGGCGATTTTCCGTATTTGGGACAAGAAGAAGGGGTGGGGTGGTGGATCTGATCGGGATGAGTGCGCGCGAGGTGTCGGCGCGGATCGCGGCGCGCGAGGTGTCGCCGGTCGAGGTGATGCGGGAGACGCTGGCGCGGATTTCGGCGGTGAACGGCACGGTGAATGCCATCGTGTCACTGCGGGATCGCGAGGCGCTGATGGGTGAGGCGCGGCTCTCGGAGGCGCGGTTGATGGCGGAGGGGCCGTCCGGCTGGCTCCATGGCGTACCGGTCGCGGTCAAGGATCTTTCAGACGCGAAGGGGTTGCCCACGAGTTTCGGCGCGCCGTTTCTCGGTCGGCAGGCGGCGCGTGCGGATGCACCGTTCGTGGCGCGCATGAAGGCGGCGGGTGCGATCGTCATAGGCAAGACGAACGTTCCGATGTTCGCCCTTGGCGGGCATTCGACGAACCCTGTCTTCGGCGTGACGCGGAACCCGGCGGACACGGCGCTGACGGCGGGCGGGTCGTCGGGCGGGGCGGCGGCGGCGCTGGCGACGGGGATTCTGAGCGTGGCGGACGGGTCGGACATGATGGGCTCGCTTCGGAACCCGGCGGCCTGGTGCGATGTCTACGGGTTCCGGCCCACCGTTGGCCTGATCCCGCGGGACGATGCGGCGGCTGTGGTCTCGCCGCGGATTTCGACGCTGGGTCCGATGGCCCGCGACGTGGACGACCTGGCCGCGTTCCTCGGAACCTTGTCGGGCGGGGCCTTTGCGGGCATCGGGACGGCACCGCGGATCGTGCGCATCGGCTGGCTGGGCGACTGGGGCGGCGCTTATCCCATGGCGTCCGGGATCCTCGACCTCGCCGAGGCGGCGTTGCGCGGCATGGAGGACATGGGCTGGCAGGTGGAGCCCGTGGCGCCGCCCGTGTCGCGCGAGCTTCTCTGGGACAGCTGGACCGAGATCAGGGCCTTTTTCGTTGCGCAGGACCTGGGACCCTACTGGCAGGATGACACCACGCGCGGGCAACTGAACGCGCAGGCGACATATGAGTGCGCGCGCGGGATGGCCGTGACGGGGCAGGGGATTGCGCAGGCGATCGCGCTGCGGGAGACCTGGCTTGCCGCGCTGGACCGACTGTTCGAGCGGTACGACGCGCTCGTGCTGCCCTCGACGCAGCTCTGGCCCTTTCCGGCGGAGTGGGACTGGCCGCGCGAGATCGCGGGCGTGGCGATGGACACCTATCACCGCTGGATGGAGGTGGTGGTGCCCGCGAGCCTTGCGGGGCTGCCGGTCATCGGCATGCCTGCGGGGCTGGGCGCTGCGGGGTTGCCGGGCGGCATCCAGCTGATCGGTCCGCGCGGGGCGGATGCGCAGCTGCTCGCGCTGGCGCAGGCGTATGGCGCGGCGATAGGCCCGCGGCCGATCCGGGGCTGAGGGGCTTTCGCTTTGCGCGCGGGGCAGGCCTCGGCTACGCTCGCGGCAGGAGGATGCGGGTCATGAGCGATGTGACCGAAATGCCGCGCGCCCCGTCCAAGGTGCCTGCGATCGCGGCGATGCGCCTTGGCGATATCGGCGAGGCCCTGCGGCAGGGAGCGGGCGATTTCCGGCGCAAGCCGATGATGGGGCTCTTCTTCGCCAATGTGGCGGTGATGGGAGGCTGGCTGATCTACCTGCTGCTGTTCCTGTGGCACATGGAGTGGCTGGCCATCCCGTTGACCTTCGGCTTTCCTTTGATCGGGCCCTTTCTGGTCGTGGGGCTTTACGAAGTGTCGCGACGCCTCGAGGCGGGCGAGACCCACTGGCGGCGCAACGACATCCTTGGCGTGATCTGGCGCCAGCGCGCGCGGCAATTGCCGCTGATGTCCTGGGTCATCATCGTCTATTACCTCTTCTGGTCCTTCTTCGCGCACATGCTTTTCGCTCTGTTTCTCGGGCCGTCGGTCCTGACGAACGTGACCTCGTCCTATGCCTATCTGTTGCAGCCCGAGGGTCTGACCATGCTGCTGGTGGGCTCGGCGTTCGGAGCGGTGTTCGCCTTCGTTCTGTTCTCGCTGACGGTGGTGTCGCTGCCGCTTCTGCTGGAGAAGGAACTCGACTTCGTCACCGCGATGCTGACCTCGATCGCGGTGGTGCGCAAAAACCCCGGCGTGATGCTGGCCTGGGCGGCGGTGATCGCGGGCACGACCTTCCTGGGAATGCTTCCGGGCCTGTTCGGGCTCTACCTCGTGCTGCCGGTGCTGGGCCATGCCACGTGGCATATCTACCGGCGTGCGCTGATCTCCGCCGACGGGCCGGGCTTTGCGGAGCCCGCGGGATAGGCGCAACGCCCGCCGGGGCCATCGGCATGGGCGTGCAGCCAATCACGCTTGCCGGTAGGACCGGAACGGCTGTGGGAAGCGCGACGTGGATCGGGACGTCCGATGCGAACCTGCCGTCGCCGGGAGGCGCCGGGGCATCAATGCGTGCCGGATTGGAGGGGTAACAGGAACGGGACCGAATGCAACCACCGGTTCATGGGGCGCAGCGCTTGCCCGACGACAGCCCAGGAACCCAGCGCGACGAGATGGCAAGAGATCGGCTTTGACGCGTCCTTGCGGCGCGATGCGCGTGGCGTGCAGGTCCGCGCGCAAAACTGGCTACGGGAACGCGATTTTTGTCCAACCGACCCGTGCGCCAAGGTCAGGATGGCCGCAAGCCGGGGCGGCCGGCGGCTCCCGCCCAAGAAAAAGCCGGGCTCGGGGCCCGGCTGTTCGGCTTCCGTCACACCGCGCTTGGCGGAGAAGGGGCCCGGCCTTTTGCGGGAGGCCGGACCTAAGGAGGTGTCACTCCTCGGACTTGGCTGCCGGTGCCGCGGAGACCGGACGCGCCGCCATTGCCGGCGCGGGACGGGAACTGCCGCCGGAGAAAGTGCTCCGGCCGCCGCCGCCCTGTTCGTTGCCGGCCAGCGGATCTTCGGCTCGCTGCACCGAGCCTTCGAAATGGGCACCGCTCTCGATGGCGATGGTCTTGTGGATGATGTCGCCCTCGACCCGCGCCGTGGAGGTCAGGCGCACCTTGAGGCCGCGGACACGGCCCGTGACCTTGCCGGTCACGACGATGTCGTCGGCGACGATCTCGCCCTCGATATTGGCGCTTTCACCGACCGTCAGAAGATGCGCCCGGATATCGCCCTGGACCGTGCCTTCCACCTGGATGTCTCCGGTGGTGCGCAGATTGCCCACGATGGTCAGATCCGCGCTCAGCTGCGAGGGGCTGGGCTTCATCTTGGCCGATTGGGGGGATTGCTTGTTCATGGACTCTCCGCTGGTGGCAGAGCCAGACTGTGCCACGCCGGGCTTGTCGTCGCCCTCGGCGCCGCCCTGCTTCGGGCCCGGCTCGTTGATTTTGGATTTAGAAAACATCGCGTCCTGCCGTGATGAAGGTCATGGGGTTCACCGGGTCTCCGTTCCTGCGCACCTCGTAGTGGAGATGCGTGCCGGTGGACCGTCCGGTATTGCCCATATCACCGATG
>CAZGHJ010000263.1:0-3871 GCA_964525355.1 uncultured Roseicyclus sp.
TCGTGGCGAGCGAGGGGCCGTCCCGTGCGGGCCATGCGTCGGCCGACCCTGCCCGACCGACAGCCCGGCCCGGGCCGGGTTGTCCGGGACGTGCCGAACCTGTCCATGGATTGTACAAGGAATGTATGTGCTCCGTACATCGCCCGTCGCGGCGCCGGATGGTGCCCGCGATGGCGGGACCCGTCAGAAGGTCGACGCAAGGGACATGCCGCGACGCGCACGGGCCGTCTTGCAGGCCATCCCCGCGATCCGCGCAGGGGGCGTGGGGCTGCGGTCCGCCGTTTACCGATAGGTGCGCGCCTCGATGGGCGTCGCGTCGATCCTGTCCTTCAGGGCCTGCAGCATGATCTGCTCCGCCCGGTTCAGCTTGGAGCGCGGGTTCCACAGCAGATGCACGTCGATGGCCGGAAGATCGTCATAGGGCGGCACCTGCCACAGATCGCCCGCGGCCACGTCGCGGGCGGCCACATGCAGCGGCAAGGGCCCCACGCCGAGCCCCGCGATGATCATGCGGCGGACCTCCTCGAGGTTGCTGGAGGTGCCCACGACACTCTCTCCGATGTCGTAGGCTGCGCGCATCAGCGTCACGGGCTTGAGCACATCCTCCAGCCGGTCGGTGCGAAAGCTGACCGAGGCCCGGCCCTTCAGATCGCTCCGCGTCAGGCCCTTGCGGCCGAAGAGCGGATGCGGAGGGCCGCAGAACAGGCCGAAGAACTCTCGGTAGAGCCGGCTGTATTCCAGCCGCGGGTTGCGGTCGCGGACGAGGCAGATCGCGAAGGAGGCGGCCCGCGCCTCGACCGCGGCGACGGCGTCGGTGCTGGTGATCACGTCGATCTGGATCGTGGCCGCGGGGTGGGCGGCGTGAAACTCGGCCAGCGCGGCATCGAAGAGCGGGCAGACCACATGCGAGGCGACGGCGATCCGCACATGGCCGCGCACCTCGTCGGTCGTTTCGCGCAGCACCGTGGTCAGCCGCAGCACCGCGCCCTGGATGTCGAGCGCCTCGGCATAGAGAAGCTCTCCGGCCGGGGTCAGCGCGAAACGGCCCGGCGCCCGGTCGATCAGCTTGCGCCCGACACGGTCCTCCAGCCGCTTGAGCGCGGAAGAGACCGACGGCTGCTGCAGGCCCAGACGCTGCGCGGCCTCCGTGACGGACCGCGATTGCGCCAGCACGACGAAAGTATGCAGCAGGTTCCAGTCCAGCTGGCGCAGCCGGCGTTCGGCATCGAGGGTATCGCGGGCCATGGGTATTGATAGCATCAATATCCGGAATACCAATTAACTATTTGAGTAATGGTGCGCGGCTCCACATCCTCGGAAACGGAAAATCGGGGATGTGGATGTCGATCGAGGCCCGCGAAGCACGTCAGCCTTGGATATTGCTGTCGCCCAGCATGGTGGCGATCACGCTGCTGCTGTTCGTGCCGCTTCTGTTCATCCTGGTCTATTCCTTCTGGCTGCGCACCTCGGTGGGCGACGTGGAGCCCGGGTTCTTCCTCGACAACTGGCAGTCCGCGCTGACCGATCCGTTCTACCGGGTGATCCTTCTGAACACGCTGAAGATCGCGGCGATCACGACGGTGATCTGCGCGCTCATGGGCTATCCGGCGGCCTATTTCATCGCCCGCGCGCAGGGCAACAAGGTGTTCCTGCTGCTGCTGCTGATGCTGCCCTTCTGGATCAGCTACATCATCCGCACGATGAGCTGGATCTACATCCTCGGCACGTCCGGCGCGCTCAATACCACGCTGGTCTCGCTGGGTCTGATCGGAGAGCCGATCCAGATGCTCTACAACGAGACGACGGTGATCCTGGGGCTGGTGCATTTCCTGCTGCCCTTCATGGTGCTGAACGTCTACGTCAGCCTCGAGGGGATCGACCGGACGCTCGAGGATGCCGCGGGCTCGCTCGGGGCGACGAAATGGCAGTCCTTCCTGCAGGTCGTGCTGCCCCTGTCGCTGCCGGGGCTCGCGGCGGGAGGGCTGCTGTGCTTCGTGCTGGCGGCGGGCACCTACATCACGCCCGCGGTCCTGGGCGGGCCGCGCGACGCGATGTTCGCCAATCTCGTCTTCGAGGCGATCATCACGCAGCTCAACTGGCCGCTGGGTGCGGCGTTGTCGCTGCTGCTGCTTGCGGTGCTGGGCGTGCTGGTGATGGTCTACAACCACTTCCTCGGCCTCGGCCAGCTGATGAAGGGGCTGGGCTGATGGGCTGGCAGGCGGTGCGCATCTGGACCGTCCTGGTCTACCTCTTCATGTTCCTGCCCATCGTCGTTGTGGTGCTGCTCGGCTTCAACGAGAACCAGTTCGGCAGCTTCCCGATGACGGGCCTCTCGCTGCGCTGGTTCGAGGAGCTGTTCCAGAACGAGGCAATCCTGCGCGCGCTCAGAACCTCGCTGGTGCTGGGGCTGCTGACGGCGGCGATCTCCACCACGCTGGGCGTTCTGGCGAGCCTTGCGCTGGTGCGCTACCGCATCCCGTTCCGCAACGCGATCTCGACGATCCTGATCGCGCCGATCCTGGTGCCGGAGGTGGTGCTGGCCGTCGCCCTCCTGCTGTTCCTTCAGTTCCTGGGGATGCCCAAGAGCTTCGGGCTGCTGCTTCTGGGCCATGTGATCTTCACGCTGCCCTTCGTCATCCTCGTGGTGCAGGCGCGTCTGATGGGCATCCGCCGCGACGTGGAGGAGGCGGCGATGAGCCTCGGCGCCTCGCCCATCCAGACCTTTTTCGCGATCACCCTGCCGCTTCTGACGCCGGCCGTCGCGGCGGGCGCGCTGTTCGCCTTCACCATCAGTTTCGACGACATCACCGGGACGCTCTTCTGGAAGCCCGGCGGCGTCGAGACCGTGCCCACCCAGATCTTCGCGATGCTGCGCAATTCGATCTCGCCCGAGATCAATGCGCTCGGCACCCTGATGATCCTGATCACCGTGGGTTTGCCGCTCATGGGCATGGCGCTGTCGCGCTGGCTTTCGGTCCGCAAGCTCCGGGCCCGGCGATCCTGAACCCTGAACCAAGACGACCAGACCATGCAGCAACAGAGAGAATGACGACATGGACAACACCACACGTTACGAACGACTGCTCGAACGCTACCGCAACGGCGATCTGGACCGGCGCACCTTCCTGGGCCTGATCGGCGCGGCGGGCCTGGCCTATGGCGTGCAGACGCCGTTCGCGCGCCACGCCCACGCCCAGGAAGTCACCCAGGTGCGCTTCGACGGCTGGGGCGGCGTCGTCTCCGAGGCGTTCCGCGCCCATGCCTTCGATGCCTATACCGCCGAGACGGGCATCCAGGTGGTGGACGGAACCTTCGGCGGGGCCGACGAATACCTCGCCCGCGTCCGCACCAGCCAGCCCGGCGAGTTCAACATCGCGCATCTGTCGGGCGTGTTCGATTACGCGCGCTACCACAATCTCGGGCTGTCGGTGGAGCTGAACGAGGACAACATCCCCAATCTCGGCCTCGTCATCCCCAAGCTGACGCAGGTCTTCCGCGACGTGACGGGCGGCACGCTCTCCTGCGTTCCCTACAATTACGGGACCACGGGCATCGCCTACAACCGCGCCTACATCTCCGACGAGGAGGCGCGGGAGCAGGGCGCGGGCCTTCTGATCAACGCTGCCTACGAGGGCAAGATCGGCGGCTTCGCGGATTACCGCACGCGCATCTGGTACGGCGCGCTGCAGACGGGCCAGGACCCCAACGACATCCAGGACATGGAGGCCGTCTGGGAGGCCATCCGCACCCATCGCGACCTCGCGCTGCGCTACTGGACCTCGGGGGCGGAGCTGATGAGCCTTCTGGCCGAGGAGGAGATCCACGTCACCGAGGGCTGGTCGGGCCGCATCTTCGCGCTGCAGGAGCAGGG
>CAZGHJ010000264.1:0-3834 GCA_964525355.1 uncultured Roseicyclus sp.
CGCCGGCCTCCTGCACGGCCTTGCCGCCATCGGGCAGGAGCGTCTTGATCTCCACCCCGAGGCTTTCGGCCAGCTTCTTGACGCGGCCCTTGCCGGTCAGGTCCATGCCGCCGGGCGCGCGGTTCATCACGTACTGGATCTTCTCCAAGGGCAGGTCCTCGGCCCGAAGCGCCTTGATGAAGCGCATCGCGTCCTGGGCCGAGCGCAGGTCCAGTTCCAACGTGGCGAAATAGATGTCGGCCCGGTTCAGGACCGCCTCGCTCCAGACCACGAGGTTTCGCGGCATGTCGACCACCACGATGTCGAAGCACTGCTGCGCGAGGTCGAGCACCGCCTCGAGGTCTTCCGGTCCCATGATGTCGAGCGGCACGATCTCGGGGGGCGCGGTGAAGACCGAAAGCTTGTCGCTGTAGGAGACGAGCGCCTGGCGGAACGCGTCCACGTCCATCGTCTGCGCGTCCTGCAGGAACTCCAGCACCGTGTCGCGGCGCGGCAGGTCCAGATAGGTTGCCACGCTGCCGAATTGCAGGTCCAGGTCCAGCAGGCAGACGCTGGGCGGGGTCTTCTTGTCGGCATTGGCCAGTTCCCAGGCCAGGTTGACGCTGAACGTGGTCGCGCCGGTGCCGCCGGCGAGGTTGTGCACGGCGAAAAGCGCCCCCTTGGTGCCCATGCTGGGCCCGGTGGCCTGGACCTCCTGCGCGCTTTGGGCGGCCTTCGCCTCGGCGGCGGCGTTCAGCGCCTTGATGCGCTCAACGGAGTCGTGCAGCGCGCCGTCGGATAGCGGGTAGGGCAGGAACTCGTCGGCGCCGAGCTTGAGAAGCTGGTGCAACGTCGCCGGAGAGACGCCGTCAGCCACGATGATCACGCGCGTGTCGCAGGCCTTCGCGGCGCCGATCAGTTCGCCCAGCATGCCGAGATCGGCCTCGTCCTCGGTGGTGATCGCCACGGCGATGAAGACCAGATCCTGCGCCTCGGGCTGGCCCAGGAAGGCGAGCGCCTCCTCGAAGCCCAGGTCGCCCCAGCCGTCGCCAAGCTCGGTTTCCATGTCCTCGATCAGCAGGTCGAAGCGATGCACGTTGCGCGACACCGTGCAGGCCACGATCGGCGACGGTTCGTTCTCGGATTGCAGGGCCAGTCCGCTACTCATTACTCAAGTCCCACCTCTTGTACTCATGCCTCGCCTGGCATCGGTCGGGGAGCGGCGAGATACGGCCGCCCCCGGAACGGCCAGCGCGCCGGAGACGAGGCGTCCGGGCGCTCGAACCGAGCCAGATGCGAACCTGTCGGAAGAAAAGGGCAACAATAGGACCAAAAGAGGGGTTTACGTTCACGAGACCGCGCCGCCGGGCGCCGTCACGACCGCACGTCCCCCCGTTTCAGGCGAAAAGGGCCCGCGATCCGCGAGCCCTTTCGATTTGTTGCTTTTTGTCTGGGAAAACCGGGGGCTATTCGCCGCCACCGCCGCCCACATAGCCGCGATAGACGACGGCCGCGTATTGCCCGTCGAGAATCAGGGGGTGCGTCTGCACGAAACCCGACACTTCCGTGACCGTGCGCCGGTTGCGCCGCTCTTCCGTCTCGGTCGGGACCACCGGCCGCGTCTCGCCGAAGGACACCAGCGCCCTCAGCCGCGAGCGGTCGACGCCCTGGGCCACGATGTAGTTCACCGCGGCATGGGCCCGGCGCAGGCCGAGATTGTGGTTGTAGGCGCGGCTGCCGACCAGATCGGTATGGCCGTAGACGGTGAAGCGGACCTCGGGGAACTGCTTGATGAAGTCGGCCTGTTGGCGCAGGGCGGCCTGCGCCCGCCCGTCCAGCTCCGCCGAGTTGAAGGCGAAAGTGATCGTGGCCGGAACGGCCTCGTTGAAGCGGTCGTTCAGCACCTCGGCATAGCTGAGCTCGCCGTTGTGCAACATGATGTTGTCCATCGTCGGGTTGCCGAAGCCACCCTCGTCGAGATGCGAGCCGAGGGACCGTGTCTCGTCGCATCCGGCGAGCGTGACGACGAGGCCGAAGGCCATGCCCGCCGCCATCACGCGGCGTGGCAGGCTGGGGGTCGGGTGGGGGCGCATTGCGAGTGCCATCGGTCTCATCCTCAATCCATCACGTAGCCGTAGGAGCCGCTGAAGTCCTGCGCCGCCACATCGCCCGCCGCGGTGCCCTGGCGCGGCGCGCCGGTGAGGCGGCCGTGCAGGAACAGGTCCGCCTCCGTCGGGATGGTGACCCGATCGGTGGGCAGGGCCAGCGCCTCGCCGCGGACCGGGTTGACCAGGTGGCCGGTTACGATGATCACCAGTTCGGTCTGCTCGCGCTGGTAGTTGGCCGAACGGAAGAGCGCGCCGAGGATCGGCAGATCGCCCAGCCAGGGCACCTGGCCCACGCTGTCGCGGAAGTCGTCCTGCAGAAGGCCCGCGATCGCGAAGCTCTCGCCGTCGCGAAGCTCGACCGTGGTGCCCGCCCGCCGCGTGTTGAGCGAGGGGATCTCGGCGCCGCCGCCAAGTGCCACGGCCTGGCCGATCGACGACACCTCGGCATTGAGGTTGAGGTTGATGATCTCGCCGTCGATGACCGTGGGCGTGAAGGTCATGTTGACGCCGAAGGGCTTGAACTCGACGCCCACGCCGTCCTCACCCTGCACGGGAATGGGGAACTCGCCGCCGGCCAGAAACTCCGCCGTCTGGCCCGAAAGCGCGGTCAGGTTGGGTTCGGCCAGCGTGCGCACGAGGCCGTTGGTCTCGAGCGCCTCGAGCAGCAGGCCGATCTGCAGCGAGCCCGCGCCGAAGGCGACCGACAGGGCGCCGGTCCGGCCGTTGACGCCGGCCGTACCCAGGGTCGCGCCGCCCGGCCCGGTGGCGTTGAGCGCGTTCGTACCGAATGCGCCGTCACTGCCGCTGATGCCCAGCGAGGCCGACAGTTCCTGGCGCACGGTGCGCTGCATCTCGGCAAAGCGCACCTGCAGGAGCACCTGCTGCGTGCCGCCCACGTTCATCAGGTTCGAGACCGCGCCCGAGTAGCGGCTGGCCAGTTGCAGCGCGCGCTCGACCGCCTGCAGCGAGCTGACCGTGCCCGAGAGCACGATGCCGTCATTGGCGGTGCGCACCTCGACGGGCTCGCCCGGCAGGATCTCGCGCAGCCGCTCGCGCAGCTCGGCCACGTCCGGCACGACCTGGATCTCGACATTGGCAATCAGCGCGCCTTCCGCCGACAGAAGCGTCATCGTCGTGCGTCCCGGCGCACGGCCCAGGATGTAGATCGAGCGCTCCGACAGGGTCGCGATATCGGCGATGGCCGGGTTCGCCACCGACAGCTCGGCGAAAAGCATGTCGCTCTCCACCACGACGGCGCGGTTCATCGGAACCGTGAGCGTCGCGGACGTGGCGCCTTCCAGCACCCGCAAGGTCTGCGCCCCGCCGGGCGCGACCTGCGCAAAGACCGCTGCAAGGCCCATGGCCGCTGCGGCCAGGAATCTCGTCATTCGCATGATGATCCTGCCTCTATGCCTCTGTTCGGGCGTTGTCCGGATGGCCGCCCATTTTGCCCACAATGACCGCTTTGCAGTTTTGGCGCAATAATCCGTACGTTGTACCTCGAACTTTATGTGGTTTCTCGACAACGGTAATGGTTATCCACTTGTGGATGAATGCCGCATCGCGGGCAGACCGCACGAAAAAGACCCGGCGCGGGGCAGGTCCGCGCCGGGTGCGTGCCGGCGGCGCGCGCGAAACCAGGAGGCCGCGCGCGCCGTATCTGCGGCAGGGTCAGTTGGTGCAGGGCACCTGCGTGACGACCACCTCGCCGCCGCGGCGGGCGCGCACGGTGCAGACCTCGGGGGCG
>CAZGHJ010000265.1:0-3826 GCA_964525355.1 uncultured Roseicyclus sp.
GGGGTGGTGCTGACGGTGTTCGGCTTCAACCTCATCGCGCACCCGCTCGAGGGCATCCTCCGCCTGACGGTGATCGTGGCGAGTCTGATGATGATCATGGGCATCTTCCGGATCGCCATCGCCTTCACCTCCGTGGCGGCCGGGGCGCGGGGCTTTCTGATCATCGCGGGCCTGCTGTCCATCGCGCTGTCGGTCATGATCTTCTCGAACTTCCCGTGGTCCAGTGCGGTGGTCCTGGGGGTCTTCCTTGCCATCGAGCTGATATCGAACGGGGTCTCGATGATCTTCGTCGCGCTTGACCGCCGCAAACCGGAAAACGCCTGAGACTGTCCTTGCCGCCCCCGCGTCATGCGAGGGCGGCGCGGGTGCGCGTTGCCCGGGTCAGAGGTATGGGAGATACCATCGTGTTCCGTCCTTCGATACCACGATTGCCGCATGTCGCGGCGGTCTTCGCGGTCGCGCTACTGGGTCACGCGGCCCCCACCGCCCGGGCACAGGAGGAGGGCGTTGCCACCGGAGGTGCGGCACAGCACAGGGTGCCGTTTCTGACCAACCGCGACCGGACTCTCCACAGTGATCCGCGCCGCCTTTTCGGCGACGAGCGCGGCGTTCTCGATGCCGGTTACTGCGATGTGTCGGAGCGGCGCCTGGAGATCATGACACCGGTTGCAGAGGCGGTGCCCTTCCGGGTTCCCGAAGAAATCCTGCGCGTGGCGGATGTGCAGACCGCCCCCGTCGACGATCTGCTCGCGAGGCTCGCCGAAAGCAGCGGCGAGGCCTCTCCGCTGCTCTATACCCACGGGTTCTACATCGATTTCGAAAAAGGCTGCCGCAGGGCCGCGGTGCTGCAGGAAAACGCCCGCCACGACGGTCGGTTCCTGTGGTTCAGCTGGCCGTCGGACGGCAGCCTCTTCAACTACACCCATGACGAGGCCGATCTGTACTGGAGCGTGCTGGACCTGTCAGAGACCATCATCGCGATGGAACGGCAGTTCGGGCCAGAGCGGGTGAACCTTGCGGGCCACAGCCTGGGCGGGCGCGGCATGGTCCTGGCGGTCCATGACGTGGCGGCGCAAAAGCCCGACATAAGACTGGGCGACGTGGTGCTTCTCGCACCGGACATGGATTTCGGCGTCTTCTCCCGTCTTCTTCCGCGGATCCGGCCGGTCGTGCGCAGCATCACGATCTACATCGCCGATGGCGACCGCCCGCTTGGCCTCTCCGAAAGCGTTCACGGATATCCGCGCCTCGGGCAGACCGGCAACGACGTGTCGCTGCTGGAGGGCGTCGAGGTGATCGACCTGAGCGATCTTCAGCTCCGCAGCCCCACGGGGCATCTCTATCACGTCTACAACGCAGAAATCGGTGCAGACATGGACCAGCTGTTGAACCAGCGACTGCCCGCGGCGGAGCGGCAGGGCATGCTGCAGGTCGGGCCCAACCTCTGGCGCTTGCAGAGGCCTGACTGAAACAGGAATTTCGGGCGGCGGTCTGGTCGTCCAAAGGTTCGGAAAGACAGGGACATATCATGGAGGTCGCAGCAATGACCGGGTTGAATTGGAGATCGCGACGCGGATTTGCATCCGTCATCGGGGCGGTCTTGATCGCCGCGGCGCCGGTGTCGGCGCAGGATCTGGACACATCGCTCGGGGTCGAGGCCCTCGCCCTGCTGCAAGATGGCCGCATCGTCGTGCGAAATGGTGAGGACGCCTTCGATTGCGCGCTGCTCGTGGGGGCGGATGCGGTCACCCTCGGCGATTGCCGCCAGGTCATTTCGGGGGCCAGGGATGTGACAGCTCTTCTGTCAGATCTGACGGACGAGGATTGGCAGGGCTTCGTGCGCGAAACGCTGCAGGATGCGCAATGTCGCCTGTCGGCCTTCGAGGCCGTAGCCGACATCGTCGCGGCAGCGGCCGCCGCAAATGGCATCGCACCCGATGAGATCGACAGGGCGCGCGCGGCGTTGGCCCAACGTGCAGATGACGCGGTGGCGCAGATGCTTCGCGACGGTCGCCTGACGTATCGCGACGGAGAACTGGCCCTCGACGCATGCCCATGATGCAAAGCATGAACCTCGATCGAACGGGCCGGCGGTTGGCTCGCGCAAGCGACGGACAGTGTCGGGGTGAGGCCGGGCGAGGACAGGTGCGCGTGTGTGTGATCAACGCAAGGACGCGATCCGATGACGCATCGCAGAGCGGTGGAGAGAACCGGCGGTGCACCTGATCCGAACGATCTTTTTGGGTTTGCGGGACGTCTGGAGGGATCTCCGGGTCCGTGGCCTTCTGCTGTTCGCATTTTCGATGATCGCCCTTGCAACCGGGACCTTCTGGCTGCTGGAGGACTGGACGTTGCTCGATGCCGCGTTCTTCTCGGTGGTCACGATTTCCACGGTCGGCTACGGGGAACTTGTGCCCCAGACCGTCGCCGGCAAGATTTTCGCGATGTTCTATATCCTCGTCGGGCTGGGGGTCTTCGTGGCGGCGGCGAGTGCCGTCGCAGAGGCCCTGATGCGGCGGCGCGAGGAGGATCGCGAACCGTGATGCATCCTCTACCCTCGTACCCCCAGCCCCATGGCCTGAGACGGTCCAGCCAATCACCATCGGGGGTTTCGGCGCAAGAGGGGGCCCATTCCAGAACGCAGGCGCCGTATGAGCCCCCCCGCTCCATCGCCGCGCCCTTCATCAGGGTCGAGGCGAGATGCAGGGGTGTCGAACCGCCATCAGACACGTCGTCAGGTGCTTTCGTCGGTATGGTGAACACCGGGATGACATCGGAACGGCCTGCGTCCTCGCACACCCATGTCGCGGCATTGATGACATCGGTGCGCATCAGGGTCTCCACAATGGCCGGACGCGGCAGGGACGAAATCGCGAAAGCCAGACATCGCATCGTGTTCCGCAAGCCTTATGGCCCGGACCTTGCACGTCGTCCGCAAGCCCGGAACGCGGGGATTGCCGCAAAAGCCACGGGAACTGCGCAGCGCTTTTCGAGCCGCCTTGTCCCCGCGTTGCAAATGACAGTGGGCCGCGCACTCGGACACGGCCTCGGACCATGTTTGAAACCATGTGGGCAGGTGATATTCCAATTCTGCGGCATGGCGCATTCAGGGAAATCAGCGGCCTCATGACAGAAAACAGCACGGCATATTCAATCGACGGGCACCTTTTTCAATTCACCTCCAGCATCGATGCCGCGTGGTATGTGGGGGGCTACGTCACCCTCGAGCGCGAGGGCGCCGGGTCCCTCCTGGGCCAGATCCTTGATATCGGCCTCCATGATGCCGGGGACGGAACGAAAAAGATCGCCGGACGCGGCGAGATCCGGGCTGTGACTGATGGAGTCCGGATCATCGACGAAAAGCCGGCTCCATTCGGCTCGGCCCGGTTTTGCCCCGCAGACCCAGCACTGGTTTTGTCTTATTTCGCGAAATTGCGCGGCAAGAAGGCAGGGCTCGATATCGGCAAGATGCGCGCCGTGTCGGGCGATCAGCCCGCAATACTTCAGGCAGCCGGTTTTGGCCGTCACACGCTGGTCTGCGGTCAATCCGGGTCCGGCAAGACATACTCTCTCGGGGTGATACTCGAGAGGCTCTTGCTGGAAACGAACCTTCGCATCGCCGTGCTCGACCCGAATTCCGATTACGTGCGGCTGGGCGAGCTGTCCGACGCAGGCAGGCTGGACATGGACGCAACCGCCCATGCCGAGCTTTCTCGCCGCTACAGTGCGGCGGTAAAGGGCCTCTCGGTTCACGGAACGCGCCCCGGCCAAAAACCGCTGCGCTCGCGCTTCGGGCGGCTTCCGCTGGTTCAGCAGGCGCTCGTGC
>CAZGHJ010000266.1:0-3793 GCA_964525355.1 uncultured Roseicyclus sp.
GTCCATACCGCATCCCAGACCGCCCATGCGCTCGACGAGCTGCAGCTCTACGGCTTCCGTCCCTTTGATGAGCCCGATCCACGCCCGATGCCCGAGGGGCAGCGCCTCGCGGTCGCCGTCGCCGATATCTTCGACGCTCTCGTCGCGACCCTGGAAGATACCCGCATGGAACCCGACCTCGAAGAGGTTCTCTGGGGCCAGGTCAATCTCTTCCACCGCGCCACAGGCCGGATCGAGCGGTCGCTCGACGAAAACGAGCAGGCGCAGCGCCGCCTCCAGCGCGAGCAGGACGGCTCCGAGGTGAAATCCACCGAGCTTGAGCGCCTGACGGCCGAAGGCCTGACCCTGATCGAACGGCGCAACTGCATGGACATGATGCGCGATCACGCCGCGACCGAGTTCGTCCATCACACGGGATCGGCCTGGCGCCCCCGCACCGGCTCGATGGTGAACCGCCAGCACATGACTGCTGCATTGATCGACAGCCGCGACTTCCTGGCCGCCAAGTGCCGTGCGGAGACCGAGGTGATGCTCCCCGCTGGTCCCAAGGTCGCCCTAACCGGTGGGACCGACTTCAACGATCACCGTCTGATCTGGGGCAAGCTCGACCAGGTCCGGACAAAATATCCAGACATGGTCCTTCTGCACGGTGGAAGCCCGAAGGGTGCAGAACTCATCGCCGCCAAATGGGCTGAGACGAGGGGCGTGACGCAGGTCGCGTTCAAGCCTGACTGGACCAAGCACGCCAAGGCCGCCCCCTTCAAGCGCAACGACGCCATGCTCGACGTGCTCCCCGTGGGCATCCTCGTCTTCCCGGGGAACGGCATCCAGGAGAACCTCGCCGACAAGGGCAGGAAGCTCGGCATCCCGGTCATGAAGTTCGAGAAGGGGGCGTGAGCCCCCTTTCCCTTCGTTAAGAGGTGAGGCGGGAGCCTCGCATTCTTCCATGACGTTGTATGATTTTATTATATAAGAACCACATGCGTTGCACAGTGGCCCAGCTCGATATCTTCCCGACCGACGTGCAGATGCACAGGATCGATCCAGCACGCAACATGCGCCATTTCTGTAGGCTGGGCGTGCAGTGCGATCTCTTCGATCGGGCCAGTCTCGTTCGTGGATGAGACGGGATCGGCTTCAGGGGCCGAGTGGCACTCGAGATCCGCCCTCACAAAGGGCGGGCCATCAGGGCATCGATCAAGCTCAGGGCGGTGAAAAAGTGGCGCGGATAAGAGCCTGTGAGCCTCTCGTTTAAACTTGATTGCATTGATTGTGAGTGAAGCAGAATTGGTGGCCTATGAGAAAAGTGGTTTCCAAGGCCCCCAAAGCCCTTGGATTTCTATCCGCTGCGATCCCGGATAGTCTCGCTCCCAAGGCGCCGCCGTCCGGCATTCATTCATGCGCCATCTCCTCAGGGCCTGAAGTAAGCTTTTGGTATTATTTCACGAAACTCTGACGCTTTGATCCTTGCTGACAAGGCTTTGGCGCACGGCATTCCGATTGAGAAATACTAGAGGGGGCGTGAGCCTCCTTTTCCTTTTCAGAACACAAATTTGTGGTAATATCGCACCATAAGTTTATTGTTGCCATATGCGAGGTGTCCGCAAGATGAGCGAAAAACAGCAGCAAGTGGACATGTTCCCGACGGTCGTTGATCTCAAACGGATCGATCCATCCTGCAATATGCGGCGGTTTTACCTCATGAGCGTTCAACTCGATCTCTTTGGTGGCGTGAGCCTTGTCAGGGAATGGGGCCGAATGGGGTGTCGTGGCCGGGTACTGATCGAGCAGCATGCCGATGAGCCCAGGGCGATCAATGCGCTAATGAAGCTATCGGCAAAGAAACAGCGGCGTGGGTATCGGTTGCGCGCGGGATAAGGCGCCAAGAGCGGCATTTCCGCAAGCAAGCGCGATCCGGATCGCTCGAGAACGCCGTCGACGGATGTCATCGACATGCTGTCGGGCCAATTCGTCCCGCGTGCTATGTCCGATCCGATCGGGTGCGGTGACATGGCGTCCGTTGTAAAGGCTGTGCGGGAACGGGTCACCGCGGTCGGCACCCTGACGGCCCTCCTCAAGCTGAAAATCCATCGGACAACGGCTAGCACGCGAGCTTCGATGCGAAGTTCCGGGACGAGTGCCCCGGCTGGGAGATTGTCCGCGCCGTCTTGGAGGCGAGCGCTCGTCATCATGAGCGGCCACCAACACAATGGCGCCCTGCGCCCGCACGCACAGCGCCGGGTTACGGCCAGCGCCCGCCCGAGAGACCAGGCGCTGGTCAGTGCCGTGCTCCGGTGTTGCTTCGGCGGCCATGCCGACCCTAGCTCCGAGAGCTTTCATGTACTAACATCTGAACCGATCATGTCATCAGGGCGGGTCATGCGGCGCCAACCGGACAAGTGTAGACCGGACGTACAGCATGCCTCTGAAATTGCTTTTTGTATGAAGTATGCAAAGACGGAAAAAACGGTTCTGTATTCTGGAGGGTGTCATGCCCTTTGAGGTCGCGCGCGCGCCTGTTTTCACCGCTTTCACGGCTCTTCTGCTCACAGCAGCAGGTGCGTCTGCATCCACACTCGGCTTGAGCTCTTCAGAGACGATCTCCGACGAATGCCTGTGTCCCCCAGAGTCAGACGCAGCGATGGATGTTGGACTCGACAACCGATTTATGGTTGTGAATTATTACGATACCAAGGCAAGTGCTGCGATTGATGGGGCTGCTGCCTTGCCCGGTTCCATCTTCATGCGGCCTGCCGACGATCGTTCTTCCATGGCTGGGCAGCAATCAAGCGATCAGCGATGGAGCGCACATGGCGCAATAGAGACTGAAATCGTGACCGATGCCCAGTCGTCGCGTTCGGGTTATTTCAGAGATCTGGTGTCTCGGACATCGGATGAAGATTTTCCTGACCTCATCAACGAGTTGATCTTTTCCGTTGATTTCAACATGGAAAACCTGAATCCCGATCCAGGCGAGGACGGCAGTAAAGTAGCGAGCCCTCCCGGATATACGAGTATTGTCTTCATTAGCGTCAGCATTTTTGACAGGATTATCTTTGAAAACATCAGGGTGCCGGAGTGACGCAATGATCCTCCCGTCTCTTGGAATGTCGCGGGACATATCATCAGAACCTGGCCTTCACAGCTGCCGGCACGTCGTGCGTCCTGACCGCAAAATGATGCCTCTTGAAAAAGCTTATGCCAAGGCATGGTGAAGGGCTCATGCGTATCGTTTTCAGTTCCGAGGGCGGCGCCAAACAGGAACTTGCCGACCGGTACATGCGCCGACGTTTCTGTCTCTGTACAAATATCGCGGGTGAGCTTTAGGCGATGGCCCCGGCGGTCGGAAGTAGATCGGTGACCTGCAGGGTAGCCTTCAGGTTCAAAACGGCGGCCTCAAGCTTCCCGGCGCGTGCAGAGTGACGTCGATGAGACTGCTTTGGGATCCGGTTTTTTCCGTCGAGCCGCATGGTCACGCAAGTCTTCCCGGCCTCTTTGCCGCACTTGCTCGAGACGAGGTCCGCGCCTTTCCGCGTTTGCGTGCCCATCAGCGCGCTGCGTGGCACATGTTCCGGGTGCAGCTTGCCGCGCTTGCGCTGGACAATGCCGGACTGCTGGAGCCGCCGCGCCAGGAAGCGGCCTGGCGCGATCTGCTGCTTTCGCTTACCGGCGGGGCAACCGATCCCTGGTTGCTGGTTGGTGTGGACCGCAGCTGTCCCGCGTTCCTCCAGCCACCCGATCCGGGAGGGCTGAAATGGGAGCCAGTGCCGACGCCGGATGCGCTCGACTTGCT
>CAZGHJ010000267.1:0-3789 GCA_964525355.1 uncultured Roseicyclus sp.
CGGATGCCCATGCCCGTCGCGCCGCGATAGGCGGTGATGCGGCCGTAATCGGGGATGAAGTTGTTGGTGGGATCCTCGGTGGTGATCCGGCACTGGATCGCGTGGCCGTCGAGCCGCACGTCGTATTGGGTGGCCGTCCCCGTGGCCTCGGTCAGCGTCTTGCCCTCGGTGATCAGGATCTGGGCGCGGACGATGTCGATGCCGGTGACTTCCTCGGTCACGGTGTGCTCGACCTGCACGCGGGGGTTGACCTCGATGAAGTAGAAATCGCCCGTGTCCATGTCCATCAGGAACTCGACGGTGCCCGCGCACTGGTAATCGACGTGTTCGCAGATCTTCTTGCCCAGAAGGCAGAGCTCCTCGCGCTGGGTTTCGGAGAGGTAGGGGGCGGGGGCGCGTTCCACGACCTTCTGGTTGCGCCGCTGCACCGAGCAGTCGCGCTCGTAGAGGTGGTAGATGTTGCCGTGGTGGTCGCCGAGGATCTGCACCTCCACGTGGCGGGCGCGCAGGATCATCTTCTCCAGATACCCCTCGCCGTTGCCGAAGGCGGCCTCGGCCTCGCGGCGGCCCTCGCGGACCTTTTCCTCGAGTTCTTCGGGGCCGTTGATCGGGCGCATCCCGCGCCCGCCGCCGCCCCAGGAGGCCTTGAGCATCAGCGGATAGCCGATCTCGGCGGCCTCCTTCGCGATGGCCGCCATGTCCGTGCCCAGGACTTCGGTGGCGGGGATGACCGGCACGCCCGCCTCGATCGCCACGCGGCGGGCGGAGGCCTTGTCGCCGAGCGCGCGCATGGTTTCCGCCTTCGGGCCGATGAAGGCGATCCCGGCAGCTGCGCAGGCATCGACGAAATCGGGGTTTTCCGACAGCAGCCCGTAGCCCGGGTGGATCGCATCGGCGCCGCACATCTTCGCCACGCGGATGATCTCGGGGATCGAGAGATAGGCCGCGACGGGGCCGAGACCCTCGCCGATCTTGTAGGCCTCGTCGGCCTTGAAGCGGTGGAGGGAGAGTTTGTCCTCCTCGGCGTAGATGGCGACGGTGCGCTTGCCCAGTTCGTTGGCCGCCCGCATGACGCGGATCGCGATCTCTCCGCGATTGGCGACAAGGATCTTCTTGAACTCGGGCATGGGGGAGGTCTCCATCTCGCGCGTCGCAGAATGTGTAGGCTGCGGGCGGGGGTGCTGCAACCGGAAGCTGTGACACGGGGGGAAAGCGCCCTTCGGGCGCGCCGTATTTGGGACAAGAAGAAGGGGCCGGCGGTTCAGAGGAGGCGGGCGGGCAGGTCGCTCAGCCGGGTGGCGCCGATCTGGGCCATGTTGGAGACCATGTCCTTCGTCAGCATGTCATGGAGATGGGCAGGGCCGTCCGGGCCGAGGGCGCCGAGCGCGTAGTGCCAGGGGCGGCCCAGCATGGTGAAATCGGCGCCGAGGGCGAGCGCGCGCAGGATGTCGAGGCCGCCCTCGATGCCGCTGTCGAGGATGAGCGGCAGGGTGGTGGCGCGGCGGATTTCGGGGAGGATCGTGAGGCTTGCGGGCGCGCCGTCGAACTGGCGGCCGGCATGGTTGGAGACCCAGATCGCGTCGACGCCTTCCGCCTCGGCGCGGGTGGCGATCTCGGGCTCGAGCACGCCCTTGAGGATCAGGGGGCCGTCCCAGGCCTCGCGCAGGGCGGCGACGTAATCCCAGTCGGGCGCGGTGCGCAGCAGGTAGCCCACATGGGCCGTGGAGGGCAGGCGGCCGAGCTTGTCCTGGTCGGCATAGCCGTCGATCAGGCGCATGCGCGGCATGCCGCGGGATGCGGTGCCCATGGCCCAGGCGGGACAGCGCGCCACCTGGAGCGCGAGACGCGGCGTGAGGCGCGGGGGCTGGACGAGGCCGCCGCGGGTCTGGCGTTCGCGGCGGGAGGCGGCGGGCACGTCGACGGTCAGGACCAGCGTGTGAAAACCGGCGTCGCGGGCGCGGGCCAGCATGTCGGCGCGGATATCCGGGTCGCGCGGCGGGTAGATCTGGAACCAGCCCATGTCCCCTTGCGCGCGCGCGAGGTCCTCGGGCGTCTGCGTGGCCACGGTGGAGAGCGTGTAGGGGACGCCGGCCCTGGCCGCGTGGCGGGCGAGGTGGTGCTCGGCGCCCGGCCAGACGAGGCCCGACATGCCGACGGGCGCGATCCCGAAGGGCACCGGGTAGTCGCGGCCCAGGAGCGTCGTGCCGAGGTCGGGCGTGATCTCGCCCCTGAGGGCCGCCGGCCGCAGGAGCACCGCGTCGAAGGCGGCGCGGTTGCGGCGCAGGACGGCCTCGGTGCCGGTGGCGCTGTCGAGATATTCCCACACGAAATGCGGAATGCGGCGGCGGGCGCGGGCCTTGAGGTCGCTCAGGCCGGGGAATCGGGCATGCAGGTCCATGGGGCGAATTGGAGCGCGCGCGGCCGCCTTGTCCAGATGGGGCGGTGCACCGGCGCAGGCGCCGTGCCTCGCGGACGCGCGGCAATCCACCGCCCGCGAGAGAACATAAGCCGAACAAAGCTTTCCCTCGCCGCCGATCCGCCCTATGGTTGCGGCATGAGCAGTTACGACGATTCCGAGGCGTTCGAAGCCGCCTCTGCCGTGTCGCTGTCCGCGCGCGCCATGGCGTCGCGGCCCATGCCCTACATGGACGGGCTGAACCCCGCGCAGCGCGCGGCCGTGGACCGGCTGGAGGGCCCTGTCCTCATGCTGGCGGGCGCGGGCACGGGCAAGACGCGCGCGCTGACCGCGCGGATCGCGCATCTTCTGGCCACGGGGACCGCGCGGCCGAACGAGATTCTCGCGGTGACCTTCACCAACAAGGCCGCGCGCGAGATGAAGTCGCGGGTGGGCGACCTGCTGGGGCAACCGGCCGAGGGGATGCCGTGGCTCGGCACGTTCCACGCGATCTGCGTGAAGCTTCTGCGGCGGCATGCGGAACTGGTGGGGCTGAAGTCGAACTTCACGATCCTGGATACGGACGACCAGATCCGACTGCTGAAGCAGCTGATCGTCGCCGCCGGGATCGAGGAAAAGCGCTGGCCCGCGCGGCAGCTGTCGTCCATCATCGACGGCTGGAAGAACCGCGCGCTGACGCCCGAGAAGATCCCCGCCGCCGATGCCGGCGCCTTCAACGGGCGGGGGCCTGCGCTTTATGCCGAGTACCAGGCGCGTCTGCGCGACCTCAACGCGGTGGATTTCGGCGATCTGCTGTTGCACGTCATCCGCATCTTCCAGGAGAACGACGACCTTCTGACGCAATACCAGCGCTGGTTCCGCTTCATCCTGGTGGACGAGTACCAGGACACGAACGTGGCGCAGTACCTTTGGCTGCGGCTTCTGGCGCAGGGCCACATGAACATCTGCTGCGTGGGCGACGACGACCAGTCGATCTATGGCTGGCGCGGCGCGGAGGTGGGCAACATCCTGCGCTTCGAGAAGGATTTTCCGGGCGCCCATGTGGTGCGGCTGGAGCAGAACTACCGCTCGACGGGGCATATCCTCGCGGCGGCCTCCGGTGTCATCGCGTCGAACCAGGGGCGGCTGGGCAAGACGCTCTGGACCGATGGCGAGGACGGCGAGAAGGTCCGCCTGATCGGCCATTGGGACGGCGACGAGGAGGCGCGCTGGGTCGGCGAGGAGATCGAGGCGATGGGGCAGGGGACGCGGGGGATGGACCCCATCGGCCCCGACCAGATCGCCATTCTCGTGCGCGCGTCTCACCAGATGCGCGCCTTCGAGGACCGGTTCCTGACCATCGGCCTGCCCTACCGCGTGATCGGCGGCCCGCG
>CAZGHJ010000268.1:0-3738 GCA_964525355.1 uncultured Roseicyclus sp.
CGCTCGAGGTGAACCTGCGCGAGATCAAGCAGGTCAAGCGCGACTGGCCCGACCGCGCGATGATCGTCTCGATCATGGTCCCCTGCGAGGAGGCCGCGTGGAAGGCCATCCTGCCGCTCGTGGAGGAGACCGGCGCGGACGGGATCGAACTGAACTTCGGCTGCCCCCACGGCATGTCCGAGCGCGGCATGGGCTCGGCCGTGGGGCAGGTGCCGGAGTATATCGAGATGGTCACGCGGTGGTGCAAGCAGAACACGCGCATGCCGGTGATCGTGAAGCTCACGCCCAACATCACCGATATCCGCTACCCCGCGCGGGCGGCCAGGAAGGGCGGGGCGGACGCGGTCTCGCTGATCAACACGGTCTCCTCGATCACCAGCGTGAACCTCGACACGTTCAGCCCCGAGCCCTCGATCGACGGCAAGGGCTCCCACGGGGGTTATTGCGGCCCGGCCGTGAAACCCATCGCGCTCAACATGGTGGCCGAGATCGCCCGCGATCCCGAAACCCATGGCCTGCCCATCTCGGGCATCGGCGGGGTGACCACCTGGCGCGACGCGGCCGAGTTCATGGCGCTGGGCGCGGGCACCGTGCAGGTCTGCACCGCCGCCATGACCTACGGTTTCAAGATCGTCGAAGAGATGAAATCGGGCCTCAGCCAGTATCTCGACGAGAGCGGGCAAAGCCTGTCGGACCTGGTCGGCCGTGCGGTGCCCAACGTTACCGACTGGCAGTATCTCAACCTCAATTACGTCACCAAGGCGCGGATCGACCAGGAGGCCTGCATCAAGTGCGGGCGTTGCTACGCGGCCTGCGAGGACACCTCCCACCAGGCGATCTCGATGTCGGAGACCCGTGTCTTCGAGGTGATCGACGCCGAATGCGTGGCCTGCAACCTCTGCGTGAATGTCTGCCCGGTGGAGGGCTGCATCACCATGGAGGAATTGCCCGCGGGCACCACTGACCCGCGCACCGGCAAGACGGTCACCGACGATTACGCCAACTGGACGATGCATCCCAACAACCCCGGCGCCGCGCAGGCGGCGGAGTAGCTGTGGGCCTTACCAGCCGTCCTCGATGACCCTGCGATCTTCGGGAACGCCGATCTCGTCCAGCGCCGCCTTCATCGCGTCGACGAAGCCGCCGGGGCCGCAGACATAGACCGGGGCCTCCCGCGGCACGACCGGGTCGAGCATCCCGGCATCGACCGGCCCATCGGTGCGGCCGTCCTCGGGGTCATCGGTGACGAAAAAGGCCTGCAAGCCCGGAAGCGCGGCCCAGTGATCCTTCAGGATGATGTCGCGCTCGGCCTTGTTGGCGAAGACGAGGCGGCTGTCCGCGATGCGGCCCGCGCGGGCCTGGCGGTCGAGGATCGGGATGAAAGGCGTGATGCCGGCGCCGGCCGCCAGAAACGTGCCCGGCCCGTGATCGGTGATGGCGCCCTCGGGTTCCGTGGCCAGGACGCGCGCACCGGGCGCGAGCCCGTCGAGTTCGTGCGTGACGCCGCCATGGTCGGGATAGATCTTGATGACGAAATCCAGGTGATCCCGCGTCTCGGGCAGGGACACCATGGTGAAGGGCCGGTCCTCGTCGCGCCAGCCGTCGCGGTCGAGCGCCAGGTGCGTCGCCTGCCCGGCCTCGTACTCGAACCCCTCGGGGCGGTCGAAGCGAAAGCGGCGCACGTCATGGGTCACGTCCGTGACCTCGCGGAGCGTCATGGTGAAGGGATGGTCCATGGGTCAGGGCCTCCTCTGATCGTTTCGGTCCCGCGAAAACGGCCAGAACGGCATCCGGTTCCCTCTGCCGCGTGCGCCGTGTCGGCTTACGGGGGGCGCACGGGTGCCGGCCGCGGGCGCTCAGGGCGCGAGGAGGCGGGTGAACAGCGTCGTGAGGTAGCTCTCGGCCTCGTCGATCGCGTCCCGGTCCCGACCGAGCACGGCGTCGACCTGGACCTCGAAATCGGCGTAGTGCTGCGTCAGGGCCCAGATCGAGAAGATCAGGTGGTGCGGGTCGACGGGCCGGATGCGGCCGGCGCGCGCCCAGGCGGCGATCACCGCGGCCTTGTCGTCCACGAGCGGCTTGAGATCCGTCTCCAGCGCCGGTTGCATGCGTGGCGCGCCCTGCACGATCTCATGGGCGAAGAGGCGCGATTCGCGGGGGAAATCCCGGCTCATCTGCAGCTTGCGGCGCATGTAGGCGAGGATCTCGGACACCGGCTCGCCCTCGGGGTCGAGCGCCCGCAGGGGATCGAGCCAGGTATCCATCAGCCGGCCGAGCAGCGTGAGGTGGATCTCCTCCTTGGAGGCGAAGTAGTAGAGCAGGTTCGGCTTCGACAGGCGCGCGGCTTCGGCGATCATGTCGACGGTGGCGCCGCGGAACCCGTGCCGGGCGAAGACCTCGAGCGCGGCGTCCAGAATGGCCTGCCGGTTCTTGATCTGGATGCGCGTGCGGGCCTTCTCGATCTGCATGGGCCTATCTGAGCCGCCGGGCGGCGCGCGTGCAAGGGCGGTTTTCGCGCCCTGCGCAATCGGCGGGCGGCGGTGCCTGTCCCTGCATCATTTGCCTTGTCTTGGGCGGGCGAGGCGCAGAGAATGTCCGGGCCGGCCGCGCCCCGAGCGTTGACTGATCCCGCGCCTCTGGTAGCGTGCGATCCTGACCAGACGGTCAAAATCCGCGCCCCGCCGGTCCGGCAAGACGCGATCCGGGCGTTCAGGCGGCCGGATGATGATATCGATCCCGCGGTCCCGGGCCCTCGCCTGGCGGACCCGCAGCACGAGGGAATGCCGCCATGGCGCTCGACCGTCCGACCCCGGTTCCGAACGACCTTTCCGCCTTCTGGATGCCCTTCACGGCGAACCGGCAATTCAAGAAGACCCCCCGCATGTTCGTCAGCGCCGACCGGATGCATTACCGCACCGCCGACGGGCGCGAGGTGCTGGACGGCACGGCGGGGCTGTGGTGCTGCAATGCGGGCCACAACCGGCCCAAGATCGTCGAGGCGATCCAGGCGCAGGCGGCGGAACTCGACTATGCGCCGGCCTTCCAGATGGGCCACCCCAAGGCGTTCGAGCTTGCCAACCGGCTGCGCGACATGGCGCCCGAGCCCTTCGAGCACGTGTTCTTCACCAATTCCGGCTCGGAATCGGTGGAGACCGCGCTCAAGATCGCCATCGCCTACCAGCGCGCCATCGGGCAGGGCACGCGCACGCGCCTGATCGGGCGCGAGCGCGGCTATCACGGGGTGAATTTCGGCGGCATCTCGGTGGGCGGGATCGTCAACAATCGCAAGTTCTTCGGATCGCTCCTGACCGGCGTCGACCACCTGCCGCACACCCATCTGCCGGGGGCAAACGCCTTCACCCGCGGCGAGCCCGAGCATGGCGGGGATCTGGCCGACGAGCTGGAACGCATCGTGGCGCTGCACGGGCCCGAGACCGTTGCGGCCGTGATCGTGGAGCCCGTGGCGGGCTCTACCGGGGTGCTGATCCCGCCGAAGCACTACCTCAAGCGCCTGCGCGAGATCTGCACGAAACATGGGATCGTCCTGATCTTCGACGAGGTCATCACCGGGTTCGGGCGGCTCGGCTCGGCCTTCGCGGCGGATCATTTCGACGTGATGCCCGACCTCATCACCTGCGCCAAGGGGCTGACGAACGGGGTGATCCCGATGGGCGCGGTGCTGGCCACGAAGGAGATCCACGACGCCTTCATGCAGGGCCCCGAGCACATGATCGAGCT
>CAZGHJ010000269.1:0-3706 GCA_964525355.1 uncultured Roseicyclus sp.
AGCGCCGTGGCATGGCGCTCGGGGATGAAATCGTGGCGCTTGAGCTGCGCCTCGAGCTGGCTCAGCGTGTAGGGTCGCCCGAAGCCGAAGGGCGTCTTGTCGCGCCGCGCCCAGATGCCGGCGCGGTTGGGCACGATGAACAGCGCACGCCCCCCCGGCCCCAGCACGCGGGCGCATTCCTGAAGCACGGCGGCGGGATGCTCGGAGGTCTCCAGCCCGTGCAGGCAGACGAGCTTGTCGGCATGGCCCGTCTCGACCGGCCAGAGCCCCTCGCGGCACAGGACGGAGACGTTGTCGAGCCCCGCGGGCCAGGGCATCACCCCCTGTTCGGCCGGCATCAGCCCGATGACGCGCCGCGCATCCGCGAGATAGGGGCGCAGAAGCGGGACGGCGAAGCCGAATCCCAGCACGGTCTGGCCCTTGGCCTCGGGCCAGAGCCCGAGCATCCGGTCGCGGATCGCCTTCTGGGCGATCCGGCCGAGACGCGTGCGGTAATAGAACTGCCGCAGGTCGATCACGTCGAGATGCATGGGCTTCCTTGCCTTTCCCCCGGCATCTGCGCGAGGCTGCCTTTGCCGACACGCGCAGTCTACCCAAGAGGAGCCGATTTGCCATGCCGTCCTCCGATCAATCTTCGCAGCCGTCCGCCGTTCGCGAACTGGTCACGATTCCGTGCCGGGCGGACAATTACGCCTTCCTGCTGCACGACCCCTCCACCGGGGCCACGGCCTGCATCGACGTGCCCGAGGCCGCGCCCATCGAGGCGGCGCTGGCCGAACGCGGCTGGAGCCTGACCGACATCCTGATCACGCATCACCACGCCGATCATGTCGACGGGGTCGAGCGGCTGCGGAGCGTCACCGGCGCGAAGGTCAGCGGCGCGGCTGCCGACGCCCACCGCCTGCCCCCGCTCGACGTCGCCCTGTCGCCCGGCGACACGCTGCGGGTGGGCGCGCTGGAGGGCAGAGTGATCGACGTCTCGGGCCACACGGTCGGCCATGTCGCCTTCCATTTTCCCGCCGCCGGGGCCGTGTTCACGGCCGACAGCCTGATGGCGCTGGGATGCGGGCGGCTGTTCGAGGGCACGGCAGAACAGATGTGGGCGAGCCTCTCGCGCCTCGCCGCGCTGCCGCCCGGAACGCTGGTCTGCTCGGGGCACGAATACACGGCCGCCAACGCGCGCTTCGCGCTGAGCATCGAACCGGACAACGAGGCGCTGAAGGCCCGCGCGGCGCGGATCGCAAGCGACAGGGAGGCGGGCCGGGCCACCGTGCCCTCCGTTCTGGAGGAGGAATTGAAGACCAATCCCTTCCTGCGGGCGGGCTTGCCGGAGGTGAAGCAAACCCTAGATATGTCAGGCAAGCCTGACGTTGAGGTTTTCGCGGAAATACGCCGCAGGAAAGACGCCTTCTAGGGTCGGCGGACGAGGGTCGCACGGATCGCTGGACAGAGGATGCCGCTTTTTTGTGCATCTTTCAGCGACGCCACGGCGCCATGCCTCGCGGCCCGCAGCGGCCACCGAATTGATCAGAAATTTCTTGAAAGACGGCGATAAAAACCAAAGCTTAATCCCATGAGGCCATGATCGGGGCAGAACGATGCCGCCTCGATGACACCGAAAGGAGCACGCGCGTGCCATCTTTTTCGACCACACTTGAGCAGGCCATTCATGCTGCGCTGGCGAACGCCAATGCGCGACGGCACGAGCTCGCGACGCTGGAACACCTGCTGCTCGCCTTGATCGACGAGCCCGACGCACAGAAGGTGATGAAGGCGTGCAGCGTCGACCTGGAGACGCTGCGCAGCACCCTCGTGACCTTCATCGAGGACGACCTGTCGACGCTTGTGACCGACGTTGAGGGCTCCGAAGCGGTTCCCACCGCCGCCTTCCAGCGCGTGATCCAGCGCGCGGCGATCCATGTGCAGTCCTCGGGCCGCACCGAGGTGACGGGCGCCAACGTTCTGGTCGCCATTTTCGCCGAGCGCGAGTCGAACGCGGCCTATTTCCTGCAGGAACAGGACATGACGCGCTACGATGCGGTGAACTTCATCGCCCATGGCGTGGCCAAGGACCCGTCCTATGGCGAAAGCCGCCCCGTGACCGGCGCGACCGACAACGAGGAAGAAGCGCAGGCCGCCCCTTCCGAGCCCAGCGACGGCGATCAGAAGGAATCGGCCCTGTCGAAATACTGCGTCGATCTCAACGCCAAGTCCGTGAAGGGCGACGTGGATCCGCTGATCGGCCGCGACCACGAGGTGGAGCGCTGCGTGCAGGTGCTGTGCCGTCGCCGCAAGAACAACCCGCTTCTGGTGGGCGATCCCGGCGTGGGCAAGACCGCCATAGCGGAAGGTCTGGCAAAGAAGATCGTGGAGGGCGCGACACCCGAGGTGCTGCAAGGCGCCACGATCTACTCGCTCGACATGGGCGCGCTGCTGGCCGGTACGCGCTACCGCGGCGATTTCGAGGAGCGTCTGAAGGCGGTCGTGAAGGAGCTGGAGGACCACCCCGACGCGATTCTCTTCATCGACGAAATCCATACCGTGATCGGCGCGGGCGCGACCTCGGGCGGGGCGATGGACGCCTCGAACCTGCTGAAGCCCGCGCTTCAGGGCGGCAAGCTGCGTTGCATGGGCTCGACCACCTACAAGGAGTTCCGCCAGCATTTCGAGAAGGACCGCGCGCTGAGCCGCCGGTTCCAGAAGATCGACGTGTCGGAACCCTCGACCGATGACGCGATCAAGATCCTCAAGGGACTGAAGCCCTATTTCGAGGATCACCACTCGGTGCGCTACACTTCCGACGCGATCAAGACGGCGGTGGAGCTTTCGGCGCGCTACATCAACGACCGCAAGCTGCCCGACAAGGCGATCGACGTAATCGACGAGGCGGGCGCCGCGCAGCATCTCATGGCCGAGAGCAAGCGGCGCAAGACCATCGGCGCGAAGGAGATCGAGGCGGTGGTCGCCAAGATCGCGCGCATCCCGCCCAAGAACGTCTCTAAGGACGACGCGGAGGTGCTCAAGGATCTCGAGAACACGCTCAAGCGCGTGGTCTTCGGCCAGGACGCCGCCATCGAGGCGCTCGCAGCCTCCATCAAGCTGGCGCGTGCCGGCCTGCGGGAGCCCGAAAAGCCCATCGGCAACTACCTGTTCGCCGGGCCCACTGGCGTCGGCAAGACCGAGGTGGCCAAGCAGCTGTCCGACAGTCTCGGGGTCGAATTGCTGCGCTTCGACATGTCGGAATACATGGAGAAGCACGCCGTCAGCCGCCTGATCGGCGCGCCTCCGGGCTACGTGGGCTTCGATCAGGGCGGGCTGTTGACCGACGGTGTCGACCAGCACCCGCATTGCGTGCTCCTCCTCGACGAGATCGAAAAGGCGCATCCCGATGTGTTCAACATCCTCTTGCAGGTGATGGACCACGGCACGCTGACCGATCACAACGGGCGCAAGGTCGATTTCCGCAACGTGATCCTGATCATGACCTCGAACGCGGGCGCCGCGGAACAGGCCAAGGCGGCCATCGGATTCGGCCGCGACCGCCGCGAAGGCGAGGACACCGCCGCCATCGAGCGGACCTTCACGCCGGAGTTCCGCAACCGGCTCGATGCCGTGATCAGCTTCGCACCGCTCGCGCGGGAGACGATCCTCTCGGTGGTCGAGAAGTTCGTCCTGCAGCTCGAGGCGCAGCTGATGGATCGGAACG
>CAZGHJ010000270.1:0-3652 GCA_964525355.1 uncultured Roseicyclus sp.
ACGAGTTTCACCATTTCGGCTGGAACGCCTGTTCCTCGGCGCTCAGCCCGCTGACCGGGCACGCCTTCCTCGAACGGCGCTACCTGATCATTCCCGGCATCCGCTCGTCGCGGATCTACGTGATCGACGTGAAGGAACCGCTTCAGGCCAAGATCCACAAGATCATCGAGCCCGAGGAGGTCTTCGCGAAAACGGGCTACTCGCGCCCGCACACGATCCATTGCGGCCCCGAGGGCATCTACGTCTCCACGCTGGGTGGCGGCGGCGCGGACGGCACCGACGGCCCACCCGGCATCTTCATCATGGATTGCGAAACCTTCGAGATCCTCGGCCGCTACGAGATGGACCGGGGCAAGCAGGACAAGCATTACGATTTCTGGTGGAACCTGCCGCGCGACTACATGGTCAGCTCCGAATGGGGCCTGCCGCCGCAATTCGAGAACGGCCTGGTGGCCGAGGATCTCCTGTCGAACAAGTACGGCCATTCGATCCATTTCTGGAACCTGCGCCAGCGCAGGAACGTCCAGACCATCGATCTGGGCGAAAACCACCAGATGGCGCTCGAGATCCGGCCCGCCCACGACCCGTCCAAGGATTACGGTTTCTGCGGCGTCGTGGTGGACACCACGAACCTGCAGGGCGCGATCTTCACCTGGTGGCAGAAGGAGGACGGCACGTTCGAGGCGAAGAAGACCCTCACCATCGACCCGCGCCCGGAAAAGGCCGAGAACCTGCCACCGCTCCTGCAGGGCTTCGAGGCGGTGCCGCCGCTCATCACCGATATCGACCTCAGCCTCGACGACCGGTTCCTCTACGTCTCCTGCTGGGGTCTGGGCGAGATGCACCAGTACGACGTCTCGGACCCGATGAACCCGAAGCTCGCCGGCAAGGTCGAGATCGGCGGGATCGCGCGCGGCACGCCGCACCCCAACGGCAAGCCCTTCGCCTACGGCCCCCAGATGGTCGAGATCAGCCGCGACGGGAAACGGGTCTACTGGACCAACTCGCTCTACTCCACCTGGGACAGCCAGTTCTATCCCGGGGACGAGGGCGGCCAGATGGTCATGGCCCATGTGGGCGAGAATGGCGGGCTGACGCTGGCCGAGGATTTCTACCTCGACTTCCCCAAGGGCTATCGCAGCCACCAGATCCGGCTCGAGGGCGGGGACTGCTCGACCGACAGTTTCTGCTACCCCTCCGTCTGAGGCGTGGAAGGCATGACGACGGCGACGGCCCTGTGGTGGGCCGTCGTCGCCTCGGGCATCTATCACGGGCTGAATCCCGGCATGGGCTGGCCGCTGGCGGTCTCGGCGGCGCTGATGGACCGGGCGCGCGGTAGCCTTTTCCGCGCGATGCTGGCGCTCGCGGGCGGCCATCTCGTGGCGATGGTGGCGATCCTCTTCCCGTTCACGGCGCTGCTGTTCCTCGCCGAATGGCAGGTCGAGATCCAGACGGCGGCCGCCTGTCTCGTCATCGGCCTCGGCCTCTACCTGCTGATCAGTCGGAGGCACCCCCGGTTCCTCGCCCGCGTGCCGCCGTCGCGTCTGGCGCTGTGGTCGTTTCTCGTGGCCATGGCGCACGGCGCGGGGCTGATGCTGGTGCCGATCTATCTGGGTATCTGCCGCACGGTCGAGACCGACGCGGGCCATGCCGCGGCCGCGGACCTCATGGCGGGGAATGCCGGCATCGCGGTGGTGGTGGCGCTGGCGCACACGCTGGCGATGACGGTTTCGGGCGGGGCGTTGGCCTTCGGTGTCTACCGCTGGCTGGGCCTGCGCTTCCTGTCGCGAGGCTGGTTCAACCTCGACATCCTCTGGGCGCTCAGCCTGATCCTGGTGGGGGTGCTGTCGCTGGTTCTCGTGCACTGACGCCGCCGCCCAGCAGCCCCGCCACCAGCGCGTCCGCCGCCGAGGGGCCGAGCGCGAGCGGCACGTCGTGGATCACCGTCAGCCGGGTCAGCGCCTGCAAGTCCACGTCGCCCGAATGGGGCACGGTGGGGTCGGCGAAGAAGATCACCGCGTCGAGCTCTCCGGTGGCGATCATGGCGGCGAGCTGCTGGTCCCCGCCGCGCCCGCCCCGGTGCAGCCGCTGCACCGTGAGACCCGGCGCGGTCTGCGCCAGCACGCGCCCCGTGCCGCCGGTGCAGACGATCCGGTGCCCGGCAAGCCGCGCGGCGTGGCGCGTGACCCAGGCGCTCAGATGCGACTTGCGCGTGTCATGCGCCACCAGCGCGATGCGGCGCGGCGCGGTGGCCATGGCACGCGCCCGTGCCGTGATGGCAAGGATGGCGCGGACCTGGCCCGCGAAGCCTTCGGTCTCGGCCGGGAAGGCGCCGGCAAGCGCGGCCGTTCCCACCGTGAACCCCTGCGCCCCGGAAAGCGCCGCGGCCTCCACCCGCGCCGCGCTGTCGATGCTGCCGGCCACGATCACGGGCTTGGCCACCGCGCCGCTGACCGCCGTGATGAGCTTTGGCACATCGCCGCCGTAGCGGTAGGCCAGCAGGTCGAGCCCGTGGACATGCTCCAGCGCCGCAAGTTGCCGCGCCGAGGCGACGATATCGGCCTCGGGGCCCTCGAGCACGCTGGGATGCCCGGTGACAAGTCCTGGAAAAGGGTAGTAGCGCACCGGATGATGCCGCGTGATCCCGGTGACATCGCCCGCCCGCGTCCCGCCCAGAAGCACGTCCACGTCGAGATCCACCGCCGCGCGGGCCGAGGCCATCTCGCGCTCCGCATCGAGGCTCACCACCTCGAGATAGGACCGTCCGCCGGCATCCCGGATCGCGCTTGCCAGCGCGCGCAACTCGGCCAGCGGCAGGCCCACATCCTTGAATCCGATATGGCGCACGCCGCCTTCCAGCGCCTCTTCGAGGCGCGCGGGCGCGTCCGGGATCGTCCGGTCGTTTTCGGTGAGCATCAGGATGAAATCGAAGGCCATGACCCAGCCAACGCATTTCGCCACGCCCGGTCAATGGGCAGGTCGTCCTGAGACATGGCGCCGGAGCGATACCACATGCCCCGAGGTCGGCGGCCGCACCCTTCGGGCCGCCCGGCCTTTCCCTACTGGTCGAGGAAGCTTCGCAGCTTCCGCGAGCGGCTCGGGTGCTTGAGCTTCCGCAGAGCCTTCGCCTCGATCTGGCGGATCCGCTCGCGCGTGACGGAAAACTGCTGCCCCACTTCCTCGAGCGTGTGGTCGGTGTTCATGCCGATGCCGAAACGCATGCGCAGCACCCGCTCTTCCCGCGGGGTGAGCGAGGCGAGAACCCGTGTCGTGGTCTCCTTCAGGTTCTCCTGGATCGCGGAATCCAGCGGCAGGACCGCGTTCTTGTCCTCGATGAAATCGCCAAGCTGGCTGTCCTCCTCGTCGCCGATGGGCGTCTCGAGGCTGATCGGCTCCTTGGCGATCTTCATCACCTTGCGGACCTTCTCGAGCGGCATCTGCAGCTTCTCGGCCAGTTCCTCGGGCGTGGGCTCGCGGCCGATCTCGTGCAGCATCTGGCGGCCGGTGCGCACCAGCTTGTTGATCGTCTCTATCATGTGCACGGGGATGCGGATCGTGCGCGCCTGGTCGGCGATGGAGCGGGTGATCGCCTGCCGTATCCACCACGTGGCGTATGTCGAGAATTTGTAACCCCGGCGATACTCGAACTTGT
>CAZGHJ010000271.1:0-3646 GCA_964525355.1 uncultured Roseicyclus sp.
AGCGCCAGCGCGATCATCGCGCGCTGTCGCATGCCGCCCGACATCTCGTGCGGGTAGTTCGCGAGCCGGCGTTTGGCCGAGGGGATGCGCACCAGGTCGAGCATCTCGAGGGCGCGGGCCATGGCGGCGCTGCGGCTTACGCCCTCGTGGCGGATGACGGTCTCGGCGATCTGCTGGCCGATCGTGTAGACCGGGTCGAGGGCAAGGCCCGGGTCCTGGAAGATCATCGAGACGACACCGCCGCGGTGATCGGCCAGCGCGCGCCCCTCGAGGCCCAGTACATCGCGCCCGTCGACCGCGACCTTGCCGCCGATCCGCGTCTTGCGTTCCGGCAACAGCCGCAGCAGCGTCTTCAGCGTGACGCTTTTCCCCGAGCCGCTTTCGCCCAGGATACCGAGAACCTCGCCCTGGGCCAGCGTGAAGGAGACGCCGTTGACGGCATGAACGGGTGGCGTGCCCGCGAAGGTCACCGTCAGGTCGGACACCTCGACAAGGGGATGGGTCATTCCGCGGCCTCCTTGGTCTCGTTCAGGTGGCAGGACGCCACGTGGCGACGCCCGACGGCGATGGCGCTGGGATGGCGGATCGCGCACGGGGCGAAGGCGCGGGCGCAGCGGGTGTGGAACCGGCAGCCGGGCGGCGGGTCGATCGGGTTCGGCGGATCGCCCTGCAAGGGCGCCTCCATCGTGCGCCGGTCCGGGTCGAGCGAGGGCATCGCCGCCAGAAGCGCCTCGGTATAGGGATGCTTGGGCTGCGCGTAGATCTCGCGCGTGGGACCGATCTCCACCACCTCGCCCAGATACATCACCATGACCCGGTCCGAGATGTGGCGGACCACGTTCAGGTCGTGGCTGATGAAGATGTAGGTCAGGTTCCGCTCGCGGCGCAGCTCGGTCAGCAGGTTCAGCACCTGCGCCTCCACCGACTTGTCGAGCGCCGAGACCGCCTCGTCGAGCACGATCACGTCGGGGTCGAAGGCCAGCGCGCGCGCGATGTTCACGCGCTGGCGCTGGCCGCCCGAGATCTCGTGGGGGTAGCGCGGGCCGAAGCGACCCGGATCCAGACCCACGCGCTCCAGCAATCCCGAGGCCCGCCGCCGCGCATCGGCCGGATCGGTGCCGTGGACCACGGGACCGAAGGCGACCGCGTCGATCATGGTCATGCGCGGGTTGAGCGAGGCGTAGCTGTCCTGGAACACCATCTGGACATGGCGCCGGAACTCCTTGAGCGGCACCTCCGTGCCCGCGACGCGGCCCTTGTAGCGCACCTCGCCGCTATTGGGTGGCAGAAGGTGGGTCAGAAGCCGCGCGGTGGTGGACTTGCCGCAGCCCGACTCGCCCACGACGCCCAGCGTCTCGCCGGGGGCGACCTCGAAACTGACGTCGTCCACGGCGCGCACGACCTTGCGGCCCGCGCCCCAGCCGCCGGCGTTGAAATGCTTCACGAGGCTGTGGGCGGAGAGGATCGCGTCGCTCATTGCTTGATGTCCATGGCCGAGCGCAGCCCGTCGCTGAGCATGTTGAAGGAGATCGAGGTGAGGAAGATCATCACGCCCGGCAGCGCCGCGAGCCAGGGCTGCACGTAGATCGCGTTCCTGAGCGTGTTGAGCATCAGGCCCCATTCGGCATTTGGCGGGCTGACGCCGAGCCCGAGGAAGGACAGCCCCGCGGCGAGGATCATCGAGACCGAGATGAGGCTGGTCGCGTAGACGAAGATCGGCCCGAGCACGTTGCCCAGGATATGGGCGCGCACGATGGTGAAGGCCGCGGCGCCGCTGGCCTGCGCGGCCTCGATATATTCGAGCTTGCGCACGGCCGTCGTCACGCTTTCGGCCACCCGCGCGATGGGCGGGATGAAGACCACCGTCAGCGACAGGAGCCCGTTCAGGATCCCCGCGCCCAGCGCGCCGGAGATGGCGATGGCCAGAAGCACGGAGGGAAAGGCGTAGAACACGTCGAGCACGCGCATGATGACCGAGTTGACCCAGCCGCCCGCGTAGCCGGCCGCGATGCCGATGGTCGCGCCGATCACGAAGGCGATCAGGACCGGCACCACCCCCATGAAAAGCGACAGCCGTGCGCCATAGATCAGCCGGCTCAGCATGTCGCGGCCCAGCTCGTCCGCGCCGAGCGGGTAGCCCTCGGTCCCGATGGGCGAGAGCCGCCGGATCATCGTCCCGTCGAACGGGTCCTGCGGCGCGAGCCAGGGCGCGAAGACCGCCATCAGGATCATGCCGCCCGCCACGCAGGCCGCCGCGACCGCGACCTTGTCCCTGAGAAACCGCTGCCCGACGCCCCGCCAGTAGCCGCGCGGCTTTTCTGCGGTGGCGAGCACTTCGATATTCGTCTGTGCGACAGCCATGGCTCAGCCTCTCTGCAAACGGGGGTCGAGCGCGGATTGCACCACATCCACGACAAGGTTCAGGACCACGAAGAACATGGCCAGCACGAGGATCGTGCCCTGCAGAAGCGGCAGGTCGCGCTGGAAGATCGCCTGACCCAGCAGGAAGCCCGTGCCGGGCCAGGAGAACACCGTCTCGATCAGGATCGACCCGCCGAGAAGATAGCCCAGCTGCAGCCCCATCACGGCCAGCGCCGTGGGGGCCGCGTTCTTGATGACATGGGCGAGCACGCCGCGGTCGAGCAGCCCCTTCGCGTGCAGGCCGGTCACGAATTCCTGCTGCAGGATGTCGGCCACCAGCGCGCGGACCGTGCGCGCGACGATGCCCATGGGGATCACCGACATGGTGACGGCGGGCAGGACGAGGTAGCGCATGTGCTCCCAGTCCCAGGCCCATTCGCTGGACCCGCCCGGGCCCGCGCCGGTGGCGGGAAACCAGCCCAGTTCCACCGAGAAGATGATCACCAGCACCATGCCCAGCCAGTAGTGCGGCACCGAGACGCCCACGACGGCGAGCGTCGAGGCCAGCTTGTCGATCCAGCTGTCGCGGAAGAAACCCGCCACGAAGCCGAAAAGCCCGCCCAGCGTGAAGCCGATGATCGTGGCGGTCACGGCGAGGATCAGCGTGTTGCCGACCGCGTTCAACACTTCGGAGGTGACGGGGCGGCCCGTGGCGATGGAATTGCCCAGATCGCCCTGCAGCGCGCGGCCGAGCCAGCGAAGGAACTGTTCGGGGTAGGAGCGGTCGAAGCCGTAGATCGCCATGAGCTGTTCCTGCAGCTCCACCGAGGCATCGGGCGGCAGGATCGAGACCAGGGGATCGCCGGGCGAGATATGCACCAGCGCGAAGCAGACCAGCGACACGCCCAGCATGATCGGGATCGTGTAGGCGATGCGGCGCAGCGTAAAGGTCAGCATGGGGGCCTCGGCGTCCGGGACAAGGTGTCGGCCGCCGCGCGAGGGACGCGGCGGCCGGTCGTGCGGCCTTACTCGGCCATCGTCATCGGCGCGATGTCGATGAACCAGCTTTTCGGCTGCACGACGCCGCCCACGTCGGGCGACATGGCACGCGGGCCGACATCGTTGGCGACCCACAGGAACGGCGCCTCCTCGACCACGCGGGCGTGGAGCCGGGCGAGTGCGGCGTCGCGCTCGGCATCGTCGAAGGAGGTGCGCGCATCGGCGATCAGTGCGTCGAACTCGTCATTGCCGAAATAGCCCCAGTTGTTCGACACCGGCGGGAAGG
>CAZGHJ010000272.1:0-3644 GCA_964525355.1 uncultured Roseicyclus sp.
TGACCGGGGTGGACCTGGTGGAGAACTGGCGCCAGGCGATCATCGCGGTGGGGCCGGCTCCGGGGCGGCCGGCGATGGACCTCGTGGTGTCGCGACAGCGGGTTTCGGCCTCGAACCCGCACCAGCTTCTGGTGATCATGGCCTCGACGGGCATCCTCATGACGGGTCTGGCCTACCTGTTTCTGCGCAATCAGCTCCGGCCCATTCGGCGGCTGGCGCGCGCGGCCGAGGCCTTCGGCATGGGCCGGCATCTTCCCTACACGCCCGCCGGCGCCACCGAGGTCCGCAGCGCGGGGCGGGCCTTTCTCGAGATGCGCGACCGGATCGAGCGGCAGATCGAGCAGCGCACCATGATGCTTTCGGGCGTCAGTCACGACCTGCGCACTCCGCTCACCCGGATGCGGCTGGGCCTGTCCATGCTCGAGCCGGGCCCGGACGTGGACCATATCCTGCGCGACGTGGCCGAGATGGAGGGGCTTCTGGAGACCTTTCTCGACTTCGCCCGCGGCGAGGCGCTGGACGATCCGGCCGAAGCCGATCCGGCCGCGCTCGCCCGCGCCATCGTCGAGGATGCGCGCCGGGGCGGCGGCGAGATCGCCTACGACGGGCCCGAGGCGGCCGCGCCGGTGCTGATGCGGCCCAAGGCGGTCAGCCGCGCGCTGGGCAACCTGGTGTCGAACGCGCTGCGCTACGGCAACCGCGCGGTGGTGTCGGTGGCGCTTCTGGACGGCGCGCTGCGCTTCACGGTGGAAGACGACGGCCCCGGCATCCCGCCCGACGCGCGCAGCGATGCCGTGCAGCCCTTCCTGCGGCTCGACAGCGCGCGCAACCAGGACCGCGGCAGCGGCGTGGGCCTGGGCCTCGCCATCGCCACCGACATCGCCCGGCGCCATGGCGGCGCCCTGCGTCTTGGGGACAGCCCGCGCCTCGGAGGGCTCAGGGTCGACCTCGTGCTGCCCCGGTAAGTCGCGGGCACGGGGCGCGCGCGCGCCGCGCCGGCGCCCTGCGGCCCGGTGCTCGGCATGTCGCCGTGCTTCGCGCGCCGTACCCGGAGGCGGCCCCGGTCGGCGGCGGCGGGATGGCTCGATTTCTCCGCATCGTGGCCCAGGCCGTCTTAAGGCTCCGTCAAGAAGTCTCGCGCATATCGAACGCGGTGAACGTGGTGCAATCGGGCGCCGCCCATGTGGTGCATTCAGAGGTACAGATGCGCAGCTTCCTTTCCTCGCTTTCCCTGCAGTCCAGGGTCATCCTTCTCGTCGCCGGTCTGATGGTGTCGCTCTCGACCGCCCTCATCGTCACGTCGCATCGCTCGGCGGTCTCGCAGGTCGAGACGCAGAGCCACGTGATGAACGACGTGGGCGTGCGGACCCTGCTGGAGGACCTCCGGACCGAGCATGGCACCCTGATGCACGACACGGGCGCGGATGGCGCGATTTCCCGCGTCAGCTGGCCCGACATGCCGGCGGACCTGCCCGATGACCGTGTCGACACGGTCCGCGCGACGACGGGGCTCCATGCGACCGTGTTCCGCTGGGTGCCCGGCACGCGCGAGTACATGCGCGATGCCACCACGATCGAGACGGCGACCGGCCGGGCCGTGGGCACCCTGCTGGCGCGCGGACCGGTTTATGACGCGATGCTGCGCGGCGAAGGCTACCGCGCGCGCGCCGACATCCTCGGCGAAAGCTACGTGACCTATTACCAGCCGGTGGTCGACGGTGCCGGACAGCCCATCGGCATCCTGTTCGTCGGCCGCGAAGTCTCGGCGCTCAATGCCGCGCTGATGAACCGCCTGATGATGAAACTCGCGATCGTGGGCGGCGTGCTGTGTGTCGCGCTGGGCCTTGCCTTCGTGTTCCTGCGCGGGATGCTGCGCCCGCTTTCGGCGATGACCGGCACGATCACCGCGCTCGCGCGCCGTGACCTCGACGTGGAGGTGCCCAGGTCGCCGCGCCAGGACGAGATCGGCCGCATCGGCGAGGCGCTCGTCGTTCTGCGCGAATCCATGGTGCAGGCGCAAGCGCTGTCGGAGGCCGAGGCAACGCGGCAGCGCGAAACCGAACACGTGGTGAGCGTGCTGGCGGAGGCCCTGTCGGGCCTTGCCGAACTGGACCTCACGCGGCAGATCGAGTCCGGCACCGGCAACCCGTTCCCGGAGGAATATGACGGGCTGCGCGTCTCCTTCAACACGCTGGCCACGTCGCTGGCAGAGACGGTCGAGAAGATCCGCGAGGGGGCGGAAGGGGTCTCGTCGGGCGCGTCCGAACTGGCCATCTCGGCGGAGGAGCTGTCGAAGCGCACCGAAAACCAGGCCGCCACGCTGGAGCAATCCGCCGCCGCGCTGGAGGAGTTGAGCCACAGCGTCGATTCGACCTCGGAGAACGCCGCCGCGGCCGAGAAATCCATGCAGGCCAATCTCGAGGCCGCGACCTCGGCCGGCGCGATCGTCAGCGATGCGATGGACGCCATGGACCGGATCGAGGACGCGTCCTCGAAGATCGTCCGGATCATCTCCGTCATTGACGATATCGCATTCCAGACCAACCTGCTGGCCCTCAACGCGGGCGTCGAGGCCGCGCGGGCCGGGGAAGCGGGTCACGGCTTTGCCGTCGTCGCCTCCGAGGTCCGGGCCCTCGCGCTCAGATCCTCGGACTCGGCCAAGGAGATCCGCGGGCTCATCCAGGCCTCGTCCGGCGAAGTCGAAACCGGCAGCGCGCTCGTCACCAAGGCCGGCGAGGCGCTTCGCGATATCGTGGAGCGGATCCAGGGTGCGTCGAGGATGATCTCCGACATCGCCAACTCGGCCCGGCAGCAATCGAGCGGGATCCGGGAACTGAACGTCGGCGTGCGGGAACTCGATTCCGTGACCCAGCACAACGCCGCCATGTCCGAAGAGGCCTCGGCGGCAAGCAACACCGTGCGCATGGCTGCCGTGGAACTGGCCCGGAACGTCGCCCGCTTCCGCACCGCCACGGGCACGCCCGCCGGCGTCCCCACCCGCATCGGCGCGAGCCCGCCCGCGGCGAGCGCGCCACCGGCCGCCGCCCCGGCCCCCGCCACGCAACCGCTGCGGCGCACGGGCACGGGCGGTGGCGGGACGAGTGCCACCTGGTCGGAATTCTGACCCCGACGAGGCCGGCCGCTTGCGCCCGGGGGGCGGGCGACCGGCCCGCCCTTGCAATTCCCGCCCGGGCATTGCGGCCGCTCCGCGGCCGGTGGCGTCGCAAGGGCGATGGTCCGGGGATCGTCGCGGTGGTCGTCCAAGGCCTGCTGGCGCTATCGTTAAAGGCCCCGGCAGAGTGATCCTGACCACGTGGTCGGTGGGCGCCTTGAGGAATTTTAGGTCGTCCACCCCCACGGTAGTCAGGCGGGGCAAGGCGCCTACTACGCGGGGGGCGGATTTGGGTGGCCAGATCGGTCAAGCCCCGTTCCGGGATTGGCGATGTCGACACCGCTTGGTGCGGTCGCAAAGCGGTCCGAATGGCCCTCCTGTCGGATCTCGCGGTCGGTGATGATGTCGAGGCCTTCCTCTTTCTGCAGCCTGATCGCCTCGATCGTGGCGCAGTCCCGTGCCGCTTCCAGATGATCCTCTGGGCGTTGCGAGTTTTCCTTGGCTCGGGTGCGCGGCGGGAAGCGGTCGCCGA